>JAHCJT010000375.1 GCA_026126245.1 Alphaproteobacteria bacterium
GTCGGAAGAGGACAAGCTGGTGGTGGCGCGCGCCCGCAAGATCCAGCGCTTCCTCAGCCAGCCGTTCCACGTCGCCGAGGTGTTCACCGGATCGCCGGGCGTGTTCGTCAAGCTCGAGGACACGATCAAGGGCTTCAAGGGCATCGTCGCGGGCGACTACGACGATCTGCCGGAAGCCGCGTTCTACATGGTGGGCACCATCGAGGAGGCCATCGCCAAAGCCAAGAAGATGGCGGCCGAGGCGGCCTGAGGCGACGGCTGAGCGGAGGCGCCTGACATGGCCAAGGTTGCATTTTCACTCGTGTTGCCCGAGCGCGAACTGGTGGCGACGGAGTCCGACATGGTGGTCGTGCCGGGCAGCGAAGGCGATTTCGGCGTCCTGCCCGGCCACATCCCGATGATCACCACGGTGCGTCCCGGCGTCGTCGAGCTCTACGACGACAACAAGGTGACGGCACGCTACATGGTGGCGGGCGGCTTCGCCGACGTGACACCGGAGCGCTGCGCCGTCCTGGCGGAAGAGGCATCGCCCCTGGCCGAGGTGACGGCGGACCAGCTGGCCGCGCGTCTGCGCAAGGCCGAGGAGGAGCTGGAGGACGCCACCGCGCCAGCGGCCAAGGCCGCTGCCGAGCAGGCGGTGGCCGTGGTGCGCGAACTGCAGCGCATGCACGCCTACTACACGGGGCGCTAGACCCTCCGCTCCATAGGGAAATTTTCTTTCGAGTGACGAAAGGGCCGGTTGAAAGCCGGCCCTTTCTCCCTTTGTATGACAGGTGCGTGTCGGTCTGTGCGAAGGCCGATGCTGGCAGGGGACGGCGGCCGCGGCCGCCGGCGGGGTTCATGAAGGACTGGACTCTGGACGACATCGCGTGGGGCGACTTCGATCGCTCGAAGGTCGATCCCGACCTGTTGCGGCTGGTCAAGGCGGCGGCGCTGGTCGAGCGCAACGGCGACGACTATGCCATCTACCTCAACAACGTCTTCGGCGAGGACGCCGAGTTCAAGGCGGCCGTCAGCGCGTGGGCGCGCGAGGAGGTCCAGCACGGCGACGCCTTGGGCCGCTGGGCCATGATGGCCGATCCGACCTTCGACTTCGCCGCCGCGTTCAGGAAGTTCACCGACGGCTACAAGCTGCCGCTGGACGCCACCACGTCGGTGCGCGGCACGCGCGCCGGCGAACTGATGGCGCGGTGCATCGTGGAAACCGGCACCAGCTCCTACTACAGCGCCCTGCGCGATGCCGCGCAGGAGCCGGTGCTCAAGCAGATCTGCGCCAACATCGCGGCCGACGAATTCCGCCACTACAAGCTGTTCTACACCCACATGCGCCGCTGGCTGGCGCGAGAGAACCTCGGCAAGTGGGGCCGGCTGCGGATCGGCCTCGCCCGTATCCACGAGAGCGAAGACGACGAGCTGGCCTATGCCTACTACGCCGCCAACGCGGCGCCCGGCCAGGCCTACGACCGCGCCACCTATGCCGCCGCCTACGCCCGGCGGGCCTACGCCGTGTATCGGCCGGGTCACGTCCAGCGCGGCGTTGCCATGGTGCTCAAGGCCGCCGGGCTGGACGCCACCGGCCGCCTCAACGCCTGGCTGAGCCGGCTGGCGATGCGGTTCATGCGCTGGCGCAGCCAGCGTCTGGCGCGGGCCGGCGCCTGACGTCGCCGCCGTCCGGCGGGCGCACGCCGGCGACACCGGTACAGGATGGCCAGCGTGGCGTTGCGGCGCGGCGCGGCGCCGCACACCATTGCGCGAGTCGCCCGCGGGCGCCCTTGTTCGGCCATAAAGCGGCAGGTATCGTGGCCGTTCAGCGGCCTTTATCGCCCCCCCCTGGCCTTGGAAAGAGTCATGAAACTCACGCGCCTTTCGGCACTCGCGGCCGTTCTGTCCCTCTCGCTGGCGACGGCTCCCGGCCTTGCCTGGGCCCAGGACAAGGGGGCGGACAAGGACAAGCCCAAGAGCGACAAGAGCGAGCTCTACCAGCAGCTCAACCTGTTCGGCGACGTGCTCGAGCGGATCCGCAACGACTACGTCGAGCCGCCCAAGGAGACCGAGCTGATCGAGGCCGCGATCAACGGCATGCTGGCCTCGCTCGACCCGCACAGCTCCTACATGAACCCCAAGCAGTTCCGCGACATGCAAGTGCAGACGCGGGGCGAATTCGGCGGGCTGGGCATCGAAGTGACCATGGAAAACGGCCTGGTCAAGGTCGTCACGCCGATCGACGACACGCCGGCCGCCAAGGCGGGACTGCAGCCGGGCGACCTGATCGTAACGCTCGATGATCAGCCGGTGCTCGGCCTGACCTTGCAGGAAGCCGTCGAGAAGATGCGCGGCAAGGTCGACACCAAGATCAAGCTCGGCGTGCGCCGCCAGGGCAAGGATCCGTTCGATCTCGTGCTCAGCCGCGCCGTCATCAAGATCCAGTCGGTCCGCTCGAGGGTCGAGGGCGGCGATATCGGCTATGTGCGCATCACGTCGTTCACCGAACAGACCGCCAGCGGCCTGAGCGCGGCACTCGAGAAGTTCAAGAAGGAGCTGGGGCCGAAGTGGAAGGGCGTTGTTCTCGACCTGCGCAACAATCCCGGTGGTCTGCTCGACCAGTCGATCGCCGTCAGTGACATCTTCCTCGACAAGGGCGAGATCGTCTCGACCCGTGCCCGCAAGGCCGAGGACGTGCAGCGCTGGAACGCCAAGCCGGGTGATCTGACCGAAGGCCGGCCGATCGTGGTGCTGGTCAACGGCGGCTCGGCGTCGGCATCCGAGATTGTCGCCGGCGCGCTGCAGGACCATCGCCGGGCCATCATCCTGGGCACCCGCAGCTTCGGCAAAGGCTCGGTGCAGACCATCATGCCGGTGACCGGCGGCGGCGCGATGCGGCTGACGACGGCGCTGTATTTCACGCCGTCGGGCCGCTCGATCCAGAAGGAAGGCATCAAACCCGACATCGAGGTCGAGCAGGCCAAGGTCGAACCGATCAAGACCCAGGATCGCACGCGCGAGGAAAACCTGCGCGGCTCGATCACCAATCCCAACAGCCGCCGCGAGGGCACCCAGCCCAAGGGGCCGGACGCGCCGAAGCCCGAGGGCACGCCGTCGACCGACTCCAAGGACGGCCAGCCGCAGGACCCCAACGAGCCGGCGGCCCAGTCGGCCGGCGACTATCAGTTGCAGCGAGCCATGGACCTGATCCGCGGCATCACGCTGTACAGCCAGCGGGGAGGCTGAGCGGTCGCGCCCATGCGGCCGCGACGCCGGGCGGGCCCGGCGGCAAGCCATGACGTGCACGGCTCTGCTATGATGCACCCCCGTCGGCATGACGGCGGGCGTAGCGGAGCGTTGCGGGAATGACGGTCGATCCCTCGTCTCGGCGGCAACGGCGCGTGCACTATGTCGCGCCGGTGCACAACCATGCGCGACGCGGCTTCGGCATGTACATCGTCTACGGCGTGGCTGGCGCGCTGCTGCTGGGTGTTGGCGCCCTGGCCGTGGGACATCTCGATGGCGGGCGCGACTGGCTTGCCTGGGTCGGGGTCGGAGGATCGGGCCGCGACCCGGCCCTCAGGCGCACGGTGACATTGGTCATCCCGTCGGCGCCGGCACCCGACGCCGTCAAACCCTCACCGCCGGCACCGGCCGCGCCGCCGCCCGAAACCGCGGCGCCCAAACCGCCGACGCCACCGGCGGCCGGCGCAACGAAGCCCGACGCAGCGCCACCACCCGCCGCCGACGGCCCGAAACCGCCAGTGGCGCCGCCGTCCGGCGGT
>JAHCJT010000376.1 GCA_026126245.1 Alphaproteobacteria bacterium
TGCACATGGCTGCCGGCGGCCTCGGCGCCCTGGCGGCGACAGAGCCGGTCGAGCTCGCTCTGGGACTGGCCGGGTGGCGCAATGTGTTCTTCGGCCTCGGCGCGATTACCGTCGCCGTCTCGGCATTGCTTTTCCTGGTCGTGCCCGAGCGTGGCGTCGCCACGGCGTCGCCGCCCCTGAACGTGCAGTTCCGTGGCGTCGGTCACATCATGGGCGACGGCTATTTCTGGCGGCTGGCACCGCTGGTAGCCGTCCAGCAAGCGGCGTTCTTCGCCTTTCAGTCGCTGTGGGCGGGACCCTGGCTACGCGACGTCGTGGGACTGGATCGCGCCGCGGGCACCGCGCAGCTCTTCTGGCTGGCGGTCGGCATGACGATCGGCTTCGTCGCGACCGGCTGGTCGGCCGGCGTGCTGGCGCGGCGCGGCGTGCCCTACCTTGTGACCGCCAACGCGGCCATGGCGGCGTTTCTTGTACTCAACGCCAGCATGGCCTTCACCGACTTGTGGCGCGGCGCCCCGACGGCGCAGGTGATGGCGCTGATGCTCGCGTTCGGCTTCATCGGACCGATCGCCATCATCTATTTCACGCCGCTGCAGCAGGCGTTTCCCATCGAACTGTCGGGCCGCGCCACCACGAGTCTCAACTTCGTGGTCTTTCCCGCCGTGCTCGCTGCGCAGTGGGGCCAGGGGAAAATCCTCGACCTGTGGCCCAAGACGGCAACGGGTTACGCGCCGGAAGGCTACGCCGCCGCCGTGATGGTGTTCGTCGCCCTGCAGGTCGTCGGCCTGTTGTGGATGCTGCTGTCCCCCGCGCGGCCGGCCGTCGAGCGGTCGGTCAGCGCCGCGGAATGAGACGCCGCCGTCCGCGGGTCAGGCGGCAACGAGATAGTGCACGCTGAACAAGCGGTCCGGATCTGTCCACGTGCGCACGCGGGCAAAGCCGCCCTGCGCTGCCAGGCTATCAATGTCACCGAGATCGTACTTGTAGGAATACTCGGTGTGCACCCGTTCGCCCGCGTCGAAGAAGAACCGCTGCCCGGCAACGGCCACCGTTTGCGGCCGCAGGCTGCGGATATAGATCTCGATCCGGCCGGCACCGCCATTGTAGAAGGCCTCGTGTTCGAAGCCATCAATATCGAAATTGGCGTTCAGTTCGCGGTTCATGCGTCGCAGCAGGTTGAGGCTGAACGCCGCCGTCACGCCCGCCGAGTCGTTGTAGGCGGCATGCAGCATGCCGGGATCCTTCTTCAGATCGGCGCCCAGCACCAGCGCGCCCTCGTCGCCGAGCAGTTGCCGCGCCTTTTGCAGGAATGCCCGCGCATCAGCCGGCTCCAGATTGCCGATCGTCGAGCCCGGGAAGAATCCGAGCCTTGACGGCGCGCCCGTGCCGGGCACCCACGGCAGGTCCTGCAGCTCCATGTAGTCAGCGCAGACCGGCACGACAGTCAACGACGGGTAGTCGCCGCGCAGGCGCCGGCACGTCGCCTCGAGATGCTCGCCCGAGATGTCGATCGGCACATAGGCCGACACCTTCTCCATCGAGTCGAGCAGCAGGCGCGTCTTGACGCTCGAGCCGCTGCCGAACTCGATGAGCTGCCGCGCCGGGCCCGCCAGGGCGGCGATCTGCGGCGCACACTCCCGCAGGATCGAAATCTCGGTCCGTGTCAGATAGTACTCGGGCAGCTCGCAGATGGCGTCGAACAGCGCCGATCCCTGCGCGTCGTACAGGAACTTGGCGGGAATGGCGCGCGGCCGCCGCGACAATCCGTGCAGCACCGACGCTTCGAATTCCCTCTCCGGAGACGGCCGATCGGCTTTGACATTCAGATTTCGCTGCATCAGGCGTCCTCCGCCAGCCGGATCCCGCCGAACATCCAGCGTGCGTCCGGTGGAAAGAAATTGCGATAGGTGATGCGGACGTGGCCCGGCGGTGTGACCGCCGCCCCGCCGCGCAGCACCATCTGATTGGCCATGAACTTGCCGTTGTACTCGCCGACCGCGCCTGGCGGTTCGCGAAAGCGCGGATAGGCGACATAGGGACTGGCGGTCCATTCCCAGGCATCGCCGATCATCTGTTGCAGGCCGGGCCGCTTTGGCGCCGGCAGCGGATGAAGGGCGGGATTGTCGGTAAAGACGCCACGCAGCGGCACAGTGGCGGCCGCGTGTTCCCACTCGCCTTCGGTCGGCAGGCGTTTGCCGGCCCACTTGGCGTAGGCGGCCGCCTCGAAGAAGCTGACATGGCAGACAGGCTCGTCCGCCGCGACCGGCCGGCGACCGGCCAGCGTGAACACCTGCCATCGGCCGTCGATGGCCTCCCAGTAGAGCGGCGCCGACCAACCGCGGCTGTTGACGGCCGCCCAGCCTTCCGACAACCAGAACTCGGGTCGGCGGTAGCCATCATCATCGATGAAGCGCAGGAACTCGGCGCACGTCACGAGTCGCGATCCCAACGCGAACGGCTCCAGCCACTGGCGATGACGCGGCCCCTCGTTGTCGAAGGCAAAGCTGTTCCCGGCATGGCCGATCTCGACCAGCCCGCCGTCAAACCGGATCCAGCGCATCGGTTCCGCCACGCCGTCGGGATCTGGCGCTCGAAGCTGATAGGCCGGCCGCAGCGGGTTCACCGACAGCACGTGCTTGATGTCCATCAGGATCAGCTCCTGATGCTGCTGCTCGTGATGCAGGCCAAGCTCCAGCAGGTCCCGCAATTGCGGATCGGGCGACGACGCGTCGCGCGTAATCAGATCGGTCATCGCCCGATCGACGTGGTTTCGGTAGGCCAGGATGTCCGCGACACCGGGCCGCGAAATGAGACCACGCTGCGGTCGCGGATGCCGCGCACCCACCGCCTCGTAGTACGAATTGAAAAGATAGTTGAATTGCGGATCGATCGGCCGGTAGCCCGGGTCGAAGCGCGCGAGGATGAACGTCTCGAAGAACCACGTGGTATGCGCCAAGTGCCACTTCGTGGGACTGACGTCGGGCATCGATTGCACGGTCTGGTCTTCCGCCGACAGCGGCGACGCCAGTCGTTCGCTGAAGGCACGCACATCCGCGTACCGAGCCGCCTGCGCGGCGCGGTCAAGCTGTCGGCCGGGAAGCTCATCAATGTCAGCCGGCACGCCTCGCTCCGCAGGAACCGTCCGATTGCCACGCGACAACGACGCACGGCCTGGAAAGTTGCACGACGGGCCATGCTCGACGGGCGAATAAGGTCCCGTTTTAGGCATCGAATCAACCTCGTTTCGTCCACCACGGCGCAGTTGTGATCAACGCCGCTCTACGCGCCCGAACGGTAGTCCACCAAACCTGACATCTCATGGCAGGTAACTTGGCGTGCAGATGACAATTGTCTGACGGGACACAAAACGCGCCACGCTTCCGCCTGTGCGCCCCGCGTGCCACACTGCGCGCGCACGCTTGCCGGCATCGATGCATTCGCGCGATGTCGTTCGTTCGGGGATCACCCCGCCATGCCGATCTGTGAGGCCGACCCGTGGCGGCTTCAGTATTTCGAGTCCGTATCCTGTCCGGCCGACGTCCTGATCCCGACCGAAGACAGTGACGCGTGGCAGTGGTTCCCGAAGCATCGCTGGGTCTATGACAAGCTTGCGGTGGCTGCCAGCCAGGGCCTCATGGCGGCGCCGCACGGCGTGCCGCCGCCGTCGTTCCCCGTATTCTCCAAGCCGATCTACAATCTCAAGGGCATGGGCGTCGGCAGCCGCGCCTTGCCCACGATGGACTCCTACATTGATGCCTA
>JAHCJT010000377.1 GCA_026126245.1 Alphaproteobacteria bacterium
GCCCGCCGCGCCGCCGCCGCCGCCCCCGCTCCCACAGGCGGCGCCGCCGCTCACGGTGGCGCCGGCGGCCGCCACGAGTGATGCGCTGGTGGCATTCGTCGACCGCAATGGCCGCCGTGCGCGACCGCCTTCGGGAAGCTGGAATGGCGAGGCGCCAGCCGTACCGCCACCCCCCGTTGTGACGCCCGACCTGCCGTCCGCGCTGGTTTCGCTCGAGCCTCGCCCCGGGCCGGTTGCGCCGCCGGGCCCGGAGACGCTATCGCCGCGACCCGAGGCGCCACCGCCGCAGCCTGAGGTGAAGCCTGCGCCGCCGCCGGAGACGCCGTCACGCCAGCCGCCGCCTGGGCCGGTGGCCCAGCCGCCACGGCAGGCTGCGTCGGTCAGCGCCGAGGCGGCACTGGCGGCCATCTTGTCGGTGCTGCAGGCGCAGCGCGACGCCGCGCCGGCCCTGAGCGCCGGGCGGCAGGCGGTCACGGGCTGGCTGGCCAGCGTGATCGACGCCGCGCTGGCATCCGCTGGCATCAGAGTCGGCGATACAAGCCGCGACCGGCTGGTTGGATTGGCGTTCGACGAACTGTTCGGCCTCGGGCCGCTCGAGGATCCTCTGCGCGATCACAGTGTCGCGGCGATTCTGGTCAATGGGCCACGGTCGGTGTTCTTCGACCGTCACGGCCGCCTCGAGCCGGCGCCGACGACGTTTCGCGACGCCGCGCAACTCGACGACGTGGCCCGGCGGCTGGTGCTGCGCGTGGGCGACACAGCAGTCTTCGAGCACGAGCTGTTGCTCGATCGACAACTCGGCGATGGCACGCGCGTCACGGTGGTCGGACCGCCGTTGGCGCCGTCGGGCCCGTACCTCGTGATCCGCCGGCCGGCGGCGCGGGCCATCAGTCTCGATTCGCTGGTCGCCGAAGGTGCGCTGTCGCCACAGATGGCGGTCGTCCTGCGCCTTGCCGTCCGCAGCGGGGTGAACATCCTCGTCTGCGGCATGGAGGGGTCGGGCAAGGCCGCACTCCTGTCGGCGCTGGTGGGCGCCGCGGCCAGCGAGGACCGTGTCGTTACCCTGGGAAGCGGCAGCGAGAGTTGGCCGGAGCTGGCCAACCACGTGCGACTCACCGCCGGTGACGGTGCGCGCATTGACCCGGCCCAGGCTCTCGCGGCGGCGCTGGCGTTGCGTCCCGATCGTCTGGTTGTCGCCGACGTCACCGAGGCGATGATGCCAGGCCTGGTCGCCTCGCCGGCGGCCGAAGCGGGCGGACTGATCGCAAGCGTGCTGGCGGCAACGCCACAGGATGCGCTCGGCCGGTTGGAAGCGGCCTTGCGCGGTGCCGGCGCGCCGGTCGCGCCGCTGGCGACGCGTCGGCGTCTGGCACATGCTTTCCAGCTTGTCGTGTCATTGACCCGCGCCGCCGGCGACGTGCGCCGTGTGACGCATGTCGGCGATCTGGCGATCGTCGGTGAGGCGTTGGTGTGCCGCGATCTGTTCAGCTTCGACCAGCGCGCCGGCCGCTTTGTCGCCAGCGGCGTGCGGCCCAATTTCCTGCCGCGCCTGGCGCGCGCCGGGCTCGACGACGCCCTGCTTGCGGCGCTGTAGGCGCCACCGCCATCGCGCAGTGCGCCGTGTTCAGTTTCCGGAGGGTCTGCCGACCCGCGCCGCGATCAGCTCGGCGCCGTCGCGCGCCCGATCGGTCTTGCCGACCGTCGCCCTGAACATCTCGAGGTCCTTGCCGGTGAGACTGGCGCGCTGCGTGGCGCGGGCGTTGAGCGGATTCACCGGCTTGCCCTTCTGGTGCAGTTCGTAGTGCAGGTGCGGGCCGGTCGACAGCCCCGTGCTGCCGACGAAGCCGACGACCTGACCTTGGCGAACGCGGACGCCGGGACGGATGCCGGGCGCGAAGCGTGCGAGATGTCCGTAGCCCGTCGCATAGCCGCTGCCGTGATCGATCTTGACCCAGTTGCCGTAGCCGGCGTTGGGGCCAGCGGCCACCACGGTGCCGGCGCCGGCGGCCAGGACCGGCGTGCCGTAAGGCGCGGCAAAGTCGACGCCGGAGTGCATCGAGGTGAAGCCGAGGATCGGATGGTTGCGCAGGCCGAAGCGCGACGACACCCGCGACAGATCCATGGGTGTGCGCAGGAATGACTTCACCACACTCTGGCCGTTGCCGTAGTAGAAGAAATCGGCACCGGATCTCGGCTTGAATCGATAGATGTTGTAGACCGCCTTGCCGGCGCCGGTGGTGATCTGGGCCCACAGCACGCGACCCCTGCTCACCAGGCGCCCATCCGTCGTGTAGGGTTGTTCGATCAGCACCGCGAAGCGGTCGCCGCCCTTGACGTCGTACTGGAAGTTCACGTCCCACGAGAATGCGCGCAGCATCTCGGACAGCACGGGCGGCGGAATGCCGGCGGCATCGGCGCTCCCGCGCAGCGAGCCTTTGACCACGCCGCCGGTGCGCACCAGCTTGAGCACGACGTCGAAGGTCCGCTGCTTGGCGGCGTAGCCGCCGTCGCTGCCGCGCTCAAGAGTGATTTCGCGCCGCGCCTCGGGCCGGATGACGAGACCCTGCAGGATCGGCTTGGCATCGGCCTGCGGCAGCGTCTGCACCCGCAGCGTGATGGTTTCGCCGACCGGCAGATGCGCATTCTTCAACACCGGCTTCAACGCCGCGAAAGCATTGTGGATCGCGTCGGGCGCGAAATCCATGTCGCGCAGCAGGCTCTCCAGCGTGTCGCCCTTTTCGATACGGACCGTCACCTCGTAGTGGTCGGTCGGCTCCGGCTTGTCTTCGTCATCCTCGTCGCGCGGCGTTGCGGCGGCGGTGGGTGGCGGCGCGCCCGCGTCCGGCGAGGTTGATGGCGGTGCCGGTGCGGGTGCCTCGGCGCGAGGCGATGGCGGTTCGACGTCAGACGACGGCGGCTGCGATGCGCCAGCCGGGATCGGCGCCGGTGTCGCGGCGATGTCGGACGACTGCACCGGCGGCGGAACGTCCTGGGGCAGTGGCAGATCGACGGCATGGACAGGGGTCGTGCCGGCGGTCGGCGCTTGCGTTGGCGGCGTCGGATTTCGGTCGAGGGCAATCCAGCCGATCGCCGCGATCAGCGCGATGCCGACGACGCCGGCGCCGCGCTTCAGCCAGATCGCGCCAGTGTTGCGTGGCAGGTCGATCGATACCAGCGTTGGCTGCCGCCAAGGTTCGGTCCCGCCCGTGGCGGCCGAGGGTAGATCGGCGGCGTCGACGTCCGGGATTGGCGGCGACCCGCCGGGCGCGGGCCGCCGATCATGGCGCGGTGGCAATTCCAGTAGATCGGGCTGGTCGCGCATCCGCGCATCCCTGACGGGCAGGTGGAGGGGGCATGGGGCGGCGCTTCTGGTTCACCCGCGATGCGTGCCGACCACCGAGCGAATGGTCACCCGAAGGGCTGTCGGCAGCGCGGCACGAGGCGTGTCGCCGTCGGGTCGGTGCAGGTGTCGGCGGGCTGTTGTGCACAGTTTGCCCACATCTCATCGACCTCTAGGTATTGTTGCGAAAATCGATGAATCTCGCAATAACAACAATAGGTTCCGTTGTGCCGACAATTCGACGCGGGCGGCCTGTCGTCGGTGCTTAAAAATTCGTTGACGGGGGTGGAGGCCGCTTCTATAAGCGCCCCTCCCGCGAACGACGGGGCGTCTTGTGAACCGCAGAGTAGTGGCGGTGCCGCGAAGTGCGCTCTGATGGTCGCGGGTCGGGCTGTGGCCCGCGT
>JAHCJT010000378.1 GCA_026126245.1 Alphaproteobacteria bacterium
GCGACGCCGACCGAAGCGGCCTCGATCGGCGCCATCGGTGCCATCGTCCTGGCGACGCTCAACCGCGCCTTTTCCTACAGCGTGCTGCTCACCGTGATGCGCAACACGGCGGTGATCAGCGCCATGGTGTTCGGCATCGTGCTGGGCGTGTCGGTCTTCTCGCTGGTGTTCCGCGGGCTGGGCGGCGAGCACATGATCGAGCAGCTTCTCACCGGCACGCCGGGCGGCGCCGTCGGCGCCATTCTGGCGGTCATGGTCGTGATGTTCGTGCTCGGCTTCTTCATGGACACGCTGGAGATCGTGCTCATCGTCGTGCCCATCACCGCGCCGACGATCATCGGCATGGGCATCGACGGGGTCTGGCTGGGCGTGATGATCGGCATGAACCTGCAGACCGCCTTCCTGACGCCGCCGGTCGGGTTCGCGCTGTTCTACATGCGCGGCGTGGCGCCGCCGTCGATCACGACGATGGACATCTATCGCGGCGTGGTTCCGTTCGTCGGCCTGCAGATCGTCGGCATCGCCCTGCTGTGGATGGTGCCGGAGCTGGCCACCTGGCTGCCGGACGTGCTGTTTCCCGAACCGGTCGCGGCGAAAGGTGCGCCGGAACAGACGCCCGATTCGGTGCTCGACAAGCTGCTCAAGCCGCCGGCACCGACCTCGTCGGGCAGCGATCCGCTGCTTGATCGCCTGCTGCAGGGCAAGGACTGACGTCGGCCACTCCCCACCCGACTCGGGCGGGGAGTGCCAGACGGTTGCGGCTAGTTGAACTTGAAGCCGACCAGGCGGGCGTTGAGGTATTCCTGCATGCCGATGCGGCTCCACGACATCTGCTCGCGCTGGAACTTGTAGTAGGAGTCCAGAACCTTCTTGGTCAGCTCGTCGCCGGTATCGCGCAGCTCGGTCAGCACCTCGTTCCAGCCCTTGCCGTAGGCTTTGAGGAACTCCTCCGGCAGATGCTTGAGCTGCACCTTGTGCTGGGTGATCAGGGTCGCCAGCGCGCCGGCGTTGCTGGCATCTGCCTCCGAGGATTGCTGCAGGTACTCCTCGCTGCAGACATAGGCGAAGATCTGCTGCACGTCCTTGGGCAGCGCTTCGAACTTCGCCTTGTTCACCGAGGTCTCGGCCAGCACCGCGGGTTCGTGCATGCCGGGCCAGTAGTAGTATTTCGCCACTTTGTAGAAGCCGGCGGCGAGATCCTGCCATGGGCCGACCCACTCGGTGGCGTCGATCGCGCCGGATTGCAGTGCGCCGAAGATCTCGCCCACCGGCAGGTTGACGATGGTGGCGCCGAGCTTGCGCAGCGCCTCGCCGCCCAGCCCGGGGATGCGCATCTTCAGGCCGTTGAAGTCGGCCGAGGACTTGATCTCCTTGTTGAACCAGCCGGCCATCTGGACGCCGGTCGACGAGGAGTGGAAGCCCTTGAGACCGAACTTGGCGTAGACCTCGTCCCACAACTCCTGGCCGCCGCCGTGGCGCATCCAGGCGACGGTCTCGTAGTTGGTCATGCCGAACGGCAACGTCGTGAAGACGCTCAGCACCTTGGCCTTGTTCTGCCAGTAGTACGATGCCGAGTTCATGCAATCCGCCGTGCCGCGCTGCACCGCGTCGAACGCCTCGAAGGCCGGCACCAGCTCGCCGGCGGCGAACACCTTGATGGTCAGGCGGCCGTTGGTCGCCTTCTCGATCTTCTCGGCAAACCGTACCGCGCCCGTGCCGCCGCCGGGGAACAGCTTCGGCCAACTCGTCACCATGCGCCACTCAATGCGATTCTGTGAGATGGCCGGTGCACCGATGACCGAGGCTGCCGCCATCGCGGCCGTGCCGACGGCCGCTCCCTTCGCGAATCTGCGTCGCCGAATTGTCGCCATTGTCAGATCCTCCCAACTCGATCGTGCTGTCGGTGTTTGAAACGGTCCGCCGTCCGTGCTGTTTGTTCTCTGATCGGCGCCGACATGGAAAGTCTATAGGCCGTCACTTGCCGCTGTAAAGCACGCCACCGGACGGACGGCGCTGCAGCTGTCGTGGGCCCGGCACGGGCGGTTTCATCGCCAGCGGCCTCGCTGCGCAGCCGCCGCGCCTGGCGTCGCGCCACACGCAACAGTGGCATCGCCGATCGGCGCGCTCATGGCAGAGCGTCGAATGGCCGTGGCGTGAGACCCTGCGCGCAGGTTGAAGGGCACGCTCGGCCGACCGCGGCACCGCGGTGCGACGCGATCCGATGGCGGCAGCGTGAAGGCCAGCTCCGGCAACGCCACAATGGCTAGACCGAGCGATGGCACCAACGGCCGACTTGTCGAGGCGCTCGCCCGGCCCGGCAGGCTGCGCCGCGACAGCCCTTTTGTCCTGCCGGAACAGGCGATTGCGACCGGCGGTGCGAGCGGCCCGTCGGCGGCAGACCAGCCATGAGGCGCCACGGCTCGCCGCGTCGTGGCGTCTGGCGTAAAGTTTCGTTATGTCGCGCCGCCACAGCGAGCACGACGCGTCGGTTTTGGTCGGAGTGCCCATGTCGGTGGCGGTGTCGGAATCAGTCGGCCGCGATGCGCGGGTCATCGGCATCGTCGGTGTCGCGCACGGGTTGAGTCATTTCTATCAGCTGGCGCTGGCGACGCTGCTGATCATCGTCATCCCGCATTTCGGCATGAACTATGCCGAGGTCGGGGCGCTCGGCGCGATCTTCTACGCGATTTCCGGCATCGGACAGACGGCGGCCGGCTTCGCCGTCGATCGCTTCGGTGCCCGGCCGGTGCTGGCGTTCGGGCTGCTGTCTGCGGCGAGCGCGTTTGCGCTGATCGCCGGCCTGGCGTCGGGCTTCTGGAGCCTGGTGCCGATGGTGGCGCTGGCCGGCATCGGCAATTGCGTCTTCCATCCGGCCGACTTCGCGATCCTCAACGCCTCGGTCAACGCCCGCCGGCTGGGGCGGGCCTACAGCGTTCACGGTCTGGGCGGCACCTTGGGCTGGGTGCCCGCAGCGCCGGCGATGTATTTCCTGGCAAACGCGCTGGGCTGGCAGGCGGCGGCGCTGATCGCCTCGGCCGCCGGCTTCATCGTCGCGGCGGCCGTCGCCAGCCAGGGTGGCGTGATGGTCGATCATCGCGCGGCGCGGGCCGGGAAGCGCGTCAGTCCGATTGAGTTTTCCGCCCTGCTGACTGCGCCGATCCTGATCTGCATGCTGTATTTTGCCTTCATCGCCGTCACGGTGGTCGGTATCCAGCAGTTTGCCGTGCCGGCGCTGCGTCAGATGTTCCCGCTGGCGCTGGAGGCGGCGGCGGCGGCGCTGGCGGCGTTGCTGATCGGCTCGGCGGTCGGCGTGGTGTTCGGCGGCTGGATCGCCGATCGCGCCCCGCGCCACGACGTGGTCGCGGCGCTCGGGCTGCTTGCCGCCGGCGTGCTGACGGCCATCATCGCCACCGGCGGTATCCCCGCCGGCTTGGTACTGCCGGTGATGGCGCTGACCGGCTTCGCCGGCGGCCTCACCGGTCCGTCGCGCGACATGATCGTGCGGGGCGCCACGCCGCCCGGCGCCTCGGGCCGCGTGTTCGGCTTCGTCTACTCCGGTCTCGATATCGGCTCGATGATCGCGCCGCCGATCTTCGGCTGGCTGATGGACCACCACCTGCCGCACGTCATCTTCTGGGGCGCGTTCGTGATCTATCTGCTGAACGTGCTGACGGTGCTGCAGATCCGCCGCTTCGCGCAGGCACCGGCAACGGCCTAGAGCGCATCGCGGTTGAGTGG
>JAHCJT010000379.1 GCA_026126245.1 Alphaproteobacteria bacterium
CAGCGCCTGGGCAAGGTCGGCGAGGGCTGGAAGGCGGCGCTGACCACGCTGATGAACGAGCGTCTCGCCGTCGGCATGCCCTCGGGCGGGCTCGACGTCGATGAGCTGCTCGAGCTGGCGCGCGGCACCGAGCTCGAGGACGGTCCGGCGATCCGCAACGGCCATGTGCGCGCGAAGATCGCCGACTGGTACGTGCAGGCCCAGGGCCTGAAATACACGCGCTACCGCACGCTGACGGCGCTGTCGAAAGGCCAGACGCCGGGGCCGGAATCGTCGATCATCAAGGTGATCGCCGCGCCCAAGATGCAGGATCTCGGCGCCATGGCGATGGAGCTGATGGGGCCGGCCGGCATCATGACGTCCGACGTGCCGGGCTCCGGCGGCTTCCAGGCGCAATGGATCGGCGGCGCCGGCTTCCGCATCGCCGGCGGCACCGACGAGATCCTGCGCAATATCGTGGCCGAGCGCGTGCTCGGCCTGCCGCAGGACGTGCGCGTCGACAAGGACGTGCCGTTCAGCCAGCTCGGCAAGAAGTAGGCGGGCGATGGGCGGCGGTGAAACCCTGGTCCTCGCCAGCCGCGAGGGCAGGGTCGGCGTCATCGAGCTGGCCCGGCCGCAGGCTTTCAACTGCCAGTCGATGGCCAGCGTGCAGCAGTTCACGGCGGCGTTCCGCGCCTTCGAGGCCGAGCCGTCGGTGCGCGCCGTGCTGGTGCGGGCGCAGGGCACGAATTTCTGCACCGGCGCCGACCTGGAGGACGTCAAGGCGCGCCGCGACGATCCCGTCGCCCTGCGCACCTTCATCGCCGGCGGCCACGCGATGCTGAGCGCGCTGGAGGCCAGCCGCCTGCCGGTGGTGGCGGCAGTGCAGGGCCTCGCCCTGGCCGGCGGCATCGAGCTGGCGCTGGCCTGCGACGTGGTGTTCGCCGCCCGCTCGGCCCGCTTCGGCGACCAGCACGCGCAGTTCGGCCTGGTGCCAGGCTGGGGCGGCACGCAGCGCCTGCCGCGCATCATCGGCATGCGCCGGGCGCTGGACCTGATGCTGAGCGCGCGCTGGATCGAGGCCGCGACGGCGCTCGACTGGGGACTGGCCAACTACGTCGTCGACGACGACAAGCTGCAGGCCGAGGCGATGGCGTATTGCGCCACGCTCGCGACCCGCAGCGCGCCGGGTCTGGCGCTGATGAAGCGACTGGCGCGCGACGGCGCGCAGGGGACCTTGCAAGCCGGCTTGGCGCTCGAAGTCGATGCCGTCGTCGACGCCCTGCGCACGGCCGACGTCGCCGAAGGACTGGCTGCCTTCGAGGGCCGCCGCAAACCCGACTTCGACTGAGGGATCGCGATCCGGCCCGTCGCGGACCGACTGACGCTTAGGCGCTGAGGTTCCGCTCCAGCAGCTCGAGCGCCGCGGCGGCGAAGGCACGCATGTTGGCGATGCGATCGGGGCTGCCGGTCTCGACGGTGATCGATTTTTCCACCGGCCCGACGATGGCGATGCAGGCATGGCCGGCGGCGTCGCCGTAGCGGTTGCCGGTCGGGCCGCTGGCGCCGGTTTCGGCACTGCCCCAGCTGGTGCCCAGGCGCGCGCGGATGGTGCGCGCCATCAGCAGCGCGTAGGGCTCGGTCGAGGCGCGCAGGCCCTCGCGCGCCGCCGGCGGGATGGCCAGCAGCGCGTCGCCGCCGGCACGCGTGTAAACCACGGCGCCGCTGATGAAGTAGGCCGAGGCGCCCGGCACCGCCAGCAGCGATGCCGACAGCAGGCCGCCGATCGAGGACTCGCAAACGCCGATCGTCTCGCCGCGCGCCTTCAGGCGGGCGCCGATGCGGGCAGCGGCGGGAAGCAGGGACTGCATGGTCGTGATCCTCAGGAAGCGACGGCGGCGCGCAGGGCGTCGAGATTGAGGTCGTAGCAGGCGCCCATCCACATCGCGCGGTCGCGATGATCGACCAGGTCGTCGCCGGTGTTGGGATGGATGAGCACCGCCAGATCGCCGCGGTTCATGGCCAGCCATGAGACGATTGCGGTGAAGCGCTCCGGCGTGAACGCCACCTGGTAGCTCCAGCAGGGATGCGGGCCCACCGGTCGTTCGTGGAAGCGGCCCATCTCCATCTCGCTGGCGAAGCGCGCCATGATGGCCGCGCGCAGCGCCCAGGCACGCTCCCGGCTGGCGGCGTCGAAGTAGACATGCGCATGCCAGCTCTGGATGGTCGGGACATCGCTCTGCGCCATTGCCACACTCCTCGGGAACTGTCGCTGCCGGCGACGTCGCCATGCCTGCTGTCGCCGCCTGCTGCCGCCCGTGACCCTAGCGGGAGATCGCCGCCAAGGGGAGTCCGCCGGCCGGCAGTCGTCGCGGGCCGCTCGATCCGGGGGCGGCGGCTAGGTGCGGCCCGCCGGGCGCGGTGCGGATTCGCCCTCGCGCTCGCCCGTCAGCGTCCGCAGGAAGGCGACCAGATCGAGGCGTTCCTGTTCGCTCAGGTGCAGCGGCGATGCGCCGCCCACCCGGCTGGGTCGATTGATGCCGCCCGAATCGTAGAACCTGACGACGTCGTAAAGGCTGTCCAGCGAGCCGTCGTGCATGTAGGGCGCCCGCAGTGCCACCGAGCGCAGGGTCGGCGTCTTGAAGGCGAACTGCATCGCCGCGACGTCATGCAGGAGCTGGCCGCGGCCGCGATCGTCGCCCGGCAGGCCGATGTCGTGGAAGTTGTCGTCGGTGAAGCGCCAGTCGCGATGGCAGACGGCGCAATTGCCCTTGGTGTTGAACAGCACGAAGCCGCGTTTGGCCGAGGCGGAGATGGCGTCCTCGTCGCCCTTGATCCAGCGGTCGAAGGGGGCGACGCCCGGCTCGAAGGTGCGGGCGTAGGCGTTGATCGCCTGGGCAATGGCTTCAAGGCCCGGCGGTGTGCCGGGCAGGGCGGCGGCAAAGAGCGGCAGGTACTCGGGGATGGCCCGCATGCGCGCCTCGATCGCCGGCAACGGCACCGGCTTGCCGATCGGACCGGTCGACATGGCGCCGACGGTCAGCGACGCCCGGACATGGGCCCGCAGCGACAGCAGGCGGCCATCCCAGCCGCCCGGCAGGTCGGCGGCGTAGCCGATGCCGATCAGCGGCTGCGCCTTGCGCGGCATGGGCAGCCCGGAATCGCTGCGGCTGCGCGCGTCGGTGCTCGCCCAGCCGAGATGCGGCTGATGGCAGCTCACGCAGCTGGTCTGGCCGGTGGCGGAGAGGCGAGGGTCCCAGAACAGGACACGCCCCAGCTCGACCAGCGCCGGATTGGCGACGGTCAGCGGCGGGGGCCGCCGGTAGTCCGCCTTGGCCGCGGCGAGATCGAACGACGCCGGCGCCCAGGCTCGCCCGGCCGGCAGGGCGTGCTGGATGGCCACGCTGCCGACGACCACAACCGCGGCGGCGGCCGCGACGTGCCACCAGACCAGCAGGCGGCCGCGCCGGCGCCGGCGCGTGGCGCCGTCGCTGTCCGCTGCTGTCCGCGTCATCGGCATGGGTCGGTCGTCCCTTGCGGCAATACCAGGTTTCGGTGGCGCAACGAGGTTGCCGCGCGGCGTCCATGTGCCGTCGCGGGGCGCTGTTGCCCAATTGTTTCTCTTGATCGAAACGATAAGGAATTCTTTGGAATGGGCGCGATCGGCCGGGCTGGCGCCCTCGGGGCAGGCCGGGGCGCACCCCGGTTTGCGCCGGCACCGAAGGCGCCGGCCACGGCGCGGCGCGCCTCGCCACGGGC
>JAHCJT010000038.1 GCA_026126245.1 Alphaproteobacteria bacterium
CCTCGGCGACCGCCTCGATCGCGGCCTGCAGTCGTGGCCGGCCGTCGTCCATCGCCCAGTGGCGCGCGATGTTCTCGACCACGACGATGGCGTCGTCGACAAGGATGCCGATGGAGAAAATGAGCGCGAACAGGCTGACGCGGTTGATGGTGTAGCCCATCAGGTTGGCCGCGAAGAGCGTCAGCAGGATGGTGGTCGGGATCACCACCAGCGTCACGACGGCCTCGCGCCAGCCGACCGCCACCGCGATCAGCGCCACGATCGACAGCGTCGCCAGACCGAGGTGGAACAGCAGCTCGTTTGCCTTCTCGTTGGCGGTTTCACCGTAGTTACGGGTCACCGTCACAGCGACGTCATCCGGGATCAGGCGGCCCTTGACGTTGTCGAGCCGGCGCAGCAGTTGCTCCGAAACCACGACCGCGTTAGCACCGGCGCGTTTGGCCACGGCCAGACTGACGGCCGGCGTACGGTGCCACGTCCGGTCGGCGCCGGGCGCGTCCGACCAGACGCGGTGTTCCTGCGGGCTCGGGCCGATGACGACCGAGGCAACGTCGCGCACGTAGACCGGACGGTTGTTCCTTGTCGTGACCAGCAGCAGGCCGATATCCGGGACGCCCGACAGCGTCTGGCCGGCCGCGACCGTCCACGTCAACCCGCCATCGCGCACCTGGCCGGCGAGAAACGAGCGGTTGGCATCGCGTACCTTGGCGACGAGCTGCTGCAAGGTCACGCCGTAGAGCGCCAGCTTCTCGGGATCGGGCTCAACCCGGATCTGTTGCGGGCTGCCGCCGGAAATGTACGTCAGACCGACGTTGTCGACCTTCATCAGTTCGGCGCGCAGCTCGTCGGCAAGCTGATAGAGGTCCTTGTCGGTCCAGCGGGCCGCGGCCTGCGGCTTGGGCGACAAGGTCAGCACGACGATGGCTACGTCGTTGATGCCGCGGCCGACGATCAGGGGCTCCGGTATGCCGACCGGAATGCGATCGAGATTGGCGCGTATCTTCTCGTGCACGCGCAGGATGGCGTCTTCCGCCTTGGTGCCGACGAGGAACCGCGCGGTAACCATCGTGCGGTCGTCCTGGGTCTGGCTGTAGACGTGCTCAACGCCGTCGATGGCCTTGACGATGGCCTCCAGCGGCTTGGTCACCAGTTCGACCGCGTCCGGCGCCTTCAGGCCGTCGGCGTTGACCCGGATATCGACCATCGGCACGCTGATCTGCGGCTCTTCCTCGCGTGGAATGACGAGCAGCGCGATCATGCCGACCGTGATGGCGGCCAGCAGGAACAGCGGCGTCAGCGGCGAACGGATCGTCGCCTGCGTCAGGCGACCGGATATTCCGAGATTCATGGCCGCACCAGGCGGTCACCGGATTTGATGCCGGAGAGAATCTCGATACCGTCCGGCCGGTCGGGCCGCGGCAGCTCGCGGCCGCGCTGCACGGGCACGTCGGCGACGCTGCCGTCCTTGGTCTGGACGCGCACGTAGTCGATGCCGAAGCGCGTCGCGATGAAGCCCGACGGAACGATGAATGCCGGTCGTTCGCCGGCCGAAACCCAGACGCGGATCCGTTCGCCCACGAAATAGTCGCCTAATCCATCAACATTGGCGTCGGCAATCACGCGGCCGTCTTCGATCTGGGGGTAGACAAGGCGGATGGTGCCGAACCGCGCGTCGCGCTGGCCCAGCTCCTCGCCGTCGATGCGCACGCTGTCGCCGGCCTTCAGGAACCGCGCGTGGCGTTCGGGCACGCGCAGGCGCAGCACGAAATTCTGTTCGGCCACCATGGCGATTGGCTCGCCGGGCAAGACAACGGTGCCAATGGTGACCGGCACCTTGAGGACGCGGCCGGACGTGGGTGCCAGCACGTTGCCCTCGGCCAATTGCTGCGCCACCACCGATCGCTCGGCAACGCGCGCCTGGTGCGCATTGTTGGCGACATTGACGGCAGTCCGCGCCTCGTCGACCCGCACGCGCGGGATCGCACCACGCTCGAGCAGGCTCTCGGCCCGCGCCAGATCGATCTGGGCCTGGGCCAGCTGTGCCTGCAGACCGGCGATCTGCGCATCGAGGGATTTCAGCTGAAGGGCAATTTTTTCGTCGCCGACGCTGGCCACGACCTGGCCACGCTCGACCCGGTCGCCTTCCTTGGCGGTGAGCTGCGCCACCGTACCGCCGATGCGGGTCCGGGCGGGCACGACGCTCACGCTCTCGACGGTGGCAAAGACCGCCTTCTCGTCAGCCACCGTCGTCGGCGCGACGAGCAGCGGTTCCTGAGCGAAGGCCTGGTGCGCTGACAGAGCCAGCAGTGCCGCGCCTGCGATTCGAGCCCGCATCGTCTCTTCCTTCCGTCGCCCCGATCTTTGCTGCCGATCGCACGCTCGTCGTGTCGCGTGGTCAGCCGCCTTCGTCCTTGATATTGCGCAAGAGCCTCGCGTCAGGCGGTGGGTCGCGGCTTGCGGCCGCGCGGCGGGGCGCACGCCGCCGCCGGCGCACAGAAGATGCGGTACAGGGTGCCCACCAGCTCGCGCGCCGCCGGGCTGCTGATCGAATACCAGATCGTCTGGCCGTCACGCCGGGCCCGCACGAGGCCATCCTTGCGCAGCAGTGCAAGATGCTGCGAGACGGCCGAGTCGCGGATCTGAAGGAACTCCGCCAGCTCGCCGACCGATCGCTCGGTATCGATCAGCTGGCAAATGATCAGCAGGCGATGCCGGTTGGCCAGCGCCTTCATAAGGTCGCTGGCCTGGTCGGCGGCGGCCTGCATTTCACTTACTTCGACTTTCATACTTGCGAATATATGAAAGTATGCATATATCGTCAATACCCCGATGGAGAATTGGCCGGGCAGGAGCCGGGTCGCCGGGGTCGGACGCGTCCGCCGGACGGACGCAACCGGACGATCGTCAGACGATCAAACGCGCTGACAGGAGTATTGCCGTGAATATCGATCGCGCAGTGCTGGCAATGGCCGGCGGCATGGTCCTGCTGAGCCTCGGCTTGGCGTGGTTCTTCAGTCCCTACTGGCTGCTGCTGACCGCCTTCGTCGGGGTCAACATGCTGCAGGCGGCCTTCACCGGCTTCTGCCCGGCGGCCATCATCTTCCGTAAGCTTGGCCTGAAGAGCGGCTCTGCCTTCGAGTGCGCCAAGGCGGCCGGCTGAGCGGACCGACACGTGGCGCCGCCGGTTCGCTTGCGGTTGGCGACTTCCTTCCGCCCGAGGGCGGGAGGGCGGTCGCCGGCGATCCGGCGGCTTGAGCAGGATCAAGGCGGAAAATCGACGAATCTCTCGAATCATCATTCGCTTCGGACACGGCCAGGCAAGCAACGATCAGCAAGCGCCGTGTCGGCGGAAGCCGGTGGAGGAATCCCATGGCTCACATCGTCGTGCTCGGCGGCGGGATCGGCGGCGTGTCCTGCGCCTATGAACTGAAAAGCGCGGTCCGCAAGGATGACCGTATCACCCTGGTGTCTAACAAGGCGTTCTTCCAGTTCACGCCCTCCAATCCGTGGGTGGCCGTGAACTGGCGCACCAAGAGCGATATCACCATCGACTTGGCGTCAGTCATGCCACGGCACGGGATCGCATTCAGCGCCGCCGGCGCAACCCGGGTCCATCCGACCGAGAACCGGGTCGAGCTTGGCGACGGTTCGTCGCTGACCTACGACTATCTCGTCGTTGCGACCGGACCCGAACTCGCCTTCGACGAAATCGAAGGCCTGGGTCCCGAGCGCAACACGCAGTCGGTTTGCGACGTCGACCATGCCGGCGGCGCGAGCCAGAGGTGGGAGGCGTTCTGCAAGGACCCCGGCCCCATCGTCGTGGGCGCCGTCCAGGGCGCGTCGTGCTACGGCCCGGCCTACGAGTTCGCCATGATTATGGATTCGGATCTTCGTCGGCGGCGGATCCGGGACAAGGTCCCGATGACCTTTGTCACGGCCGAGCCCTATATCGGCCATCTGGGCGTCGGCGGCGTCGGCGACACCAAGGGGTTGCTCGAGAGCGCCATGCGCCAGCGCCACATCAAATGGATCACCAACGCCAAGGTCGACAAGGTCGAGGCCGACAAGATGGCCGTCACCGAGGTCGACGAGGACGGCAAGGCCAAGAAGGCGCACGACCTGCCGTTCAAGTACGCCATGATGATACCGGCTTTCCGCGGCATTGCCGCCCTGCGCGGCGTCGAAGGGCTGGCCAATCCCCGCGGCTTCGTGATCGTCGACAAGCACCAGCGCAATCCAGCGTTCCCCAACGTTTTCGGCGTCGGCGTCTGCATCGCGATCGCGCCGCTGGAACAGACACCTGTCGCCGTCGGCGTGCCCAAGACCGGTTTCATGATCGAGTCCATGGTCACCGCCACGGCGCTCAACATCGGCCAGCTGGTCCGCGATCAGGCGGCGACCCACGAAGCCACCTGGAACGCCATCTGTCTCGCCGATTTCGGCGATACCGGCGTCGCGTTCGTCGCCATGCCGCAGAATCCGCCACGCAACGTCAACTGGGCGTCGAGCGGCAAATGGGTTCACGTCGCCAAGGTGGCGTTCGAGAAGTATTTCCTGCACAAGGTGCGCAGCGGCACCAGCGAACCCTACTACGAGCGGGCGGTGATGAAGCTGCTCGACATCGGCAAGATCAAGCGGCCCGCGGCCTAGATTCCGCGACTCGCGCCGGTCACAGCGGGCCGGCAGTAGGCGCGGACGGCCGGCGCCGAGGGCGCCGGCGCACCGTGTTGGCGGCCGCCATGGCCGCGCACCGCGCGGCCGTTACTGTTCGGCCGCATTGCCGAACAACAGATCGAGCGGATCGGGGCCGGGCGGGCGTACGATCGGCCGCAGGGCCGAGGCAAGCTCTGTGGCGGTGACACCCGGCAGTTCGACCCCGAGCAGGCCCATCTCGACCTGGATGCGCGTTGCCAGGTCCGGCGCGTCGCGTCGCAGACCGACGAGGCGCGGTTCCAGTTTCCCCAGACCGTCGTGCGGCATCGACGTGAGTTCGCCGGTGATCTCGATGTCCTCGATCACGCCGGCGCGTTCCAGCAGGCGAAGACGCACCATTCCTCCCGAACCCCGGTGCACGAGATCGACCAGTGCCAGGCCGCGGCCGGCGCGCAGTTCGGCAAGCGCCATGCGTCTCCCGCCCGAGTAGACATGCGATGTATCCGCCATCTGCGCGGCGCGTTGGTCGATCGCGGCCACTTCGTCATCGCGCAGGGCGGCTGGCCGCAAGGTCCATCCCAGCGTGCCGCTGACATGGCCGAGAAGCGACTCCCTGACGGAGTCTCGGTCGGGCGGACGGTTCGTTGCCCGTGACAGCCGCTCGCGGATCGTCTGGCGCAATTGGTCGCGCACCTCGTCGGAGGGCAGGCTGGCCCGCTGGACGATCGTATCGGCGTCGACATTCTGGAGAATGCTGCCGCCGACAACGGCGACGGCGCCGATGACGCCGGCCTGCACGCCGCCGATGCGGTAGCGATCGAGCGAAATGCCGCCCCAGGCGCCGTGCTCGACCGGCAGGCCGAACGCACGCCAGGTGCGGATCAGCGGTTCGGCGAAGCGCGCGTAGAGACCGCCGGCACTGCCGGCCGCCTCGGTCCGGCCACGCGGCAACACGAAATGAATCATGGTGTCATTGGCGGTCAGCATTACGGCCGGACCGCCAGTGGCCCGGCGGATCACGGGCGTATTCGTATTGACGCAGGACTGCAGGTCGATCTCGCGCGCGACGTCCTGGTAGGCGCCGGCGCTCACGAATGACGAGTCCGGATCGGCCAGCACGACAACCGGCGCGTCGCCCGGCGCCATGGCGTCGGCGACGCCATGGTACATGGCCTGCGCCTGCAGCGGAGAGACGCGCCCCGCATCGATCAGCCGCACGACAGCAGCAGCGTCGTCGATCGCCTGCTCGGCCATGAACACCCCCTTGCCGCCGGCGCGGCGCAGCGCGATGGTGGCCCATGCCCCGGCGGCTCACCATCATTCTGATCAACAGCGATCCGCGCAACCCCGCGGAACTGGGTGCACCGCTGTACCAGGCGGCGGTGGCGGCGGCGATGGACTACGAGGTCGAAGTGATCTGCACGGGCGCCGCCGGTGCGCTGATGCGCCGAGGTGCCGCCGCGGCGATCGAGATCAAGCCCGGCTCGGGCAAAACCGTCTATGACTTCATCCGCGACGCGCACGGCCACGGCGCGCGGTTCCTGGCCTGTACGACCAACCTCGACCTGCACGGGTTTGGCGCCGAGGACCTCATTCCCGAATGCGCCGGCATGGTGGGTGCTGCGTATATGGTCGAGCGCGCCATGGACGACCAGACACGCGTACTGACGTACTGACCGGAGTCCGAGATGGCGAACGTCAAGGGCTGCGAACTGCCCGACGACCTCCTGTACGACGTCGAGAACATGCTGTGGTACCGGCCGCTGGCGGACGGCAGCTACCGGATCGGGGGCACCATGGTGGCGGTCGGCATGGCCGGATCCATTGCCGCCGCCACGCCCAAGCGCGCCGGGCGGCATGTCGAGACCGGACAAGCATGTGCCGTCGTCGAATCGGGCAAGCTGGTATCGGCGGCGAAGGTGGCCTTTGCCGGCAATATCCTCGACAGCAACGAGGACCTGATGGAGAACCCCGGCTGGCTGGAAAACGACATGTACGGCAGGGGCTGGTTCGTGGTGCTCAAGCCGGACGATGCGGCCGCCGCACGCGCCGCCCTGCTGACGGCCGCCGACGCCGTGCCACAATTCCTCGACCTCATGGCGCGCGAGAAGTTTGACGGGTGCGCGGGGAACTGACGGCGACAATTGCCCGGCGATGCGCAACGACGCCGCGCGGTCGCGTCAGGCCACGGGATCGAGTCGCAGCGGCCGGCCTTGCCGGTCGAAGAAGGCGCCCTCGTTGACCACGGCGTGGTCGGCGATGACCCGCTCCTCAATCCGCTTCAGCCGTCGACGTGCCTCGTCGTCGGCCAGCGGACCGCCGCCAACGGCCGTCATCGGGAACACGGCGACGGCATTCCAATCGAGTTTCGAGCGATCGAGAAGCCGCCGAAACTCGTCCCAACCCAGTTCATTGCCGATGACGTTGGCGTAGGATGAGCCCACCGGCCAGATCGTCTGCGCATCGGTGCGCACCAGGACGAGCAGGGCGGTAAATCCCTTGGTGGCCGCGAAGGTCTCGTGCAGCCAAGCGTCGAACGGCCCTGACACGTCAGAAATCCACGACCGACTGGAAGGTCGGCGCGTCGCTGGCCATCAACGCCAGAAAGTCGGCGCCAAACCGCGCCTGATACCACGCCTCGAATCCGGCGAAGGCAAGCAGGGGCGCCTGAGGCGAGGGTGGCTCCTGGCCCGGGGTCGTCGCCAGCCGCGCCGCCTGCATGGCATCGGCCGTCGGACGCAGGCGTTCGCGCAATTCCGCGTAGCTCTGGTCGGTTTCCGACCAGCCGGTGCAACGGCAGGCGTAGTCGATGCCGGCATCGATGGCGGCAGCCGCCTCGTCCACGGCGCTCACCGCCTCGAGCATGCCCCGCAGCAGGTTGAGCCGGCGGTAGGCCGCGATACGGGTCGCCTCGAGCTGGGCCAGCCGATCGCGCACCTCGAGGCGGAAGTCCGCTTCGGCACGCGCCGCCGCCCGCGCCTGTCGTTCGAGATCACCCATGAAAGACGACATGGCTGGCTGCACACCCCACTTCGGCGAGACGATATCAGCCCGGAACGCGCGACGATCACTCAGCGGCTGCGGCGCCGGCCGGTTTCGACCCAGTAACCTGGCGCCACACAGGGTCGCACTTGCCGATCACGGCGACAACAAGCCCTGCACGACCGACCCGCCGTCTTGAGACCTGCGCGCGCGGATTGGCCTGCTCGCACGGCGCCCGACGAGGTCGAGACCTCTTGGTCAGGACAGCAGCCACCAATATTGGAATGCATGCAGATTGCAGGGCGGGACGGTCAATAGGCGCGGATCCGGCGGCGCCGGCTCTTGCGGACCGCCCAGGCGAGCAGCAATCGCACCACCAGCCCGACGGCGAGACCGACGAGCACCAGCGCCACGCCGCCCTCGATGCCGACCCGCGAGAACTTGGTCATATACGCGACGGCAATCGCGGCTCCGAGACAGGCGCCGAAGATCAGAATGCTGATCCACCACAGGACGAGACAGACGCGCTCATACCATTTGAGATGACCACGCCAGTAAAGACCGTGGGGCCAGAGCGTCAACGTCATCGGCCGAACCCAGCCGATGCCGGCATCGGGCATGCCAAACGCATCATATTGACCGGAAACGGCACGGTAGGCCGGTACATCTTCGCCCAACTTCCGTTCGACGGACTCAAGTCTCGGACCATCAAGATTCCCGACCAAATATGGTGAGGGCAGCCGCCCTTGCCGAGAAAAATTCGTTCGTTAACCGCGGACCGCGGCGGCACGACCGATATGGTCGTTTGGCCATTCCGCCACCGCCCTTCAGTACGGCACGAGCA
This sequence comes from Alphaproteobacteria bacterium, assembly GCA_026126245.1. Taxonomy (GTDB): domain Bacteria; phylum Pseudomonadota; class Alphaproteobacteria; order Reyranellales; family Reyranellaceae; genus Vineibacter. The sequence continues at coordinate 8,480 of JAHCJT010000038.1, forward strand.
TCAATACCAGCAACAGCGTCATAGCGACGCCCCAGCGCAGCAAGCCGCCTGATCTGTCGGCTGCTGTCGGCGGCACTGTCGTCTCCGCCGCGGGCGCCACTGCCTGACCAACCCGACCTTCCTCGGCCACCAGCACCTTGCGGATCGATTCGTTGATGCGGTGCGCCTCCAGATCTTCCGCTGAGCGTACCGACACAAGGGCGGGCCGGTTCACATTGACCGCCGGCGGTGGATCGTCCTGCCGGCGGGCTAAAGCCTGCGGTGCTGCAACCGTCGGTTCGTCCGGCTCCGAGGGAGCTGTCGGCCGCCGCTGTGCCAACTCAATCAGATGGGTTTTTTCCGCGTCGTCCAGGCACAAGGCGGTGCTGACGCGTTCGAGGAAACCGGGCGACACCTGAATGTCGCGGCCCTGCTCGAACCACGTGTACCAGGTGACACTGACCCCGGCGAGCTGCGCCACCTCCTCCCGGCGCAATCCCGGCGTCCGCCGCCGCGCGCCGGGCGTCAATCCCACGTCCTGCGGCTTGGTGCGCGTCCGGCAATCGCGCACGAATTGCGCCAACTCGCGGCGCTCCTCGGTTCGTTCCAGGTTCAGCATGGCCGCGCGACCCGCCATGCGAGGTTGCCGGCATATGAGGCCGTCGCCACCCAACGCACCGCGCGTATCCAGGAGGATTGCCCGTTCAGCTCCATTGCGCGCGCCCCGCAGCGCTGGTTGCCTGGGACGCCACGCCGGCGCGTCGACCTTCAGGGGCGGTCGTAGACGCCGATTCCGTCGCCCTTTTCCATTTTGGGACCGACGGCACCGGTGGCGGCAATATCGACGGCAGGCATGGCGACGCGGCACGGGCGCGCCGTGCAGCCTCCGCCTTTATCGGCCTGAACGACCCCCCGCCGCCTCGCCACCCCGGCGCGACCGGCGGCAACAGGGATACAACACCACGCATGATCCACCCCGTCGGATCACCGCACGTAATTGACTAACAGGATCATTCATCTGTTTGCTGGCGGCCGGCCGCACATCCGGCACCAGATAGAGCCGAGCAACACTCTACCGATTTCTCTCCGCAATGCAAATTGCCATCCACACCAGCGTGCCGAACACGCCGCCGAAGTGGCCGACGCGTGGCCCCTATCGCGCTTCCGTCCAGCTTTCGGAGAACGCCAGGGCGCAGGTGCTGAAGGGCCGGCCTTCGCGTTCGCGCGGCCAGGGCCGGCCGGCGGCTTCGACGCCGTTGCAAGCCAGGCGGGCACCGAGCGCGGGCACGAGAACGGTACAGACGCCGTAGGGGCGTCCCGGCAGCTGATTGGGCTGGGTATGGATCAGCAGTGGATCGCCGATGTCGTGCCACGTGAGGCTGACGGCCTCATCGCGTGCCGTCACGGTCTCGGTCCAGCAATAGTGTGCATCGCCGGACCTGCTGAAGCTGGCGTCGGTAGCGGGAATCGTCGTGTCCAACAACTCGGCGTTGAGCATGCCCTGGACGGTCTTCTGCAGCCAGCGCGCCATTGCCAGATTGTCGGTGAAGATCCGCCACCGGTTCTGTGTCAGCTCGCTCTTGAGATAGAGAACGTGCCCCGGACCTGCCGGGCAGAAGATGATGCGCCAGAAGCTGGCGTCGGTCGAATTGGGATCGCCGTCCTTGGCGCTCAGCCGAATGAATGGGTTCTCTCCCGTCAGGATCACGCGGTTCGCATCGGCGGTGCTCATGTGGCTTCCTCCCGGATTAACGGCAAAGTGATCGGACCACAGACAAGCCCGCCCGGCAAAGGCGCGAAACCGGGCGTCTCCACCATGACCCGGCTATCGCGAGACGCCCGACCGTTCGATGTCCGATCGGCCGCATTGCGCCACCAGAGCTGCGGGCAGCGGCGCGGCGGGCGGACGGACCGGCCGGCTCTGCGTAGCGTCAAGCTTCGCCTCGCACGCTCAACACCTTCCACGCCGGCACAGGCCGCGTGAAGCCTTTCAACGACTTGGCGTCTGTGGCTTCGAGATCTGCAATGTCGCCGACGACATCGGCGACCCGGGCACTGACCAGGATCTCGCCATCGGCCGCCTCGCCGCACAGCCGCGCCGCCAGATTGGGTGTGGTGCCGATCGCGCTGTAGTCGCGCCGGCCCTCGAAGCCGATCTCGCCCAGCGTCGCGTAACCCTGCGCGATGCCGACCCCAAAGCCGATCGGCTGGCCGCGACGCTGCCACTTGTCGCTGATCAGTCGGACGGCATCGCGCATGGCGACCGCCAGCCGCACCGCGCGATGCGACGGGTCCGGACACGGCAAGGGGTCGTTGAAGAACACCATGAGACCGTCGCCCAGGAAGCGGTCCAGCGTACCCTCGCGGGCATGGATCAACCGCCCGACGGCGTCGTGGAACTCGGCCAGCAGCGCCATGACCTCTTCCGGCTCGGCCTGCTCGGCGAAGGCGGTGAAGCCGCGCAGGTCGCAGAACAACACGGCGATGTCGCGGCGATGGCTGCGCAGAATGCCGTCGTCTCCCTTGCCGATCATCTCGGCCAGCTGCGGCGCCAGAAAGCGCTTGAGCTTGCCGATACGGTCGATTTCCTCAAGCTGCGCGGCGACGCGCTCGGCGAGCTTGCCGTTCCATTCCGCGAGTTCGCTGGCCTGCGCCTGCACCTGGTCGTGCAGCCGCTTGATCCGCAGCATGGCCCGCACGCGCGCCACCAGGGTCGCGTGATCGATCGGCTTGAACAGATAGTCGTCGGCGCCGGCGTCGAGTCCGGCGACGAGGTCCTGCGTCTCGGCGCGCGCCGTCAGCAGGATGATCGGCACGAACGGAATCGAGGTGTCGGCACGCAACCGGCGACAGACTTCGAAACCATCGAGCTTGGGCATCATCACGTCGAGCAGCACGACGTCGGGCGCCAGAGCCGCGATCTTGGCCAGGCCGTCCTCGCCGTCGACTGCCGTCGCCACGTCGTAGCCCTGGCTTTCCAGCCGCATCTGCACGATCTCGCGATTCTCCGCGACGTCGTCGACCACCAGGATGCGGGCGGCAGTCATGGTGTGGCCCGCCGCTGCCCGGCGGTAAAGCGGCTTCGATGCGAGTGTGCGTCCACGAGCCCCCGCCTATTCCAGTTTGGCGCGTACCATCGCCAGCAACTGGCGCGGACTGAAGGGTTTGGCGAGGTAGTCGTCGCAGCCGGCGGCGCGCGCCTTGTCCTCATCGCCGCTCAGCGCATAGGACGTCACGGCGAGGCTCGGGATGCGCCTGGGCGCCTCGTTGGCGCGGATGCGCCGGGTTGCCTCGTAGCCGTCGAACACCGGCAGCTGGATGTCCATGAGGATCAGGTCGGGCTTCTCGCGCAGCGCCGCCTCGACGCCCTGCGCGCCGTCGACGGCCTCGATCATTTCGTAGCCGACGCTGGTCAGCAGATCGCGCACGATCTGGCGGTTGTCTTCGGTGTCCTCGACGACAAGGATGCGCTTGCTCATGCCGCCTCCTGCTGGCGTTCCACCCTCACTGGGAGTGTAACTCTGAAGGTCGAGCCGCGCCCCACCTCCGAATCGACCGTGATCGCGCCGCCATGCAGGGCTACGATACGGCGCGAGATCGCCAGACCCAGGCCGGTGCCGCCCTTCTTGCGGGTGCTGGTGTTGTCGACCTGCTGGAACTCCTCGAAGATGCGCGCCTGGTCGGCCGGCGCGATGCCCGGACCGGTGTCGATGACGGCGATGTCGAAGCGGCCATCATGCGCCGTGGCGACAATCTCGACGCCGCCCCGATCGGTGAACTTGATGGCGTTGCCGACCAGGTTCAGCAGCACCTGGGCCAGACGCCGCTCGTCGCCCAGCCCAACGGGCAGGTTCTCGGCGACTGCCGACTTGAGCGCCAGGCCCTTGGCGTTGGCCAGCGATTCGGTGGCGGCGACCACGGTATGGACGACGCCGGCCAGCGCGTAGGGTTCGAGCGACAGCCTGAGCTGGCCGGCCTCGATCTTCGACAGATCGAGCACGTCGTTGATCAGGCCGAGCAGGTGCTTGCCGTTGCTCTGCACGCGCTCGAGCACGCCGCGCGCCTTGTCCGGAAGCTCACCGTAGATGCCGTCGAGCAGCAACTCCGCATAGCCCAGTACGGCGTTCAGCGGCGTGCGCAGCTCGTGGCTCATGTTGGCGAGGAACTGCGACTTATGCTGGCTGGCCAGCTCAAGCTGGCGGCTCTTGTCCTGGATTTCGGTGAACAGGCGCACGTTCTCGACCGCGATGACCGCCTGGTCGGCGAACACCTGCAGGACTTCGACCTGCTTGTCGGTGAAGGCCTCAACCTGGCGCCGGGTCAGCAGCATGACGCCGATGATGGTGCCGCCCCTGACCAGCGGCACACCCAGCATGGTGCGCACGCCGCCAAGCTGCGCGAGATCCCTGCGGCCGTAGTCCGGATCGGTCAGCACGTCCACGATCTGGACCACCTCGCCTTCCAGCGCAGTGCGGCCGATCAGGGTTTCCCGGCCCGGCGCAAAACGCTCGGCGCGCACCGCGTCGAGATAGGCCTGATGCATGTGCACCGACGCCGCCCAGCGATAGGCGCTGTCGTCGCGCAGGAAGATGGCCGCTTCGTCGGCGTGGCACAGTGCGGCCGCCGTTTCGGCTACGCTCTGCAGGACCGGCTCCAGATTGAACGTCGAACGATTGATCACCGTGAGAAGTTCACTGGTCGCGGTCTGGTATTCCAGTGACTCGCTGAGCTCGTCGGTACGCGCGCGCAGCTCGCGCAGCAGACGCGAATTCTCGATGGCGATCACCGCCTGGTCGGCGAACGTCAAGAGCAAGTTGACCTGCTTGTCGGAGAAGCGCTGCACATGCCGACGATAGATCGCCAGCCCACCGATGACTTCGCCCTGGCGAACCAACGGCACGGTCAGCAGGCTGCGAACACCTCCGATGTCTGCCCCCGCTCGCGGGAGCGGTTCACCCGCCTCGTAACCCTGGCTGGTACGCACGTCTTCCACTTGATGCGGCAGCCGCGACCGACGCACTTGACCGATCACCGTTTCTGGACCGATCGGCACCGGTCCCCGATCGAGGAATGCCTTGTAGGCTGGCGGTGCGCCGACGACGGCGACAGCCCGCACCATTTCACCCTCGAACATCCAGAACGTGCCGAAATTAGCCTCACACAGCCGCGTCGCGTGTTCCAGAATGCTCTGGAACATCGGCTGCAAATCATCGGGTGTGCTGGCGACTAGGCGCAGGATTTCGCCCGACGCCGTCAATTCCTCGACCGACCGGGCCAATTCCTGCGTGCGCACCTCAACCTTGTGCTCGAGGTCGGCGTAGGATTCCTGCAGTCTCTCCGCCATCTGGTTGAAACTGCCGGCCAGCGCCTCGATCTCGTCGCGGCTGTCCACCTTGATTCGATGCGCGAGGTCGCCGCCGCCCAGCCGTGCCGCGCCGGCACCCAGCGCGTTGATCGGAACCATCATACGGCGCGCCAGCACCCAGGCGGCCAGCGCCGCCAGGGCCAGACCGAGGACCAGCAGCGCGGCTGTCTGGATCAGCGAGGTGTAAAGCGGCTGCAGCGCCTCGCTCAGCGGCAACTCGACGAACACCAGCCACCCCAGCGCCGGGATCGGCACGCCGGCCGACAGGACGTTCTTGCCGGCGAGATTGGTGCCGATCGCCGTCGGCAGCGTCTCGCTATCGCCCGCCCTGGCTGCAATCAAAGCCGCCCGCACGTGGTCGAGCCGCAACATGTCGGTATTGCGCAGCACCAGGCTGATATCGGGGTGCGCGATCAGCTTGCCGTCGCGATCGACCACATAGGTGTAACCGGCCTTGCCGACCTTGATGGTGCTGAGCACATCCAGGATCAGCTTGAGATTGACCTCAGCCACGGTGGCGCCGGCGCGCCGTCCCTTGCGTGCCACCGAGACCGACATGTACGGCTCGGACTCCTTGCGCCGGTAGACGTCGCTGAACCAGACCGGTTTGCTCTGGATGCCTTTGAAACGCGGGTCGTCGCTCCAGTCGACCTCGCTGCCGACCACGTCCATCGCCAGGCGCGAAACCTTGAGCTGCTCGCGGCCGTTGCCGTCAATCTGCGCCAGCTCGGTGATGGCCGGCACCTGGCGCAACAGGCGGATGAAGTCGAGGCGCCGCTGGTCGACCGGCCCCGTCGCCCACTGCGCCGCCGTCGTCCAGCCGATCTGCTGCTCGATCTCGCCGACGAACTGCTGCACCCGCAAGGCGGCGGACGCCGCCTTCTCCTGCTGGATCCGCTCCAGCGATTCCCGCGTGCTCTGATATGAGAACCAGACGTCGATGGCGCCGTTGACCACCAGCACCAGCGACACGACGGCGATCAGGCTGCCGACGTACTTGGCGAACAGGCCGCGGCGGCGGCGCAATCCCGAAGCGGGGACGCCGGTACTCATTCGATCACCTCGTCGGCACGATTGAGCAGCGCTTCCGGGATCACGAGGTCGATCTTGCGGGCCGCATTCAGGTTCAGGACAAAGCTGAAGCTGGTCGGTTGCTGCACCGGCAGGACCGCCGGCGACTCGCCCTTCAGGATGCGGGCGACATAGCCGGTCGCGGTCTGGTACAGGCCCGCGAGACTGGGACCGTAGGCCATCAGCCCGCCGGCCTCGACGAACTCGCGAAAACCGTAGATCGCCGGCAATCGCTGCTGCGCGGCGAGGGCAGCTACCTCCACGCGGTTCACGTTGAACAGCGGGCTGAGCGACACGAACATCGCATCGCCGCGCTGTCGGGCAGCGGCAACCGCGCCGGCCAATTCGCCCCGCGCACGCACTTCCAGCAACTCGACGGACAGCCCGACGCTGCGGGCCGCCGCCGGCAGATGCTGGCGCAAGCTCGCATCGGTCGTATCGTTGGGATTGGCCAGTGCGACCACGCGCCCGGCGCGCGGCAGCATTTCCCTGAGAAGTTCGAGCCGCTTGCCGATCAGACCCAGATCGTCGGCCAGGGTGAAGCCAGTCACGTTGCCCCCCGGCTGCGCCAGGCTGGCAACCAGGCCCAGCGCGACCGGATCATCGGTCACGCCGATGAACACGATCGGGATCTGCCGCGTGGCACGCGCCGCCGCCTGGGCGCCCGCCGTGGATCCCGCAACGATGGCGTTCGGCCGCAGCGCCACGAGCTCGGCGGCCATGACCGGCAGACGCTCCGGCACGCCGCCGGAGAACCGCAGCTCAAGTCGCACGCTGTCCCCTTCGACCAAGCCGGCGTCGCGCAGTCCGCGGCGGAAGGCGGTCAGATTGGCCGCGAACTCGACCGGAGAAATGGGCGACAACACGGCAACCACCGGCAGCGGCGCACCGACGGACTGCGCACGCGCCACCCTGCCCACGCCCAACGGACCGGCGGCTAGCGTCGCAAGGATAGCCCGGCGCCTCATTCGATCACCCCGACGGCGTTCGAACCGCACGAAGAACCGGCCGCCACTGCATGCCAATGACGTTGACCGAAGACGTAGCAAAGCGATTGAAATTGGCCGGAATGGTCATGGATTGCGGGCCTCAGCCTACGCCGCCGCCGCCTTACCCGCCACCGGCTTCAAGGGGGCCGGCGCCCTTCGGTGTCGGGCGCACCGCGTCGTCGGACCGGGGCGGGGGCATCCGATCCCAGGCCGCAGCTGAAGGTGCCGCCGTGTCCCAGCCGGGGCCGGCACCTGCGCAGCCAGCGGGGCACATCCCGCCTCTTCCTGTTGCTCCGGAGATGCTGCTCAAATGGCAGCGCGCTGGCGGAAGAGAGTGGGAGTCGAACCCACGAAGAACCGTCCGACGGCCCTTACTGGATTTGAAGTCCAGCCGCCCCACCGGGAGCGTGTCCCTTCCCCACCGCGCGGCCGCGACCTTACGACGGACCGGCGCCTTTGACGAATCGCTCGTAGCGATCCTTGTTCACCACCCGCACCTGATCGCGCAGGGTGGTGACACCGCCGCGATCGAAAAACTCCAGGATCTGGATCGCCACCTTGCGGCCACCGCCGATCCGGTCGCGGAACTCGGCCGCCTTGAAGCGGCTGTCCGGCGCGCGCGCCGCCAGATCGGCGGCGATCCTGGCCATTTCGACCACCGGCCCGCGCAGGAAAAAATGGTCGGGCGCCACTTGCCAGACCACGCCCATCTTGCTCAGCCGGCGCAGCAGCTCACGGACCTTGGTCTCGGGTACCTCGCAATCGTCGGCGAAATCGCGCACGCGCGGCGGCCCGAAACGCTGCTGCTCCAGGGTCGGCCGGATGCGGGCCCACAGCTTCTCGTCCTCGGGCGACAGGCGCACCGCATGACCGGGCAGACGCAACCACGGCCCGTCGGCTTCGATCACCCTGGCCGACAGCAGTGCCGCGACGATGGCGCCGAATGGCGCGGCAACGATCTTCATCGGCAGTGCTACGCGCAGCCGTTCGGGCTCGAGGCCGGCGCTGTTGGGCTGCTTCTGATGATGCGCGCCCAGCGTGGCGACGACGGCGGCTTCGATCTCGGCCAGACGCGTCGCGGTGAGGGCAAAACTGCCTCCCGATCCGTCGGTCGCCGGCAGGGCGCGCAGCCCGGCTGCCGCCACGGCCGCGTCGCGCGCCGCCGGCCGCAGGTTGCGCGCCAGCGCGAAGGCCGCCAGATCGACGATCTGCGGCGGCAGCGCCGCCAGCGCGGCCAGCGCCTGTGCCGGATCGGTTTCCTGCAAAGCCGCCAGCAGCGCGAGGCGCTCCGGGCGGCGGCGAAAACGGTTGGGCGGCCAGGGATCGAGCACCACGCCGCCGGCCATGGTGCGGCGCGCCGACTGGTCACGCAGGATCAGGCGGTCGCCGTGCAGGGCGCCAACCGGCCGGTCGAGCACCAGCTGCGCCAGCGCCGACATGCCGGGCGCCAGGGTCTCGGCATCCAGCAGCACCACGCGGCCCATCACGTGGGCGGCGCCGAGGTGAAGATGCACCGGCGTCCAGTGGCGCAGCGGTCGCGGCTCTTCAGGCAGCAGCCGCAGGCGCACGTCGAGCCGGTCGGTCGGCCGCCGCAGTTCCGGCGCCACGAGCCAGTCGCCGCGGTGGATCGCGTCCTTCGAAACCTGCGGACCGGCGATGTTCAGGGCGCAGCGTTGACCGGCGCGACCCGTCTTGGATGCCGTGTTCTGCGCATGGATGCCGCGCACGCGCGCGGCGGCGCCGGTCGACAGCAGCGCCAGCTGCTCATCCTGTCGGACCTCGCCGCTGAACACCGTGCCGGTCACCACCGTGCCGGCCCCGGCGACGGTGAAGCAGCGGTCGATCGGCATGCGGAACCAGCCGTCAGCGACACGGTCACCGGTCGCTTCAGCCTCCAGGTCCAGGCGCGCCTTCAGATCGTCGATGCCCATGCCGCTCTGCGCCGAGACCGGCACAATGTCGGCGTCCTGCAGGGTCGTGCCGGCGAGCAGCGCGCGGATCTCGCCCTCCAAGAAGTCAAGCCGCTCTGCGTCGGCGAGATCGGCCTTGGTGATGGCCACGACGCCGCGCGTCACGCCCAACAGGTCGAGGATCGCCAGATGCTCGCGCGTCTGCGGCATCGGCCCGTCGTCGGCGGCCACCACCAGCAACGCGAAATCGATCCCGCCGACGCCCGCCAGCATGTTGTGGATAAAGCGCTCGTGCCCCGGCACGTCGACGAAACCGAGCGTGCGGCCGTTGGCGAGCGGCAGGTAGGCGAAGCCGAGGTCGATGGTGATGCCGCGCGCCTTCTCCTCCGGCAGCCGGTCGGTATCGACGCCGGTCAGTGCCCGGACCAGCGTCGTCTTGCCGTGGTCGATATGTCCCGCCGTGCCGACGATCATGGCGCAACCCGCCGTCGTGCTTCGCGTCGCACCGGGTGCCACTTCGTCGCGATCACGCCTGGTCTCCCGCCGCGATCAGATGCTCGGCCTCTGCGACCTGCTCCGGCAGGGCGACCTGCTTCACGCGCGCCAGGAAGCCGGCAGCGACCTCGCTGCCCTGGCGCTGGGCCCGCGTCAGCCATCGCAACGCCAGCATCTGGTCTGCCGTCACGCCGAGTCCCAGATGATAGGCGGCACCCAGCATGGCCTGCGCCTCGGCGTCGCCCAGCCGCGCGGCCTTCTCAAACCAGCCCGCCGCTGCCACCGCATCGCGCGCGACACCCCAGGCATTGTGATGGATCTGCCCCAGCCGGCACATCGCCGACGCATTGCCCTGCGCGGCGGCGGCCTCGGCCCAGCGCCGCGCCGCCGGCCAGTCGCGCTCCAGGCCGACGCCTTCGCAGGCCATCCAGCTCAGCATGTTCTGCGCCTCGGCGTCGCCGCCGTCGGCAGCACAGGCGTACCAGTGTGCCGCCTGCGCCAGGTCGCCGTCGGTGCCGCGGCCCTCGTAGTACATCAGCGCCAGATTGCGCTGGCCGACCACGTCGCCGGCCTCGGCGGCGTAGCGGAACCAGCGCACCGCTTCCGCATCGTCGCGCGGCATCAGCGTGCCGGTGGCGAACAGGGCGCCGAGATTGCTCTGGGCGCGCGCCACACCGCGATGCGCCAGCTCATGCCAGATCGCGAAGGCCACCTGGTCGTCGCCAGCCTCGAACGCCAGCCGGGCGCGCTCCAGTGCCGCGTCGACGGACTCGACGGGTCGACGGCGCAACAGGCGATCGAGGAGAGTCATCTTCTCTACCTGCTCGCCTCACCCTTCGAGACGCGCCGGTGCGCGTCGCTCCTCAGGGTGAGGACGGAGGGGTAAATCGTCCGCATCACGTTCCGCCCTCGATCTTGAGCTGCGCCAGCTGGGCGACGAAGCCGGCCTCGTCCTCGAGGCAGCGCAGGTCGAACTTCAGCCGATCGTCCTCGATGCGGCCGATCACCGGCACGGGCAGGGCGCGGAAGGCAGCGGCCAGGCGCTCAACTGCTGCCCCGCTCTTCTTGCCCACGGTCTTGAGCGACAGGCAGTGGCTGGGCAGCAGATCGACTGGCAGCGCGCCGCTGCCGATCTGGCTGCGGCAGGACTCCACCGCGACCTCGGCCTTGCCGGCGAGCGCGGCCGCCAGTTGCGGCCGCAGTCGCTGCGCGGCCGCCGCAATATCGGACTCCCTGCGGGTCAGCAGCCGCAACGTCGGCAAACGCTCGGCCAGCCGGTCGGGATCGGCATAGAGCCGCAAGGTTGCCTCCAGCGCCGCCAGCCGCCCCTTGTCCAACCGCAGCGCCCGCTTGAGCGGATTCCTGTTCAGCTTCGCGATCAGGTCGCGGCGCCCCACGATGATGCCGCATTGCGGCCCGCCCAGCAGCTTGTCGCCGCTGAAGCTCACGAGATCAGCGCCGGCGGCCAGCGCCTCGCGCGGTGTCGGCTCGTGCGGCAGGCCCCATCGCTCCAGATCGACGAGCTGGCCGCTGCCCAGATCGTTGGCGAAGGGCAGGCCGTGCTTGTGCGCCAGCGCCGCCAGATCAGCCTCCGGCACGCCGCTGGTGAACCCGACGACGGCGTAGTTGGAGGGGTGCACCTTCATCAGCATTGCCGTCTCGGGGCCGATCGCGGCTTCAAAGTCGCGCAGATGCGTGCGGTTGGTGGTACCGACCTCGATCAGGCGGCAGCCGGCGCGGGCCATGATTTCGGGCACGCGAAAGGCGCCGCCAATCTCGATCAGCTCGCCGCGCGACACCGGCACCGCCTTGCCCAGCGCCAGGGTGTTGAGCATCAGCACGACCGCCGCGGCGTTGTTGTTGACGACGGTCGCGTCCTCGGCCCCGGTCAGGCGGCGTAGCCAGCCGCGCACATGATCGTCGCGTTCGCCACGCGCGCCGTCGGCGACGTCGAACTCGAGATTCGATGGCCGGCCCAGGACCTCCGTCATGGCGGCGATCGCCGCCTCGGCGAGCAGCGCCCTGCCGAGATTTGTATGCAGCACAGTGCCGCTGAGGTTGAACATCGGCCGCTGCGAGGCCGCCATCTCAGCCGTCAGCCGCGCCGCGGCACGCGACACCACGCCCTCCTCGTCGGCCAGCGCCTTGGCGGTGCGCAGTTCGGCAAGCGTGGCACGCACCGCCTCGGTCGTGGGGGCGCGGCCGTGGCGCTCGATCAGCGCCGCCGCGGCCTCGCTCTTCAGCACGCGATCGACGGCAGGAAGTCGGGAAAGATCGACAGGCACGGCAGGCTCGCACGCGAGACGGCGGGACCCGGCCCGCAGGAAAGGGTGCCGCGCGGCCGTCAGTCGGCGCGCGACAACGGCTCCCTATCGCCTTCCTCGGCCTCAGGCAACAGGTAGAAACTTGGACAGGCACGCGCCCAGCCCGCCTCGGCGACCAGGATGTCCAGGGTCAGCGTCGCCAGGTCATCGGCCACCGGATCGACATCCGCATCCTCCTCGGCGTAGAGGATCTTGGTGTAGGTACGGCACTCGTCGCACGTCTCCGCCCGCACCGCTTTCGGTCCGTTGGCGATGCTCTGATAGGCGATGCCCTTGGTCGACACGCAGTGGGCGCACTGGATGCGGGTGTAGTTCCAGCGCGTCTGGCACAGGGCGCAGCAGAGGTAGCGTGACCCCTGCCGGCTGCGCGCCGTCTCGACCAGCGATGCCACCGCCGGCGCACCGCAGACCGGGCACAGGTTGCGCGGCTCGACCGGCGCCGGATCGCCGGGGTCAAGCTGTGATGCTAGGCGCGCGAAATACAGCTCCAGAGCGGCACCGACGAACGGCACTTCAGCCGTCTCCCAGGCCGCCTGCTCGTCGCGCAACAGTCGCTCGGCCAGCGCCTCGATCGAGGCGTCGTCGCGGTCGGCGAAGGCCGCGAGCGCCTGAGCGGCCGCTTCCGGCATGGCCGCGCTCTTCAGCCGGTTGGCCACCGCGCGCGCGCCTGCCACGAAGGACGCATCGCGTTTCCACGTCAGCCGATCAAGCAGCGGGAATTCATGGGCCCGGCAGAACGCGATGTGATCGCGGCCCGGCAGCGCGCCGGTCGGCAGCGTCGATGCCGTCTCATGCTGGGCCTGGGCGATGGCGGCGATGAAGCGCAGGTAAGGGTCCAGCGGATTGGCCGGCGCCAGGCTTGCCAGGCGCTCGGCACGCAGGCGGAAGATCGACGCCACATCAGGCAGCCGCGCGAAGACAGGCGTGGCGATCTGGCCGACATCGACCGGTTCGGGAACGACCGTACCCTTCAACGCCATCGCCTACGCCACACCTTCGGATTGCCCTCGATCCAGGTCCTCGGCCGGGGCGAAACTTCCGAGGTGCCGGCCTGGCCATACCTATCGCTCGGCAATGAATGCCGACGCGCAGCGGTTTGCAGCCTGGCCGCCGTCGCCATGCCCGTCACGCGGCGGACCGACCCAACGCCGTCACTTCGCCTTGCCAACCTCTTCGCGCAGCCATTTGCGGTGGTGCCGCCAGGCCCAGCCGCCCGTCACCGAACCGCGGGTCATGCCGCGGATCGTGCCTCGGATCCAGATTGCGGCGTAGATATGCACGATCACCACCGCGATCAGCACCACGGCCGAGAGCGCATGCACCACGGCTGCCAGCCGCTTCTGCTCGATCGAGGTGAGGTGGCCGAGCTGCGAATCCCACATTGCCAGCCCGCTCATCAGCAGCAGGATGGTCAGCATCGACATCAGCCAGAACACCAGTTTCTGACCGGCATTGTACTTGCCCGCCTCGGGCACCTTGGCCTCGTCGCCCGCGACAACATGCCGGACGCTCTTGATCCATGCCGTGTCGTCGGCCGTCCACAGATTGAAGCGCCAGAAGCGAATAAACAGGCCGAGAAAGCTCAGGATCGCCAGCACACCCATCCACGGATGGATGATCCGGGTCCACACGCCGCCGCCGAACAGGTCGGACAGGAAGAACAGCGACGGATGGAACAGGGACATGCCGCTGAGCGCCAGGCAGATCATCAGCATGGCGTTGATCCAGTGATTGACCCGGGCACCAGGCGTATAGCGGTCGAGGATATTGTCCTGCTGCTCGGCCATGGCGACGTCTCCCGCAGTCCTTCTCGGTTCATGGGCAACGGTCCGCAGCCAGATGCCGCGCCGGACCGCCGCGCGGCCGGCTTACGCTGCCCTGTCTCGGCGCGCGCGCTCGGCCGCTTCCTCATCCGCGCGCTGGACCTCGTTGGGACCATGCGTGACGTAGTGGAAGAAGCCGGCCAGCGCCGCGAGGCCCACGCCGGCCAGCAGAATCGGCTTGGTGACGCCCTTCCACAACTCGACCAGCGGGCTGATCTTCGGATCTTTCGGCAGGCTGGCGTAGATTTCCGGCTTGTCGGCGTGCTTCAGCACGTACATCACGTGCGTGCCGCCGACGCCGGCCGGATTGTAGAGACCGGCGTTCTTGTAGCCGCGCTCCCGCAGGTCGGCGATGCGCTTGTCGGCCCAGGCGATCATGTCGGTCTTGGTGCCGAACGAGATCGCCTGCGTTGGGCAGACCTTGGCGCAGGCCGGCGCCTGGCCGACCGCCACCCGGTCGGAGCACAGCGTGCACTTGTAGGCCTTCTGGTCCTTGGCCGAGATGCGCGGGATGTTGAACGGGCAGCCCTTCACGCAGTAGCCGCAGCCGATGCAGTTCTCGGACACGAAGTCGACGATGCCGTTCTTGTACTGCACGATCGCGCCCGGCGCCGGGCAGGCCTTCAGGCAGCCCGGATCGGCGCAATGCATGCAGCCGTCCTTGCGGATCAGCCATTCGAAGCGGCCGTCGACGTCGATCTCCGTGAAGCGCATCAGCGTCCAGGTGTTCTCCGTCAGGTCGTGCGGGTTGTCGTAGACGCCGACGGTAACGCCGACCTCCTCGCGCAGGTCGTTCCATTCCAGGCACGCGGCCTGGCAGGCCTTGCAGCCGATGCAGCGCGAGACGTCGATCAGCTTGGCGACCTCGATCGATTCGCGCTGGCTGGGCGGCTGCGTCGTCGTCGCCGAGCGGCGGCGAAGGTCGAGAGACTGCAGATTGCTCATCGTCGCCTCCCTATGCCGCCGTCGTGCCGAGCTTCTTCACGTCCACCAGGAACGCCTTGTACTCCGGCGTCTCGATGTTCGCGTCACCGACATAGGGCGTCAGCTGGTTGCAGCCGAAGCCCTTCTTGGTCTCGCCCGTGAAGCCCCAGTGCAGCGGGATGCCCACGGTGTGCACCGTCTTGCCGTCGACCTGCAGCGCCTTGATGCGCTTGGTGACCACGGCCACGGCCTTCACGCGGCCGCGGTTCGAGCGCACCTCGATCAGGTCGCCGCTGGCGATGCCCTTCTCCTTGGCCAGCTCCTCGCCGAGCTCGATGAACTCCTGGGGCTGCGTGATCGCGTTGATGCGCACGTGCTTGGACCAGAAGTGGAAGTGCTCGGTGAGGCGATAGGTCGTGGCGACGATCGGGAAATCGCTTGCCTTGCCGAACTGCTCCATGTCGCCCTTGAAGACGCGGGCGACCGGGCTGGGCCCGACCTTGGGATGCAGCGGATTGGCGACCGGCGCCTCGAACGGCTCGTAGTGCTCCGGGAAGGGCCCGTCGCGCATCAGGCCACGCGTGAACAGCCGCGCGGTGCCTTCCGGGTTCATGATGAACGGGCCGACGCCGGCCTCCGGCTTCACCAACGGGCCGTAGTCGGGCACGTCGTAGCCGGTCCAGCGCTCGCCGTTCCACCAGATCTGCTTCTGCTTTGGATTCCAGGGATCGCCCTTGACGTCGGCGGAAGCGCGGTTGTAGAGGATGCGGCGATTGGCCGGCCACGACCACGCCCATTTCGGCGTCAGGCCCAGACCGCCCGGATCGCTGTTGTCGCGCCGCGCCATCTGGTTGCCGGCTTCGGTCCACGAACCGGAATAGATCCAGCAGCCGCACATCGTGGTGCCGTCGTTGCGCAGTTCGGCGAAGCTGTTGACCTGCGTGCCCTTGCGCAGGATCAGTTTCGCGGGATCCTTCGGATCGGCGACATCGGCAAGAGCCTTGCCGTTGACCTCTCGCGCCAGCTCCTCCGGATGCGGCGACAGGGGGTTCTCGTAGCCCCACGTCAGGTTGAGGATCGGCTCGGGGAAGGCGCCGCCCTCCTTGCGGTAGAGCGCCCGCACCTTGTCGAACAGGCGGGCCATGATGGCGATGTCCGACATCGCCTCGCCCGGCGGCTCGGCTCCCTTCCAGTGCCATTGCAGCCAGCGCCCGGAATTGGTCAGCGAGCCGTCCTCCTCGGCGAACAGAGTGGTCGGCAGGCGGAAGACCTCGGTCTGGATCTTGGCCGGATCGACGTCGTTATACTCACCGTGATTCTGCCAGAACTCGCTGGTCTCGGTCGCCAGCGGGTCCATGACGACGAGGAACTTCAGCTTCGCCATCGCCGCTGTCAGCTTCTTGCGGTTGGGGAACGACATCAGCGGGTTGAAGCCCTGGCAGAAATAGCCGTTCATCTTGCCCTGATACATCAGCTCCCAGCCGCGCAGTACGTCGTAGACGACGTCAAGCTTGGGCAGGTAGTCGTAGGCCCAGTCGTTCTCCTTTTTCGCGGCATCGCCCCACATCGCCTTCATGAAGGAGACGAAGAACTTGTCGTAGTTCTGCCAGAAGCTGGTCTGGCCGGGCCGCAGCGGCTTGAAGCCGCGGCTCTTCATGTAGGTCGCGAAGTCGGCTTCGCGATCAGTCGGCAGGGTCAGGTAGCCCGGGATCAGGTTGCTCATCAGGCCGAGGTCGGTGAGCCCCTGGATGTTGGAATGGCCGCGTAGCGCATTCATGCCGCCGCCCGC
>JAHCJT010000380.1 GCA_026126245.1 Alphaproteobacteria bacterium
GCGTCAATGCCGGCGGCGATCGCCGGGTTGATCGTGTACTTGGCGACATAGCGCTTGATGCGCTCGTTGTCGGCGCGCGCCGTCGTCTCCTGCGGCAGCCGGCCGATGCGGTCCTTCATGACGCTGGCGAGCTGCCAGCACTTGGCGACGTTCTCGGCCAGCCGGCCCATGCCCTGCGTGTCGGTGGCGAAAATCGAGATGGCGCCCATGTCGTGGAGGAAATCCTCGGCCGCCATGCTCTGCGGCCGGATGCGCGATTCGGCGAAGGCGAGGTCCTCGGCCAGTCGCCAGTTGAGGATGTGGGCCAGCATCGTCATCGGCACACCCTCGTTGAGGGCGTAGGCCGTGAACGGGTTGGTCGGGTTGGTCGATGACGGCAGCACGTTGGACTGGCCATTGACGCGCAGCAGGTCAGGCGCATGGCCGCCGCCGGCACCCTCGGTGTGGTACATGTGAATGGTGCGCCCGCCGACGGCGCGCAACGTGTCCTCGCAGAAGCCGAACTCGTTGATCGTGTCGGTATGCAGGTTGACGCAGAAATCGTTGCGGTCGGCAGCCACCAGCGAGCCGTCGATCACGGCGCCCGAGGCGCCGAAATCCTCGTGGATCTTGACGCCCAGGGCGCCGCCCGCGACCGATTCCTCGACGGCGCCCGGCTCGGAGCACCCGCGGCCCAGGAATCCGAAGTTAAGGCACGAGTGGTCGGCGCCCTGGATCAGCTGGCCCAGCACGTTCGGGCCCGAGCAGCTGACGTCGAAATGCGGACCCGGCGACATGCCGATCATGGTCGTGGTACCGCCGGCCAGCGCATGGTCGCTCTGCTGCGGACAAAGCAGGTGCGCGTGCGCCTCGACCGCGCCGGCGGTGATGATGTACGGCTCGCCGTGGAAGACGGTGGTGTTGGGGCCGGTGCGCAAGGCCGGCGCCACGCCGTCCATGATATCGGGATTGCCGGCCTTGCCGATGCCGACGATCAGGCCGTCGCGGATGCCGATGTCGGCCTTCACGATGCCCTGGACCGCGTCGATGATGGTGGCGTTCTGGATCACCGTGTCGAGCGCGCCCGAGGCGTAGGTGCCGGTGACCTGGAAGCCCTCGCCGTCGCGCATCGCCTTGCCGGCGCCGGTGGTCAACTCATCGCCATAGACGGTGAAGTCGCGCTCGATCTCGGCCAGCAGGCTGGTATCGCCCAGCCGTACCAGGTCGCCGGTCGTCGGGCCGTAGGTCGCGGCGTAGTCCTTGCGGGAGATCCTGGCCATCGCCCTATGCACCCCGGTAGCCGGCGCGGCGGGCGGCGGCCAGCGCCGCCTGCCGGACGGCAGCGTCGTCGAGGCTGCCCTGGGTCAGTCCGGCCTGGCCGCGCACGATGCGCGCGCCGGCCATCGGAACCAGCGCGACCCGCTTGCGCAGGCCCGGCTCGAAGCGCACGCCGGCACCCGAGCCGACGTCCAGCCGCATGCCGAAGGCCGCGGCACGATCGAACTCGAGCGCGCGGTTGACCTCGAAGAAGTGCGTGTGGCTGCGCACCTGGATGTCGCGGTCGCCGGTGTTGATCACCTCCAGCTCGACGCGGGGACGACCGGCGTTGACCTCGATGTCGCCCTCGGCCGCGATGATCTCGCCGGCCGCAACATCGTCGGTCGCGTCGCGCCCCGGACCGATCGGCCGGAAGACGATCACCATCTTGGTTCCCTCGGCGAAGCCGGCCTCGACCGAAACCAACTCGACCATGGCGGCGACGCCCGGCTCGACGTCATCGGCGTTCAGCAGACGCCCGGCCATGTCGACGATCGCCTCGTACGCCATGCCCTTGCGGGCCGCCAGCAGCATCTCGTCGGCGATCAGCGCCACCGCCTCGGGATGCGACAGAAGCACGCCGGCGGCGCGCAGCCGCCGCGCATGCTCGGCGGCCGTGAAGATCGTCAGGCGATCGAGCTCGGTGGGCGAGAGATTCATGGGCCGCCGCCTTTCAGTTCGAGAACAGCCGCTGGGCCTGCTCGGCGTGACACAGCATCGCCACGTCGCTCACCGGCACGAAGGTCGAGATATCGTCGAGAGCCGGCGGATCGTCGTCAATCAGCCGCGCCAGCCGCGGCCGGATCAGCGACAGCGCCCGTTGCGCATCGAGATGGCCGACAAGGCCGAGCCGGATCGCGGCCGTGCACAAGGCCTGCGCCGCCGTGTAGGCGCTGACGGCGCGCGCCGCCATCGCGTCGAGGCCGATGCCAGCGAGCACCACGCCCTGCACGATCGGCAGATGGCCATGCGCGCGGCCGGCGTCGATGGCGGCCTTGAATGCGGCAGCACCCGGCGTGGCAAGCCGGACATGTGTGCCCAGAAGCGCCGCGCCGGCCCGGCGGGAACCGCGACGGGCGCTGTCGATCGTCGTCAACGCATCGGCCAGATCGTCGAGGTCGACCAATCGCGGCATGTCGCGCGCCGCGGCGTGGGCGTGGGTGAGCAGGATCCTGTCGAACCACGCCCAGCGATACGCCATCTGGCCCTCGACAAAGGCACCGAAGTCATGCCGCGCCACCTTGCCGTCGGCCACCAGCGTTTCCAGGCCCCACGAAAAGGCGAAGCCACCGCCCGGAAACTGTCCGTCGCCGAACTGCAGTGCCGTCAGCAGGCCCTCCGTGGAGTCAGTCAACGACTTGGACCTTGCCACGTTCCTCAAGATCCCGCAGCCGCGCCAGATAGGCCTCGCGCGGCCCCTCCAGCGCGACCAGCAGGCAACCATCCTCAAACCGCACCCGCCAATGCAAATTGCCGGCCAAGTAGCCGAGCTCCAGCGCGGCATTGCCGGCCGGCGCCACGCGCAGCCAGCGCTGCTCGCCGACCCGCACGACGATGGCGCGATGATCGTCGAGGAACAGGACCGCGCCATCGAACAACCGGGCGCTGCGCGGCAGCGCCACGAAGCACGCGGTGCCGCGATCGGTCAGAGCATGAAAGCGGCGTCGCGGCAGATCGGCGGGCGCAACGACCAGGATCTCGACAGCGCCATGGTGGCCGATGTCGTGCAGGCGCTCGGCCAGCGCCGGTTCCTGGCGTGCCCCGAGGATACTCTCGATAACGATCGGGTCGCTTGCGTTTCGCCCGACTCCGTCGACGTCCGTGTCGCCGTGTCCGGACATCCCTACCCTCCCAGGAACAGGTCGCGCACCGACGGATCGGCCATCAGGTCCCGCGCGTCGCCTTCGCGCGCCACCTCGCCCAGCACCAGCACATAGGCGCGTGCCGAAATGGTGAGCGCCTCCAGCGCATTCTGCTCGACCATCAGGATCGCCACGCCGTCGCGATTGAGATCGACGATGGTGGCGAACAACTCGTCCGCCGCCTTGGGCGACAGGCCGGCCGACGGTTCGTCGAGCAGCAACAGGCGCGGTGCCGTCATCAGCGCCATCGCCATGGCCAGCATCTGGCGCTGCCCGCCGCTCAGCGTGCGGGCCAGCGCCCTCCGCTTCTCGGCCAGCACGGGGAAGCGCGTAAACAGCGTCTCGAGTCGCGCCCGCGCGTGCGCCGGTTCGAGGTAGGCGCCCATCTCCAGGTTCTCGCGCACCGTCATGCCGCCGAAGACGTTGCGCTCCTGCGGCACGAATGACAGGCCGAGTCGGCCGATGGCGGTCGCCGGCAGGCCGGCGATGTCCCTGCCCTCCAGCGCGATCCGGCCGGCGCTGGGTCTCAGCAGGCCGGCGACCAGCTTCAGCAGGGTCGATTTGCCGGCAC
>JAHCJT010000381.1 GCA_026126245.1 Alphaproteobacteria bacterium
CCCTGCAGTGCTGCGCCGAACAGCTCGGGACGCTGCTTCTCGTACCACGGCATGTGGTCGCGGCCGACGGCGTGGTGGTGCGTGATGGTGCCGCCCAGCTTGTTGAGCACGTCGGAGCAGGCCCGCTTGATGGCCCAGAACTGGTCGGCCATGCCGCCCTTGCGGCCCTTGCCATAGAAGCTGAAGTAGGGCGCCGGCCCGTCGGGATAGACGTGCGTGAAGCGGCACGAGGCAATATAGCCCGGACCACATTCGCGCCGCATGGCGTCGTGCAGCGTTTCCATCACCCTGGCGTGGAAGTCGCCGAAACGGTCCCAGGTGATCGAGGTCTCGAAGGTGTCGAACAGCACGCCCAGTGGCGTGAGGATCTCGCGGAAGAACGGCATGCGGATGAAGGCGTTGCGCCACGCACCGGACGCGCCGGCCCGATGCCCGCCGGCGCCCTCGAGCTGGTCCATGTCCGGGATGCCGCCGTGGTCGCGGGCGCATTCCAGCGCCCGCGCCATCCACGGCCCGACATCGTGGTCGGCCGACTCGAACGCCAGCACCATGACGTCGGCGCTGCCGTCACCGGCGCCGGTGGTGTGCGCCTCGACCCGGTCGAGCAGCCGCAAGTTGGCCGGATACAGGCCGGCCTGCGAGATGGCGCGCACCGCACCCCAGGCGTCCTCGAAACGCGCGAACGCCACCGAGGTGCCGGCGCGGAAGCGCGGCCGGTCCTGCAGACGCATCCACGCCTCGGTGATGATGCCCAGCGATCCTTCCGAGCCGATCGCCAGCCGGTCGGGGCTGGGGCCGGCGCCGGAGCCGGGCAGGCGGAAGCTGTCCCACACGCCCTTCGGCGTCACCATGCGCGCCGATTCCACGAAGTCGTCGATGTGGGTGTAGAGCGTGGCGAAATGGCCGCCGGAACGGGTCGCGATCCAGCCGCCCAAGGTCGAGTACTCGAAGCTCTGCGGAAAATGGCGCAGCGTGACTCCGTGCGTGCGCAGTTGCGCCTCGAGATGCGGCCCCAGCACGCCACCCTGGATGCGCGCCGTGCGGCTGGCCTTGTCGACCTCCAGCACCTTGTCGAGGCGCTGCAGGTTGACCGAGACGACGCCCTTGAACGCCTCGCCGACCACCGGTTCGATGCCGCCGACCACCGACGAGCCGCCGCCGAACGGGATTACCGCCACGTCGTTGGACGCCGCCCAGTCGACAAGGTCGATGACGTCCTGCTCGGTCTCGGGATAGGCGACGAGATCGGGCGGATGCGTCACCTGGCGCTCGAAGATGCGCACCGAATCGACGAACGACTTGCCGTAGGCATGCACCAGCCGGTCAATGCGCCCGGCGCTGCAGAAGCGCGCCAGTGTCGCCGGGATCGCCACGCGCGGCGCACGCAGATCGTACTCCTCCTCGCGCGGTGGCGTGTCGTCGAACGAGGTGGCGCCGAACCGCTCGCCCGCCATCTTGTGCACCGCGGCTCGTTCTTCCGGCGTGGCGCCCTCGCCCTCGAAGCCCCAGCCCCAGAATTTCATGCGTCGCGGCAGATAGCCCGACATGCGTTGCCTCCCTCCGTGCGTGTCGCTTGCGATCACCATAGCTTACTTTCCCTCGCGCGCGGGGGAAGGTAAGACAGCGCCTGCATGCCCGACACCGAGCCACGCTACGAAACGCCCGAGCCGTTCATCGTCCGCGTACCGGACCACCGGCTGGACGATCTCGACGAGCGGCTGCGTCGCTGGAAGCCGCCGATCACCATCGACAACGCCGGCTGGGACTACGGCACCGACCCGGCCTTCCTGCGCCAGCTGGTCGACCACTGGCGCTATGCCTACGACTGGCGTCGGCTGGAAGACGAGATCAACGGCTTTCCCAACTATCTCGTCGACATCGGCCCGCAGCGGCTGCACTTCATTCGCGAGCCCGGCACCATCGTGCGCGGCGCGCCGCCGCCGGTGCCACTGCTGGTGACGCATGGCTGGCCGGGCTCGGTGATCGAGTTCCTGTCCGTCATCGACAAGCTGGCGCACCCCGAGCGCCACGGCGGCGATGCGCTCGACGCCTTCGACGTCGTCGTGCCGTCGCTGCCCGGCTACGGCTGGTCGGGGGCGCCGGTGCGCGCCGACGGCAGCGTCGGGCCGATCGGGCCGCGCGCCATCGCCGGCCTGTGGCACCGGCTCATGGTCGAGGCGCTGAACTACCAGCGCCCCTACGTCGCGCAGGGCGGCGACTGGGGCAGCACCGTCTCGGCCTGGCTGGCCTTCGACCATCCCGCGCGCAAGGACAAGGACAACGTCGAGACCGGCTGCCGGGCGCTGCATCTGAACATGATGGCGCTGCGTCCCGGCATCGACGAACGCACGACGGCGCTGGGCGACGACGAAAGACAATGGCTGGCCGCGGCGCGCGCCGAGCGCGGCATGAAGACGGCCTATCAGCGCATCCAGTCGACCAAGCCGCAGACCTTGGGTGTCGGGCTGGCCGACTCGCCGGTTGGCCTGGCTGCGTGGATCGTCGAGAAGTTCCACGGCTGGAGCGACTGCAAGGGCGATCCCGGCACACGCTTCAGCATGGACCGGCTGCTCGACAACATCATGGTCTACTGGCTGACCGGCACGGCCGGCACCGCTACCTGGCTCTATCGCGGCGTCATCGAGGAGAAGTCGCTGGCCTTGCCAGCCGGGCGGCGCGTCGAGGTGCCGACCGGCTTCGCGGCATTTCCCGCCGATCTGTCGCCGCCGCCGCCCGAGGACTGGGTCGAGCGCGCCTTCAACCTGCGGCGCTACACGAAGATGCCGGCCGGTGGCCATTTCGCGGCCATGGAAGAACCCGATCTGTGGCTCGCCGACCTTCGCGACTTCGTGCGCCCGCTGCGCTACGGGGCGGCCAACGACTGAGCCCCGATGCCGCGAGACTTCGTCATCCGCGCCGCGCGCCGCGACGAATTGCGCACGATCCGGGACATTGAGAACGAGGCCGACCTGGTCTTCCGTCGGGTCGCGATGCCGTGGGTGCTGGGCATGCAGCCGGCGGACCGGCGCCTGCTGGAACGCCAACGCCGCCGCCGCCGGCTGTGGGTTGCGGCCGACGGCGTCAACCGCGCCGTCGGCTTCGCGCTGCTGACATGCGTCGGCGGTGAGGCCTACCTCCACCAGCTGTCGGTCATCCCGCGCGCCGCCCGCCGCGGCGTCGGTGCGGCGCTGATCGAGACGGTGTGCGCCGCGGCGCGCGGCGCCGGTCACCGCACGCTGCTGCTGTCGACCTACGCCGGCGTGCCGTGGAACGCACCATACTACGCCCGGCGCGGCTTCGATGTCGTGCCGCCGGGAGCTTATTCGCGCGCGATGCGCGACCTGCGCCACGCCGAACGCCGGCAAGGCCATCCGGTGTGGCGTCGCGTCCTGATGCGCCGGCCGCTGTAGCGGCGTATGAAGCCGGCGGCGCGCCTGGCTATACTGCGCCGACCGACGGGCGGGAGCGCGGACGATGGCGGGCGAGCAACCGAAGATCAGCAAGGTCGAGGTCCAGGAGGTGTTCCCCACGCCGCTGTGGATCGTCGATCTCGAACCCGCCACGTGGCGGCCGATGAACGAGGCGCTGCGCGCCGAGATCGAGCGGCTGCTGACGCCGCGGCCGGCCATCCTCAAGGGCGCCAACTGGCAGACGACACAGGACCTGCACGAGAACCCGCGATTTGCCCGGCTGTG
>JAHCJT010000382.1 GCA_026126245.1 Alphaproteobacteria bacterium
GCGTGTGGTGGTCGGGCGCCGAGCCCGACGTGCTGCCGGCCGAGGACGGCGCCAAGGGCTACAACGCCGCCATGCTGCAGCACGGCGCCGGCAAGTTCGCCGTCCACGCCGACGTCGAGAAGTACGTCTGGGCCAAGGGCAAGGAAGCCGACAAGGGCCAGGACATGTCGCACGTGCTCTACAACCGCGGCCTGGTCAACGCCATGCTGGGCGTCGAGGCGATCCGCACGGCGCAGAAGAAGTTCGGCAACAAGCCGATGACCGGTGAGCAGGTCCGCTGGGGCCTCGAGCACCTCAGCCTGACCGCCGAGCAGATCAAGGCGCTGGGCTTCGACGGCATGCTGCGGCCGATCAAGCTGAGCTGCGTTGACCACGAAGGCACTCGCGCCGGCCGCATCCAGCAGTGGGACGGCAAGCACTGGAAAGTGATCTCCGACTGGTACGAGTCGGACGACTCGGTGATCAAGCCGATGGTCGAGGCCGCGGCGAAGAAATACGCCGAGGAGAAGAAGATCACGCCGCGCGACTGCTCCAAGGAGAACTGAGCCTCGCGGCAACGCACGAGGTCTCGTCCCCAGGCGCCCCGCGCAGCAGGGTGTCTCGTGGGATGAGACCTCCTTCAGACAACGCACCTCACCCTGCGAGACGCGGCCAGTGGCCGCTCCGCAGGGTGAGGCGCAGCCAGCGATCCATACGGTAGAGAGCGATGCAAGCCGCCCAGACCGCACCGACCGCCGCCGACGCCGCTGCGCCGCCGATCCTGTCGATGAGCAACGTCGAGGTCATCTACAACCACGTCATCCTGGTGCTCAAGGGCGTGTCGCTGCAGCTGCCGGAAGGCGGCATCGTGGCGCTGCTCGGCGCCAACGGCGCCGGCAAGTCGACCACCCTCAAGACCATCTCCTGCCTGTTGCGCACCGAGCGCGGCGACGTCACCAAGGGCAGCGTTACCTATCGCGGCGAGCGGGTCGACCAGCTGACTCCCAACGAGCTGGTGCGGCGCGGCGTCATCCAGGTCATGGAAGGACGCCACTGCTTCGGCCACCTGACGGTCGAGGAGAACCTGCTGACCGGCGCCTTCATCCACGGCAACAACCGGCGCCAGATCGCCGAGGACCTGGAGAAGGTCTACCACTACTTCCCGCGGCTGAAGCAGCGGCGCACCAGCCAGGCCGGCTACACCTCGGGTGGCGAGCAGCAGATGACGGCGATCGGGCGCGCCCTGATGAGCCGGCCGCGCACCATCCTGCTGGACGAGCCTTCGATGGGCCTGGCGCCGCAGCTGGTCGAGGAGATCTTCGAGATCGTGCGCCGGCTCAACGCCGAGCAGGGCGTGTCGATCCTGCTGGCCGAGCAGAACACCAACGTCGCGCTGCAATTCGCGCACTACGGCTACATTCTGGAGAACGGCCGCATCGTGCTCGACGGCGAGGCCGCCGCGTTGCGCGAGAACGAGGACGTCAAGGAGTTCTACCTCGGCATGTCGGCCGAAGGCCGGCGCAGCTTCAAGGACGTCAAGCACTACCGGCGCCGCAAACGCTGGCTTTGAGGCGCCGCGGCGTCAGCCAGCCCGCTGCGCCCCGGTCAACCGCGCCGGATCGCGTTCATTGCCATGCTGACCAGGAACAGGACCAGGAACACGACGAACAGGACGCGGGCGATGTCGGTCGCCGCGGCCGCGATGCCGCCGAAGCCGAACACCGCCGCGACCAGCGCGACGACCAGGAAGACGAGCGACCATCTCAGCATTGCACTTCTCCTGTGAACCGGGTGGCGCGGCGTCGGCGGCGCATCACCAGCGCCGCCGCGACTGGGCGAACAGCAGTACGATCAACGCGCCCACCAGATGGGCGCAGCCGACGATCAGCGTCGCGTAGACACGGCCCAGGCCGTCGCTGAGCGCCATCCACGCGGCGGCCGTCGTGAAGCCGAGGCCGGTCAGCGTCATCAGCACGATGACGAGATACGTGCAGGCCAGTGCCGCCGTCCGGCGCGCGACCACGGCGGCCATGGCCAGGCCGTACAGGCCGGCCGAGCGCGCGACGATGCCGAGCATGGCGGATGCCTCGGTCAGTGGCGACGCAGCAACATCGACGCCACGCAACCGAGTCCCAGAGCGACGGCAACAGCGGTCAGCGGCCGTTCGCGAATCGCCGCCTCCAGACGCTCGGTGCCGTCGCCGGCCACCGACTTGACGCGCGAAGCGGCGGCATATGCCGACTGGCCGGCCACCTGCCCCACGTCGCGCCCCATCCCCTCGACGAACGCCGTGGCGGTCGCGAGAAAATCACGGGCCCGCTCGCCAATGGCGCGCATGGCGTCGGGACCTTCAGTCTTGGCCGAGCTCTCGATCGACTCGGCCAGTTGGCTCAGCTGTTTTTTCAGCGCCGCGACTTCGGCGGCGAAGTCATCATTGGTCGCAGTGCGGCGGGTTGCCATGGTTTCTCTCCTCGACATGGCTCCAACCGATACGCTGGAGCACGGCGATCAAGCGTGACCCGTGCATAACGGCGAACCCCCGGTCCGGTTCCCTGGCGCGCCGCCGTGACCGGACCGTGAAAGGACCGCGGTGCGACACAATTTCCCGGAACCTTGGCGGCGCCGGCGGATCGGCTTGCGCCGCGCGGTGCGGGCGTGCTGAATCGCCTCAAACACCAGAGTCGGTTGCAAGCTGACGACCTACGCCGCGAGGAAGCGCGCCATGTCCAAGCACTACGATTCGCTCGAAACACGTTCCACCGGCGAGCGCGAGTCGGCGCTGGCCGCCGCCTTGCCGGCACAGATCGCACACGCCAAGGCCAACGCGCCGTTTTTCGCCGACTGGCTGAAGGACGTCGATCCCGCCGCCGTGACCAGCCGCGCCGCGCTTGCCAGGCTGCCGGTGCTGCGCAAGGGCAACCTCGGCGCGGTGCAGAAGAAGAACCCGCCGATGGGCGGGCTGCTGGGCGTGCCGCTGGCGCAGGCGCTGCACATCTTCATGTCGCCGGGACCGATCTTCGAGATCGACACCGCCGACAAGGACTACTTCCGCGGCGCGCGCGCCATGTACGCCGCCGGCTTCCGGGCCGGCGATATCGTGCACAACACCTTCTCCTACCACCTGACGCCGGCCGGCATCATGATGGAGACGGCGGCGCGGGCGCTGGGCTGCGTCGTGGTGCCCGGTGGCGTCGGCCAGACCGAACTGCAGCTCGACGCCATCGAGGCCATCCGCCCGGCCGGCTATGTCGGCACGCCGTCGTTCCTGAAGATCCTGCTGGAGAAGGGCGCCGAGATGG
This sequence comes from Alphaproteobacteria bacterium, assembly GCA_026126245.1. Classification (GTDB taxonomy): domain Bacteria; phylum Pseudomonadota; class Alphaproteobacteria; order Reyranellales; family Reyranellaceae; genus Vineibacter. The sequence goes on from JAHCJT010000382.1 coordinate 3,279, forward strand.
GCAAGGACGTCTCGTCGCTGAAGAAGGCGTTCGTCGGCGCCGAGGCGCTGCCGCCGTCGCTGCGCCAGATGTTCCACGACCGCGGCATTTCGACCCTGCAGAGCTACGGCACCGCCGACCTCGGCACCATTGCCTACGAGTCCGAGGCCCTGGAAGGCATGATCGTCGATGAGGGCGTGGTGGTCGAGATCGTGCGCCCCGGCACTGGCGATCCCGTGCCCGAGGGCGAGGTCGGCGAGGTGGTGGTCACCACCTTCAGCAAGGCCTATCCGCTGGTGCGCTTCGGCACCGGCGATCTGTCCGCGGTCCTGCCGGGAGTGAGCCCGTGCGGGCGCACCAACATGCGCATCAAGGGCTGGATGGGCCGCGCCGACCAGCGCACCAAGGTGCGCGGCATGTTCGTCGATCCCGAGCA
>JAHCJT010000383.1 GCA_026126245.1 Alphaproteobacteria bacterium
CGACCTGGAAGTCGGCGTCGAAGCCGAAGCCCAGCGCGTCCTTGTCCTGCAGCTGGCGGCCGAACTTGCGCTGCAGCGCGGTCTCGCTGAGATAGGTGATATGCGCCGCCATGCGCGCCACGGCCAGGCCGCGCGCCGGCCGCGTGCCGTGCGCGGCGTAGTTGCCGCCGTGCCAGTCGGGATCGGCCATGATCGCCTGGCGGCCGACCTCGTGGAAGGCGATGTTCTGCGCCGAGTGGCGCGCCGCCGTGGCGACGGGGATGGCCGAGAACACGCGCTGCGGATAGCTGGCGGCCCATTGCAGCACCAGCATGCCGCCCATCGAGCCGCCGGTGACGCAGAACAGCGTCTCGACCCCGAGATGGTCGAGCAGGGCGGCCTGGGCGCGCACCATGTCGCCGATGGTCACCACCGGGAAAGCCAGGTTGTAGGGCTCGCCGCTGCGCGGATCGACGTCGAGCGGCCCGGTGCTGCCCATGCAGCCGCCCAGCACATTGGCGCAGATGATGAAATAGCGCGCCGGGTCGAATACCCGGCCGGCCCCGACCAGGGTGTCGCCCCAGCCCGGCTTGCCGGTCACGGGGTGGGTGTCGGCGACAAACTGATCCATCGTCAACGCATGGCAGATCAGCACGGCGTTCGACTTGGCGGCGTTCAGGGCGCCGTAGGTGCGGTACGCGACGCGGTATTTGTCCAGCGTGACGCCGCAATCCAGCTTCAGCGGCCCCAGCGTGACCTGCTGGCAGGCCGTCAGCGCACGGCGCACGGCGTCGGTCGCGCCGGCCGGCGCGGCGGACGTGGCGGACTGGGGAAACGCGGTGGCCATGGCACACTCACTCCACCTCTCGCGGCCCGGAACGGGCCGGCAACAGGCCCGGCTAGCTATGGGTCAGGTCCTTGAGGTGTCAACGTTTACTTTGCTTTTGGCGGGGCTTCCGACTAGAGGTATCGCCCTTGCGCCCAGCCCCGTTCTTGCGCCCATGGATGCTCCCAACCTCGACGACTTGCGCCAGCAGATCGATGCGATCGACGACACGCTGCACGATCTGCTGATGCGCCGCGCCGAGCTGGTCGACCGCATCAGCGCCAGCAAGCCGGCCGGCGGTCTGGCGCTGCGGCCGGGCCGCGAAGCGCAGGTGATCCGCCGCCTGCTGCAGCGTCATGGCGGACGTTTTCCGCCCGCCGCCATGGTGCGTCTTTGGCGCGAGATCATGGGCGCCTTCACCTTTCTGCAGTGCCCGATCCGGGTGGCGATATGCCGGCCGAACGACCAGCCCGGCTTCTGGGATCTGGCGCGCGACCATTTCGGCGTGCAGGTGCCGTTCACGGCGCACGAGACGCCGTTCCAGGTGCTGGCCGCGGTGCGCGCCGACCCCAACGTCGTCGGCCTCGTGCCGGCGCCGGCCCAGGACGAGCCGCAGCCATGGTGGCCGCGCCTGATGAGCGGCGATCCGACGACGCCCAACGTCGTGCAGAAGGTGCCGTTCGTCGCCATGCCCAACAGCCGCGGCCGCGAGCTCAGCGCCTTCGTGCTGGCGCGGCTGGAGGCCGAACCGAGCGGCGATGACCGGGCGCTGATCGCCGTCGAGGCGACCGAGGAGCTGAGCCGCAGCCGTCTGGCGGCGGCGATCCGCAAGGCGGGGCTGCAGGACGCCACGGCGCTGTTCGATGTCGAGCAGGCCGGCACCTACTGGGACCTGATCGAGATTCCCGAGTTCGTCGGCGATGCCGATCCGCGGCTCGAGGCGCTGCGCGGCGCGCTGGGCATCGAGAACGCGCGCGTGGTGGCGTTGGGCGCCTACGCCGTGCCGCCGCTGGTGCGCTGACGCAGGCCAACAGGATTCAATGGTGTTTCCCATGGCGCTGCTGAGGCCAGATGAGCCTCGACCTTCGCTCTTCGAGGTAGGGCTATCGCCAATGGCCAGGCACAACCTCATCCTGAGGAGCCGGCGCAGCCGGCGTCTCGAAGGATGGGCTGCGGCCTCGTTCGATCGGTCCAGTTCATGTCGCAACCCTCGTGCGGTCGCCCACCCTTCGAGACGGCCGCTCCGCGGCCTCCTCAGGGTGAGGTCCGTGCCATTTGCGATCGCCCTGCCCTCCGGAGGAGGGATTCCTGTTTCGCACTGGAGCCAACCATGACCGGCCCGCAGCCCCGTCCCGGCATCATGAGCATCGCGCCGTATGTCGGCGGCAAGGACACCGTCGAAGGCAAGGCGACGGTGATGAAGCTGTCGTCCAACGAGGGCGCGCTGGGACCCAGCCCCAAGGCGATGGCGGCCTACACCAAGGCGGCGTCGGAGCTGCATCGCTATCCCGACGGCGGCAGCGAGAAGCTGCGCGCCGCCATCGGCCGGCACTATGGCCTCGATCCGGCGCGCATCGTGTGCGGCGCCGGCTCCGACGAGTTGCTGAACCTGCTGGTCCGCGCCTACTGCGGTCAGGGCGACGAGCTGCTGTACAGCGCGCACGGCTTTCTGATGTACCCGCTCAACGCCAAGGGAGTCGGGGCCACGCCGGTGGCGGCGCCGGAGACGGACTATCGCACCGACGTCGATGCCATGCTGGCCAAGGTGTCGGACAAGACCAAGGTCGTGTGCCTGGCCAACCCCAACAACCCGACCGGCAGCTACATCACCAAGGACGAGGTGCGGCGCCTGCACGACGGCCTGCCGCGGCACGTCCTGCTGGTGATCGACGCCGCCTACGCCGAGTACGTGTCGCGCAACGACTACGAGGCCGGCGTCGAGCTGGCGGGCAAGGCCGAGAACGTCGTGATGTGCCGCACGTTCTCCAAGATCTACGGTCTGGGCGGGCTGCGGCTGGGCTGGATGTACGGGCCGGCCGCCGTCGTCGACGTCATCAACCGGCTGCGCCAGCCGTTCAACGTCAACTCGGCGGCGCAGGCCGCCGGCATCGCCGCGCTGGCCGACGTGGCGCACGCCGACGCCAGCCGTACCAACAACGACATCTGGCTGCCCTGGCTGTCGGCCGAGCTGGCCAGGCTGGGGCTGCAGCCGCGGCCCAGCGTCGGCAATTTCCTGCTGGTGGGCTTCGGCGCGCAGGCCCGGGCCGAAGCGGCCAACGCGCACATGATGCAGGACGGGCTGATCCCGCGCATGGTGCATGCCTACGGTCTGGGCGACCATCTGCGCATCACCATCGGCACCGAGGCCGAGGTCAAGGCGGTGCGCGACTCGCTGGCCCGCTTCGTGGCCGCGACATGACCAGAGCGAAAGCACGTCCCGGCGCGGCCGCCGGCGACGCGGCACGCGCCGCCGCGGCGCCGATGTTCGACAAGCTGGCGCTGATCGGCATCGGCCTGATCGGCGCCTCGATCGCGCTCAAGGCGCGGCGCGAGGGACTGGCCCGCCGCATCGTCGCGGCGACCCGCCGTCAGGAAACCGCCGACACCGCCAACCGGCTGAAGATCGTCGACCACTGCGGCACCGATCTGGCGGCCGCCTGCAAGGACGCCGACCTGGTGATCGTCTGCACGCCGGTCGGCGCCTGCGGCGAGGTGGCGAAGATCATCGCGCCCAGTCTGAAGCCCGGCGCCATCCTGTCGGAGGTCGGCTCGGTCAAGCAGGCGGTGATCCGCGACATGCGCCCGCACGTGCCCCAGGGTGTGCATTTCGTGCCGGCCCATCCGATCGCCGGCACCGAGCATTCCGGCCCG
>JAHCJT010000384.1 GCA_026126245.1 Alphaproteobacteria bacterium
TCATGAGGCGCTGCGCCTTGCGGTAGCCCTCGGGTTTGACCATGCCGAAATTGTGCCGGATGCGGCTTTCCGTATCGTCGCCTTTTTCCTGGCCGATCACGACGCAGGGCCGGCCGCGGAAGCGGCCCAGGCCGCCGACGATGGCGGCGTCCTCGGCGAAGGCGCGATCGCCGGCCAGCGGCGTGTACTCCTCGATCAGCGCCTCGATGTAGCGCAAGGCGTGCGGCCGCTCGGGATGACGCGCCACCTGCACGCGCTGCCACGGCGTCAGCCGGGCGTAGGTGGCGCGGATCTGGCGCTCGACCTTGGTCTGCAGGCGCGACACTTCCTCGGCGATGTCGACTCCCTCGCCGTCGCCGCGGTGGCGCAATTCCATGATGGCGGCTTCGAGATCGGCAATCGGCTTCTCGAAGTCGAGGAATGTCGTCGGCATGTCGGCTCCGGTTGCCCCGCCGCCGACCGCTAGCCGGCCCGCCGCTCGGGTGTCAAGCGGGCTGCCGTCGCGCACTGTGCGTCTTTCGGGTCGCCATTACCGGCGAAGGCCGGGCGGCCCGCGCGGATGCGTGCTGCCGCGCACACGATGGCCACCGCGCCGTGGCGCGGCAATGGCGCGCGCCCTACGCCGCCATGCCCAGCCGCTGTGCCATGCCCAGCAACACCTCGGCCTGCTTGATCGAGGCGTTGTCGATCAGCTTGCCGTCGAGCGCCACGGCGCCCTTGCCTTCGCGCTGCGCCGCCAGCATGGCCTCGAGAATGCGCTTGGCCTTGGCGATCTCGTCGGCCGACGGGCCGAACACCTCGTTGGCCAGCGCGATCTGCGAGGGATGGATCGCCCACTTGCCCTCGCAGCCCAGCACGGCGGCGCGGTTCGCCTGGGCGCGATAGCCCTCGGGGTCGGAGAAGTCGCCGAACGGCCCGTCGATCGGCCGCAGGCCGTGGGCGCGGGCGGCCACCACCATGCGCGAGATCGCGTAGTGCCAGACGTCGCCCCAGAAATAGGCGCGCTGCCCGCCCGCGTCCTTGTCGCTGAGCACGCCATACTGCGGATGCGGCCCGCCGATGTTGACCGTCTTGGCCTTGGTCGAGGCGGCGTAGTCGGCGACGCCGAAATGCAGCGACTCGTTGCGCTTCGAGGCACCGGCGATGGCATCGATGTTCTGCATGCCCAGCGCCGTTTCGATGATGATCTCGAAGCCGATGCGCTTGGTCGTCCGGGTGGCGGTCTCGATCTGCGTCACCAGCATGTCGACGGCGTACATATCGGCGGCGGTGCCGACCTTGGGCACCATGATCAAGTCGAGCTTGCCCGGCGCGCCTTCCAGCACGTCGACGAGGTCGCGATACATCCAGTGGGTGTCGAGCCCGTTGATGCGCAGCGAGATGGTCTTGCCGCGCCAGTCGACCTCGTTGAGCGCCTGGATGCAGTTCTTGCGCGCCCGCTCCTTGTCGTCCGGCGCCACCGCGTCCTCGAGGTCGAGGAAGATCACGTCGGCAGCCCCTTTGGCCGCCTTCTCGAACAGCTCGGTGCGGCTGCAGGGCACGGCCAGCTCGCTGCGGTTGAGCCGCGCGGCGACCGGTTCGACGATGGTGAAGCTCATGGGCAAGGTCCTTGCTGCAGCGCAATAGTGCAATGCAACAAGATGCCAGCGGCGGGCGGCCTGTCAACCCGGCAACGCCGGCGCCGCCGGGGCGCGGCCTTCCGCATCCGACGTTGCTGTTTTGTTCTGTACAGGCTAGCGTGCCGCCACGAACATGGGGCGCGGGCGGGAGACATTATCGGCGGCCATGGCGCGGCGCGTGGCGCTGGCGGCGCAGGGCTTCGGCGTGCCGCGGCCCGAGGTGCCGATCGCCGCCCGTCACATCCGCAAGACGATCGACCGGCTCGGCCTGCTGCAGATCGACTCGGTCAATGTGCTGGTCCGGGCCCATTACCTGCCGCTGTTCTCGCGGCTAGGCCCATACGACCAGGCCCTGCTCGACCGGCTTGCCTATGACGGCAGGCGCCGGGCGCTCTTTGAATTCTGGGGCCATGAAGCGTCGCTGCTGCCGGCGGCGACGCAGCCGCTGTGGCGCTGGCGCATGGCGCGCGCCGCGCGCGGCGAGGACGTCGGCCGCAAGTTCGTCGAGTTCCGGCGCAGCCGCCACCGCTTCATCCGGGAAGTGCGCGCCGAGATCGCCGACCGCGGACCGCTGGCCGCGTCGGAGCTGTCCAGAGGCGGCCGCGGCTCGGGCGCGTGGTGGGGCTGGAGCGACGGCAAGCATGCGCTGGAGTGGCTGTTCTTTGCCGGCGAGGTCACCACGGCAAGCCGGCGCAACAGCTTCGAGCGCGTCTACGACCTGACCGAACGCGTCCTGCCGCCGGCCCTGCTGGCGGTACCAACGCCGTCGGCTGCCGACGCGCAGCGCGACCTGCTGCGCATTGCGGCGCGGGCGCTGGGTGTCGCCACCGAGACCGACCTGCGCGACTATTTTCGCCTCGGCGTCGCCGACACGCGGGCCCGGCTGCGCGAGCTGGTCGAGGCTGGCGAATTGCTGCCGCTGGCGGTCGAGGGCTGGCGCCATCCCGGCTATCTCGATCCCGGCGCCCGACTGCCGCGCCGCATCGATGCCCGCGCCTTGCTGGCGCCGTTCGATCCGCTGGTCTGGGAGCGCGCCCGTACCGAGCGGCTGTTCCACTTCCACTACCGCATCGGCATCTACACCCCGGCGCATCTGCGGGTGCACGGCTACTACGTGCTGCCCTTCCTGCTCGGCGAGCGGCTGGTCGGGCGCGTCGACCTGAAGGCTGACCGCGCCGCGCGCCGGCTGCTAGTCCGCGCCGGCCATGTCGAGCCCGGCGTCGACCCGACGGAAGTGGCCGGGCCGCTGCGCGACGAGCTGCGCCTGATGGCGGCATGGCTGGGGCTCGACGATCTGCACGTCACGCCGTCCGGCCCCCTGGGGCGGGCGCTGGCCGGCCCGCGCGACGGCTGAGGCCGCCCACTACACTTGTGGGTCGCCAAGCGAGAAGGCCGGCGGGCCAGCCGTACGCGATCAGACCCTGCGCCCGGGGGGCTTGAAACCTGCACCACGCCACCTACATCGGGCGCCAAATTCGCGATCTGGCGGCACGGACGGCGATGGCTGCAGCGCCGATGAAAGGCGTCGGCCGTGCCCGCAGGAGGTGGTCATGGCTGAGTGGCGCCCTGTCGACGGGTTGAAACGCGACGCAACCGTCGTCGCCGCCCGCGATGTTGTCGTCGAGACCTTTTGCAGCGCAGCTGCCGGGGCAACGGTCGATCGCCTGGCGCGGCGACTCCTCGAGGCGGTGCGAACCGCCGCACGCGGCCGGCCGGAGCGCTGGATCGACGTCGAGCAGGCGCTGCCCTCCCGGCTGGCCGACGATCCCCTTTGCCAGCAAGCGCTGTGGCGCGGCTTCGAGCTGGGCTGGTTCAAGCTGGCCGGCTGGGGCACGGTCCACAGCGTCGCGCTGCGTCCGTCCGCTGCCGCCGACAGTCTGACCCACTGAATGCCGGCGCGTCGACGTCGGCCGGATCAGCCGTCCTTCTTGGCCAGCGGATGCTTGTCCTCGACCAGCTCTCGCAGCTTGTCGTCGAGCACGTGGGTGTAGATCTCGGTGGTGGCGTTATCGGAGTGGCCCAGCGTCGGCTGCACG
>JAHCJT010000385.1 GCA_026126245.1 Alphaproteobacteria bacterium
CGCGGCGAGGTGACTCCGGCGCAGCATTTCACCGAGCCGCCGCCGCGCTACTCCGAGGCCAGCTTGGTGAAGCGGCTGGAGGAGCTCGGCATCGGCCGGCCCTCGACCTATGCCAGCATCATCGAGGTGCTGCAGACGCGCAACTACGTGCGGCTCGACCGCAAGCGTTTCGTGCCCGAGGACCGCGGCCGCATCGTGACCTCGTTCCTCGCGACGTATTTCCCGAAATACGTCGAGTACGGCTTCACGGCCGGGCTGGAGGAGCAGCTCGACGACATCTCCGGCGGCCGCGTCGACTGGCGCGCCGTGCTGCGCGACTTCTGGCGCGACTTCAAGGGCGCGGTCGACGGCACGTCGGAACTGCGCGTCAAGGACGTGCTCGACGCCATCGACGCCGAGCTGGGGCCACACTTCTTCCCCGAGCGCGGCGACGGCAAGGATCCGCGCGCCTGTCCCGCCTGCGAGGCCGGCAAGCTGTCGCTGAAGCTGGGCAAGTTCGGCGGTTTCATCGGCTGCTCGAACTATCCGGAGTGCCGCTACACCCGCCGCCTGGCGGTGCCGCCGGCCAACGACAACGGCGAGGCCGGCAGCGGCTTCCTCGAGGGCCCGCGCGAGCTGGGCGTCGATCCCGCCAGCGGCAAGAAGGTCACCGTGCGCCAGGGCCCCTACGGCACCTACGCCCAGCTCGGCGATGCCGAGGGCGACGAAAAGCCCAAGCGCGCCTCCTTGCCCAAGGGCTACAGCGCCACCGAGATCACGCTGGAGCAGGCGCTGGCGATTCTCGCCCTGCCGCGCGAGCTGGGGCCGCATCCCGACGATGGCCAGCCGATCGTCGCCGGCATCGGCCGTTTCGGTCCCTATGTGCGGCACGGCTCGCAGTACCGGTCGATTCCGGCCGACGAGGATGTGCTCAGCATCGGCATGAACCGGGCCGTGGCGCTGCTCGCCGAACCCAAGGCCGGCCGCGGCGCGCGCGCGCCGGTCAAGCCGCTGCGCAGCCTCGGCGAACACCCCGACGACGGCCAGCCGGTCGAGGTCTACAGCGGCCGCTACGGTCCCTACGTGAAGCACGGCAAGATCAACGCCACCCTCACCAAGGGACTGGCGCCGGAGAGCGTGACGCTGGAACAGGCGCTGCCGCTGCTCGAGGCCCGCGCCGCCAGCGCCGGCAACCGTCGCGGCGGCGGTCGCAAGGCCGCGGGCAAGAAGGCGGCAGCGGCCACGCCACCGCCCTCACCGGCCAAGCGCGCCGCCAGGAAGCCGCCGGCAACCAAGGACGCCGCCAAACCTACCGCCCCGGCCAAGCCGGCGAGCAAGAACGCCGGCAGCAAGAGCGCCGCCAAGAAGAAGGCTGCCGCCAGCAAGAAGGCGGCAGCCTAGACGCCAGTGGCACGATCGACGATACGTCCGCCCGCATGGCGCGCTGACGCCGGAGGCGGCACCGGCGGCATGACGCCGGCCCTCATGGACATGGTCGGATGCAGCGACCATCGTGCCCGGCGGATCGGTCCGCCGCCCAGGCCAGCCCGAGGCATCCGCCGTTGACCAAACCCCGCAAGCCGGTCGCGCCGCTGCCGACCAGGGACCAGGTTCTCGCGTTCATCCGCGAGAGTCCGGTGCCGGTCGGCAAGCGCGAGATCGCCAAGGCCTTCAACGTCAAGGGCGCCGACCGGGTCGGCCTGAAGGCGCTGCTGCGCGACCTGCGCAGCGAGGGCGCGGTGGCGCGCGGCACACGACGCGAACTGATGGATCCCGGCGCCCTGCCGGAATACCTCGTGATCGAGGTGATCGGCCCCGACGCCGACGGCGACGTGCTGGCCCGGCCGGTCCACTGGACCGCCGAGGCTGGCGTGCCGGCGCCCGAGATCGTCGTGCTGCCGGCCCGCGAGCATGCCGCGCCGGGCTCGGGCGACCGCCTGCTGGCGCGGCTGCGCAAGCGCGGCAAGCAGCGCTACGAGGCGCAGATCGTGCGCAAGGTCGGCCACGGCCCGCGCCGCGTGCTGGGCGTGGTCGAGACGCCGCACGGCGCGCGCCATGCCATCGTGCGGCCGACCGACCGGCGGCTGCGCTTCGAGATCGAGGTGCAGACCCGCGCCCTCGACGGCGCCGTCGACGGCGACGTGGTGTGGCTGGAGCAGCTCGGCGGTCCGCTGGCGCGCCGCGGCCGGGTGGTGGCCAAGGTCGGCACCTTGCGCGATCCGCGTGCCGTCAGCCTGATCGCCATTGCCGCCAACGACATTCCCGTCGAGTTCCCCGATGCCGCCCTGGCGCAGGCCGCCAAGGCCGGACCGGCGCCGTTGGGCGAGCGCACCGACATGCGCGGCATGCCGTTCGTCACCATCGACGGCGAGGACGCGCGCGACTTCGACGACGCGGTCTGGGCCGAGAAGGACGCCGACCCCGCCAACCCGGACGGCTGGCATCTCTGCGTCGCCATCGCCGATGTCGCCTGGTATGTCCGGCCCGACGATGCCCTCGACCGCGCCGCCCTGCGGCGCGGCAACTCCGTCTACTTCCCCGACCGCGTCGTGCCGATGCTGCCGGAAGCGCTCAGCACCGGCTGGTGCTCGCTGCGCCCGCACGAAGATCGTCCGACGCTGGTCGCCGAAATGTGGATCGACGGCCGCGGCCACCTGCAGCGGCATCGCTTCCACCGCGCGCTCATCCGCTCGGCGGCGCGCCTGACCTATACCCGCGTGCAGCACGCCAGGAACGGCCACCCCGATCGCGAAATGGCGCCGCTGATGGACGCCGCGGTCCAGCCGCTGTACGGCGCCTTCGCCGCGCTGCTGCAGGCGCGCCGCGATCGCGGCACCATCGACCTCGACCTGCCGGAACGGCTGGTGAGCCTGGACGACGCGGGCCGCATCGCCTCGATCCGCCTGCGCGAGCGCTTCGACAGCCATCGCCTGATCGAGGAATTCATGATCCTCGCCAACGTCGCGGCCGCCGAGACGCTGGAGCGGCGGCATCAGCCCTGCATGTACCGCATCCACGCCCCGCCCGACGCGGCCAAGATCCAGGCGCTGCGCGAGTTCCTCGCCACCCTCGGCATCGGCCTGCCGCCCGGCCTGAACCTGCGGCCGCGCGATTTCGAGGGCGTGCTGCGCAAGGCCGCCGGCCAGCCCTACGAGCGGCTGGTGCACGAAACCATCCTGCGCAGCCAGAGCCAGGCGGTGTACGGCCCCGACAATGTCGGCCATTTCGGTCTGGCGCTGCGCCGTTACGCGCACTTCACCTCGCCCATCCGCCGCTACGCCGATCTGCTGGTGCATCGCGCCCTGATCGCGGGGCTGGATCTCGGCGAGGGCGGCCTGCCGGCCGACGCCGGCGCCGGCTTCGTCGCCGTCGGCGAGGCCATCTCGATGTGCGAGCGGCGCGCCATCGCCGCCGAACGCGCGGCGATGGATCGCTACATGGCGGCCTACATGGCCGACCACGTCGGCGCCGAGTTCACCGGCCGGGTGGCCGGTGTCACCCGCTTCGGTCTGTTCGTCGAGCTGGACGACAGCGGCGCCAATGGTCTGGTGCCGATCAAGACCCTGGGCGAGGAGTACTTCGACCACGACGAGCCCGGCCAGGCGCTGGTCGGCCGCCGGACCGGCACCACCTGGCGGCTGGGCGATCGGGTCCGCGCGC
>JAHCJT010000386.1 GCA_026126245.1 Alphaproteobacteria bacterium
TGATCGCCGAAGGAAGGTTGCCGGACGATCCGTTCAAGGTCTTCAGCGCCCGGAGGTTCGATGTTGCGGCGTCTGCCTGAGACGGGCGAGGCAACGCTGAATGTCAGCGTCGACGGAACGCCGGTGCGCGCCCGCGCCGGCGACAGCGTGGCGGCGGCGTTGCTGGCCGCCGGCATCGAGCATGTCCGCACCACGCCGGTGTCGGGCGCGCCGCGCGCGCCCTACTGCATGATGGGCGTGTGCTTCGACTGTCTCGTGACCATCGACGGCGTCGGCAACCGCCAGGCCTGCATGATCGCCGTGGCCAACGGCATGGCGATCCGGACGCAGCGCGGCAAGCGGGAACTCGGCCGATGAGCGGCGCGACCGATGTGCCCGACAGCGTCGACGTTGCGATCGTCGGCGCCGGTCCGGCGGGGCTGTCGGCGGCGATGGTCTGCGCCGGCGCCGGCCTGTCGACAATCCTGTTCGACGAGCAGCCGGCGCCGGGCGGCCAGATCTATCGCGCGGTCGGCGCGAGCCCGGTGAAACGTGCCGCCGTCCTCGGCAACGACTACTGGTACGGGGCGCGGCTGGTGCGGGCGTTCCACGCCTGCGGCGCGCGCTACGTGCCCCATGCCACCGTCTGGAGCGTGACGCCGACTGGCGAGATCGGCGTGTCGGTCAACGGCATCGCGCGGTTGCTGCAGGCGCGGCGCGTGCTCATCGCCACCGGCGCGCTGGAGCGGCCGTTTCCGATTCCCGGCTGGACCTTGCCCGGCGTGATGACGGCCGGCGCCGGCCAGATCCTGCTTAAATCGGCGGCGCTGGTCCCGCAGGGCCGCACGGTGCTGGCGGGCAGCGGCCCGCTGCTATGGCTGCTGGCGTGGCAATATCTCAACGCCGGCGTGGCGATCGATGCCATCCTCGACACCACGCCGCACGCCAATCGCCGCGCCGCGTGGCCGCACGCTCCATCTTTCCTGCTGTCGCCCTATTTCCGCAAGGGCCTGCGCCTGCTGCTGTCGGTGCGCCGGCGCACGCGGGTCATCGGCAAGGTGACCGACCTGCGCGCCGAGGGTGACGACGCGCTGCGCGCGGTGGTCTATCGCACGGATGATGGCAACGAAACGCGGCTGGCGGTTGACACGCTGCTGCTGCACCAGGGTGTGGTCCCCAACGTCAACCTGGCGATGTCGGCAGGTATCGAGCACCACTGGGACGACGATCAACTCTGCTTCGTGCCGGACATCGACGGCTATGGCGGCACCTCGGTCCAGGCCATCGCTATTGCCGGCGATGGCGCGGGCATTGCCGGCGCTTGGGCGGCCGAGGAACGCGGCAAGCTGGCGGCCCTGGCGACGGTGCGTGCCCTGAAGCCCGATGTCGCTCGCGACCGCCTGCCCGATGAAGCCCGCGTGCGTCTGGCGCTGGCCCAGATCGACCGCGGCCGGCTATTCCTCGAGCGGCTGTATCGTCCTGCCGATCGCTTTCGCCGGCCCGAGGGCGACACCACGGTCTGCCGCTGCGAGGAGGTGACGGCGCGCCAGATCATCGAGACGGTGGCACTGGGTTGCACCGGCCCCAACCAGATGAAGGCCTTCCTGCGCTGCGGTATGGGACCCTGCCAGGGTCGGCTCTGCGGGTTGACGGTCACCGAGCTGATGGCCCAGGCGCGCGGTGTGGCACCGGCCGATGTCGGCTACTATCGCCTGCGGCCGCCGGTGAAGCCGATCACGCTGGGTGAGCTCGCTGCCCTGCCCAAGGATCCGGCCGCCGTCAGCGCCGTGGAACGCGGCTGATGTCGTCGACCCCGCACCGACGATGCGCTGGCATCGTGCGGCGCGAGCCGGCATTGTCGGCCGGTCAAGACCGGAGCGGCAGGCAATGAACGACGGCGGGACAATGAAGGGTACCCTGGAGCGGGTGGACCCGCGCGCCGCCAGCATGGACGCGAACAGGCTGGCGGATGCCGTGGCCTACGCGGTGGCGCACGACTCGCCGTGCCCGACCAGCCTATTTCTGCCGGATGAACGTTTCGCCCTGACGGCGGAGGCCGGCGAACGCGCACCGGATGATGAGATCATCGGCCCGGTGACGCCGCGCGGCGGACCGGCCGGGCTGATCCTGCGCGGCGGCCGGATCGCCGCCGAGTGGGGCGATCCCGACCGGCCCGACATCACGTTCAGCGTCGCCAAGAGCTTTCTTGCCCTGCTGGCGGGCCTGGCGGTGGGCGACGGTGTGATTCGCAGCCTCGACGATCGCGCCGCCGACAGCGCGCTCGACGACGGGTTCGCAAGTGCACAGAATCGCGACGTCACCTGGCGCCACTTGCTGCAGCAGACCAGCGAGTGGGAAGGCACGCTGTTCGGCAAGGCCGACATGATCGACCGCCACCGGCTGGTCGGCGGCGGCGTAGCGGCGGCACCCAAGGGCAGTTTCCGCGCCCTGCGGCCGCCCGGCACGTTCTGGGAATACAACGACGTGCGGGTCAACCGGCTGTCGCTGTCGCTGCTGCAGCTGTTTCGCGAGCCGCTGCCGGCGGTGCTGAAGCGGCGCATCATGGATCCGATCGGTGCGTCGCGGACCTGGCACTGGAACGGCTACCGCAATGCCACTGTCGATATCGCCGGCACGCCCATGGTCAGCGTCCCCGGCGGCAGCCACTGGGGCGGCGGCATCGTCATCGGCGCCCGCGATCTGGCGCGCGTCGGCCTGCTGGTGGCAGCCGACGGCGTCTGGCAGGGCCACCGCCTGCTGCCCGAGGGCTGGTGCGCCGAGCTGCGGCGGCCGTGCGCCATTGCGCCGTTCTACGGCCTGATGTGGTGGCTCAATACCGGCCGCAAGCAGTATCCCGCGGCGCCCGAAAGCAGCACTTTCGCCATGGGCTGGGGCTCGCATATCATCTGGATCGATCCTGATCATGACCTGGTGGCCGTGCTGCGGTGGATCAGTCGCGCGCACATCAACGGGTTCATCGAACGCGTGCTGGCCAGCCTGTAGACTGGTGATGCGCGCAAGAGCGCAGGGGAGGTCAAGATGTCGCTTGCAGTCGACGTTTCCTCGGACGCGGCGGCCGTCCAGCCGATTGATGCCGACGCGCTGCCACTCGATCGCATCGACGTCAGCGATCCGCAGCTCTACCTCGACGACGCGTGGCGACCGCTGTTCGCGCGCCTGCGCCGCGAGGATCCCATCCACTACTGTCCTGAGAGCCAGTATGGGCCCTACTGGTCGGTGACCCGCTACAACGACATCATGGATGTCGAGCTCAATCACGCGGTCTACTCGTCGGCGTTCAGCGCCGGCGGCATCCAGATCGCCGACGCGCCGCTGGGCCGCGACGTGGTGAGCTTCATCCGCATGGATCCGCCGGAACACACGGTGCGCCGCCGCACCGTGGCGCCGATCGTCGGCCCGTCCAACCTCGTCAACATGGAAGCCACCATCCGCGAACGCACCGAACGGGTGCTCGACGACCTGCCGCGCAACGAGACATTCGACTGGGTCGATCGCGTGTCGATCGAGCTGACGACCATGATGCTGGCCACCCTGTTCGATTTTCCCTGGGAGGACCGGCGCAAGCTCACCTGGTGGTCGGACGTCGCGATCGCCAACATCCATGCGCC
>JAHCJT010000387.1 GCA_026126245.1 Alphaproteobacteria bacterium
GAGGGCCGCGCCTACGCGCGGCGCCTGCGCGACGAGGGCGGCGGCTGCGACTTCGTCGAGTTCGGCGGCATGATCCATGGATTCTTCGGCATGGCGGCGGTGCTTCACGGCGCCCGCCGTGCCATCGCCATGGCGGCGCTGGCGCTCAACGAGGCATTGGTCGACCGGGCGGAGTAGAGCGGCCAGCGATCCGGCTGCTGGCGTTCGGAAGCTTCAATGTGCCGCTTGACACATCGATATTGATCGATATATCGATCATCATCGATAGATCGATGGTGGTCGATACCATGACCGACGAAGAAGTCGACCTGGTCTTCAAGGCGCTGGCCGATCCGGTGCGGCGGCGCATTGTCCAGGTACTGCTCCGGCCGGACGCGGCCTGCTGCAGCGACGGCGAGCAGGTTTGCGCCTGCGACCTCGAAGGGCCGCTGCAGCTCGCACAGGCGACGATCAGCCATCACATGAAATGCCTGACCCTGGCCAACCTCGTGGTCGGCGAGAAACGCGGCCGCTGGGTCTACTACCGGCTCAACCACACCACGTTCCGCCAAGCCGCTTCATGGCTCGGTCCCTTCGGCAAGACGGCGGTGGAGCCCGCCAAGGCCGCGCCGCCGACGGTGCGGCGGCGGGCCGCCTGATGGCGCGGCAATGACGGACATCGCAACCACGGAGAGCGATCATGGACGGTGATATCGACGTGCCGCACATGCCGGCCGACCTGCCGGTCGCGGTGATTGGCGCCGGTCCGGTGGGATTGGCCGCGGCGGCCCATCTGCTGGCACGCGGCGAGCGTGTGATCGTGCTGGAAGCCGCCGCCGACGTGGCGGCGCACATGCGCGACTTCGGCCATGTGCGGCTGTTCTCGCCGTGGCGCTACAACGTCGACGCCGCGGCGCGCGCCCTGCTGGACCGCCGCGGCTGGACGGCGCCGGCGCCCGAGCGGCTGCCCACTGGCCAGGAGCTGGTCGATCTCTACCTGCGGCCGCTGGCGGCCACGCCCGAGATCGCCGCCGTGCTGCGGCTGGGACGTCGCGTGGTCGCCATCAGCCGCGCCGGCTTCGACAAGGTGAAGAGCAAGGGACGCGACGCGGCGCCCTTCGTGCTGCGTATCGCGCGCGCCGATTGCCTCGGCGAGGAGGAGGTGCGGGCGCGGGCCGTGATCGACTGCACCGGCACCTGGAGCCAGCCCAATCCACTGGGCGCCAACGGTCTGCCGGCGGTCGGCGAGGCGACGCTGTCCGCCCGCATTCGCTACGGCATTCCCGATGTCTTGGGCCGCGAGCGGCCGCGCTACGCCGGCAAGCGCACGCTGGTGGTCGGTGGCGGCCACTCGGCAGCCAATGCGCTGCTCGACCTGGCGCAGCTCGCGCGCGAGGCACCGGGCACGCGCCTGGACTGGGCCGTGCGTGCGTCGCAGGACATCGACAAGGCGTTCGGCGGCGGCGAAGCCGATCAACTGGCGGCGCGCGGCGCACTGGGCAGCGGCCTGCGTCGGCTGGTCGACAGCAACGTCGTGGCGCTGCATCCCGGCCTGCGCATCGCGTCGCTGCGGGCGGACGCCGGCAAGATCGTGGTCACCGGCGAGGACGGTACGGTGGTCGACGGCATCGACGAGATTGTCTGTGCCACCGGCCAGCGGCCCGACCTCGCGATGACCCGCGAACTGCGGCTGCGCCTGGATCCCTGGCTCGAATGTGCCGAGGCGCTGGGACCGCTGATCGATCCCAACCTGCATTCCTGCGGCACGGTGCGGCCGCATGGCGCGCGCGAGCTGGCGCATCCCGAGCCGGGCTTCTACGTCGCCGGCGTGAAGAGTTACGGCCGGGCGCCGACCTTCCTGCTGGCCACCGGCTACGAGCAGGTGCGCTCGATCGCCGCCGCATTGACCGGCGACTGGGTCGCGGCGCAGGAGGTTCATCTCGACCTGCCGCAGACCGGTGTCTGCAGTGCCACGCCGCTCGCGGCAACGACCGCGGCGGGGGCGGGGGCCGGCGCCTGCTGTGGCACCGCGCCGCCGACCGAGGCGCAGTGCTGTGATCCGGTTGCCAAGGAGGAGGCCGTCGCCGCCGGCGCCTCGTGCTGCGGCGCGACATCCGACAAGGTGCGGGTCAGCGTCAAAGCCGGCGCGGCGCGGACTGCAGCTCCCAGCGTTGCCGCATCGCCGACAACGGCGGCATGGGGCGACACGGCGGTCGCGGCGCCGCCGCAGCCGGCCTCGCCGGCTGGCGCTACCTGCCGCGGCAAGACCTGCGGCTGAGCGCAAGCCGGCGCATCCCCGGCCGAGCCCGACCCTGCGCTATGCCCGGCGACGGCCGGGCGAGCGGCCTCGCCTGTTGCGCCCCGACTGATTTCCCTCCGGCCGGCGTCGGTCCGTGATAATGACGATTTGATGACAGCGCCTGCGACGACATCGAGCGGGCCGCCAGCCGCCATGCCGGTGGGGATGGCGGTGCCGGGCCTGATCGTGGCCTTGGCACAGACCGGCGACTCGCTGCTCTATGCCGTGCTGCCGCTGCACGCCGAGGCCTTCGGCGTCAGCCTGTTCGTGGTCGGAATCCTTCTGTCGTTGAACCGCTGGGTGCGGCTGGTCGCAAACTCGGTCGTGGCCGCCATCGGCAACCGCTTCGGGCCGCGCTGGCTGATGGTGCTCTCGGCCGCGACGGCGGCGCTTTCGACGCTGGGCTATGTCGTGGCGCCCGACGAGCTGTCGCTGATGGCCTCGCGCGTGTTGTGGGGGCTGTCGTTCGCGGCCATGAATCTCGGGCTGATCGCCTACGCCGTCAGCGACCGCGCCAACGCCGGCAAGCGGGTGGGTGCCAGCCGCGCGGCCATCGGTTTCTTCCAGGCCGCGTCTCTGGTCGGCGGCACCGTGCTGGTCGCCTGGGTCGGTCCGCGCGACGTGTTCCTGGCCATGGTGGTGGCGGCGCTGGCCGCCCTGCTGCTGTCGGTGCGCTTGCCGGCGCTCGACGTCGAGACCCATGGTCGGGGCGGCTTCCGCCTTCCGATGCCGGGCCGGCTGGAGATCTGGGGCTTCGCGCTGGGGCTGGTGATCGACGGCATCTTCATTGTCACTCTGGCGCTGTTGCTGAAGGACGCGCCGCTACCGCTGGCGCCGCTGGTCGTCACCGGCATCCTGCTGGCGACCCGATGGCTGGTCGAGGTCGTCGCGGCGCCGGTCGCGGGCGCCCTGGCCGACCGTTTCGGCGCCCGCCTGCTGTCGCTGGCCAGCGGCACGGGGCTGGTCGGCGGTTTGGCGCTGATCGCGCTGGGCCATGACCTCGCCGGTGCGGCGCTGGTCGTCGTCACACGCGGCGCCTTCAACACGCTGCTGCCGGTGATGGTGGCTGAGCGCGCCACCGGCAGCGCCATGTCCTCACAGGCGACGTACTCGACATGGCGCGATTTCGGCGCCGCCATCGGTCCGGTGGTGGCCGGCATCGTGTTCGTCGAGGTGCCGCAGGCGCTGCTGTACGGGGCCTGCGCCGGCCTGCTGGCGCTGATGCTGTGGTGGTGCGTGGCACGCCGCTAGGACGATGCCCGGGCATGCCCTGATAGCGACGCCGTGACGGCCGGCGGCGGCGGACCGCCCGTCGCAGCGG
>JAHCJT010000388.1 GCA_026126245.1 Alphaproteobacteria bacterium
GCGGACGCATGGTCGAGGTCCCTTCCCCAGAGTTGAGTCTCGCCGGCAGCCGGCGTCAGCTTCTGCAAAGCCGCCGCGCGGCCGGCATAGCGTCGATCACCCACCACCAGCGCACAACGCGGCCAGCACCAGCACGGCGATCTCGGCAAGTTGCTGGGTCGCCCCGAGCGTGTCGCCGGTGTAGCCGCCCAGGCTTTCGCGCGCGACCGACGTGGCGCCGGCGGCCAGCGCCACTACCAGTGGCGGCGCCAGCAGTGCCGCCAGCGGCGCCACGCCCAGCAGGCAGAGGAACGCCAGCGCGCTACCAATCGCCAGGGTCCATGAGGAGAGCGCGGCGTCGGGCGTACCCAGGGCCGCGCCCAGGCCATCGCTTCGTGCCGGCCGCGACGCATTGACCGGCCAAGCCAGCGTGGCCCGCGACAGGGCATGCGTCGCCGCCAGGGCCAGCAATCCGGCTTTGGTGCCGGCCACGGAGACGATCTGGGCCAGGGCTGCGGCACGAAACAGCAGCGAGAAGCCGATCGCCAGCGCGCCAAATGTACCGATGCGGCTGTCGCGCAGGATTTCCAGTCGGCGCGCGCGATCGGTGCCCGAGGCGCCGAAGGCATCGAGCGTATCGGCCAAACCGTCCTCATGCAGCGCGCCGGTCAGCACCACGGCTGTCAGCAGGCCGACAACGGCGGCCAGCCACGGCGCGGCGCCCAGCCAGCGTGCGATCGCCAGATCGACGCCCGCCGCCAGGCCGATGGCCAGCCCCAGCACCGGCCAGACAGGCAGGGTGTCGGCGGCGCGGAATCGCGGCGCGCGCGCGCCCAACCTCAGGCAGGTGAAAAAGGCCGTGGCCTCGCCCAGCGCCTGCAGCCAATCCTCTGCCGTGCGTGGCGGCGCACCGCCGCCCGATCCGAGCGGATCAGGGTTTTCACTGGTCATAGCGGGATGATTGTAGGACAAGTCCGCCGCTCCGGCGCGCGCGTGTCGAGCGGTTTCTTTGTCGCTTGGCGAACCAGCAATGCCCTATCGCGAGTCCCCGCTGCCCGCCAGCTTCGCCGAAATGCGGGCCGTGCTGGCGAGATTGCCGGCGGCCGACGAGGCGGCGCGGACCAAGGTACGGCTGCGCCAGGCCGATCTCACCAAGCCGCCGGGATCGCTGGGTCGCCTGGAGGAGATTTCGGAGTGGCTGGCGGCATGGCAGGCGACCAGCCAGCCGCGCTGCCAGCGGCCGCGGGTCGCGGTGTTCGCCGGCAGCCATGGCGTGGTGGCGCGGGGTGTGTCGGCCTATCCGGCCGAAGTCACGGCGCAGATGGTGCAGAACTTCATCGCCGGCGGCGCTGCCATCAACCAAATCACCGCCAGCATCGATGGTGATTTGCGCGTCTACGAAATGGACCTCGCGCATCCGGTCGGGGATTTCACGCAGGGGCCGGCCATGGATGAGGCGCGCTGCGCCCGCGCCATGGCTTACGGCATGATGGCGGCCGAACCCGGTATCGACGTGCTGTGCCTGGGCGAGATGGGCATCGGCAACACCACGTCGGCGGCGGCGCTGTGCCTGGCGTTGTTCGGCGGCCGGGCAGAGGACTGGGTCGGGCCGGGCACCGGGGTCGTCGGTCCGGCACTGGAGCGCAAGATTGAGACGGTGCGGCTGGGCGTGGAACGGCATCGCGACGTTGCGGCCGACCCGCTGCAGGTGCTGGCGGCACTGGGCGGCGAGGAACTGGCGGCAATTTGCGGCGCCATCCTGGCGGCGCGCATGGGCCGCATCCCGGTCCTGCTTGACGGCTACGCCTGCACCGCGGCCGCCAGTGTCCTGCATGCGCTCGATCCGCACGCGCTCGATCATTGCCGGGTGGCGCACCGCTCGGCCGAGCCGGCACATGGCGCGCTTTGCGCCCGACTCGACCAGACGCCACTGCTCGATCTGGGGTTGCGGCTGGGCGAGGCGACTGGCGCCGCCCTGGCGGTCAGTCTGCTGAAGGCGGCCTGCGCTTGCCTCGACGGCATGGCGACCTTCGACCGCGCCGGCGTCTCCGGGCCGGCCTGACGGCGTTGCCGCCAGGGGGGCTGCGACCTCATGAATCTGGTCCGTTATTCTCTTTGTTCTTGAACAATTGTCGGCCTTATTTAATATTTGCCATTAATAACGAGGCGGACGGCGCTGGGGCGCCGGCCGTCATACATAAAACCCTGGCGCTGTCCGCGCCCAAACGTGCCCGTCAATCGCCGCTCCGGGGCGGCTCGAGGCCCATCGGGTCGCCCATGCCTTTGTTCCGGGCATGGCCCTCGAAGGCTGTATGCGCGTGCCGCGGCGATTTTCCGCGGACGGTGCCGAGCCGGGATTTGAACCAGGGAGTTTGCGTATGGTTTTTCATATTGATGATCGCCCGGACGTCATTTCCCGCCGCTTCATCCGTCCGGCGCTGGTGCTGGTGCTGACACTGCTGGCCGCCTCGATCTGCATTCTCGGCACGGTGCATGTCTTTGCGCCGGTGCTTGTGCGGGTCTGACACGCAGGTCTGGTCAACAGCCTGAGGACCCCGGGGCGGATCGCGCCCGGCGCGCCGGTGCATTTCTACGACTGCGGCAACGGGCTGCCATGCCCGATCCGCATAGGTGAGTGCCGGCGCGGGGAAAATCTCAGCGCAAGAATGCACTAGGGGATGTCATTAGGGCTCCACGACCAACCTGGTCGACGGGGTTTCGACGACGGCGCGCCGCCCCTCCGCAAACTTTGTCGACAGATGTCAGGCAAGGACGGCGGCTCGTCGGTGGGTTTCAGTTAGTTACCGACGGAAGATGAAATTGCGCTAGAACGCAATTTCTTTTCCGAATCACGTTCCCCGGATTCGAAATGGCTCCACGGGCTCCTGAGAAGTAGAGCGAGCAAACTTCTGCAGGCTACTGAGGAACGAGATTCTTTCGCGACAGTGAAGTGTTGTCACTAAGCGGTGGACAACCATCGATACCAGTCACCTGCTGCGTTGACTCCCCGGACGCCCTCCCGAAAAGTCCTCGCCATATTGGCGGAGAGCCACTCCGCGCCATTTGTTTCGGGTCTTCGCCGTCGGAGTCGCAGGCATGACCGCAATCCTGGCGTCCGATCGCCGTGTCGGCGTCCCATCATCGCAACCAAGCCTGTCGTCGCACGCGACGTCGCCGTTGGCCCACGACCGCCACCCGGCTGGCACCAGTAGCCGGCTGGTCGCCGTGACGGCGCGGCGCGACAGCCCGATCTGGAGCGGGGCCGGTGCCGAGCCGGCGCGAGCGAGCGATCCGGTCGATTTCGTCTTCGGCGTCGCGATGGTCGAAGCCGAGCGCGATGCCGGTGGCTCGCGCGTGGCGCATCTCGTGCTGGCCGGCATTGCCAGCGACTCCATCGATGCGATCCTCGGTGACGGCACTGATACACGATCGCCGCTACGCGGCGATCTCGCCGCGTCCGCGCTTGGCGACGCCGCCGCGCCGTACAGGCCGCGCTTCGTCTGCTAGGCGCTACGCCGCGACTTTCGTCTCACCGATCGCGTTGTCGACGATCACCGGCGAATCAAAGTAG
>JAHCJT010000389.1 GCA_026126245.1 Alphaproteobacteria bacterium
GCAGATCATCGCCTCGCCCATCGAGTTGAAGGTGCCGTCGGTGCCGCACATGCAGACGCTGGCGGTGGCCATCAGGTTGCAGAAGGCGTTGGACTGGTTGGTGACCTTCCAGGCGTGGCGGATCGGCGCCGTGTAGCCGGCGGTACGCAACATGATCTCGGCGCCCTTGTAGGCCGCCTCGCGCGCCATCTCGGGGAACATGCCGTCGTGGCAGATGATCAGCGCCAGCTTCGAGCCGTTGGGACCGTCGCACACCGGGATGCCGAGATTGCCCGGTTCCCACGGCTCGACCGGCACCCAGGGATGGAGCTTGCGGTAGTAGAGCCTGATCTCGCCCTCGTCGTCGATCACCAGGCCGCTGTTGTAGGGATTGCCGTCGGGGTTCAGCTCCATGATCGAGAAGCAGCCCCAGATGCGGTTGTCGCGGCAGGCCGTGCGGAACGAAGCGACCTCCGGGCCGTCGAGCGTGCACAGGATCTCGGGCCGCGTGTCCATCGACAGCCCGTGCAGGGCGTATTCGGGAAACACCACGAGGTCCATGCTCGACATGCCGCGGCGCGCCTTGGCGACCATGGCGACGATCTTCTCGGCCTGGCGGGTGACGTCGGCCCGGCTCTCGATCACGGGAAGCTGCAACTGCACGAGGCCGATGACCACGCCGTTGGCCGATTTGTTGAGACCGCCCAGCCCGCTCATGTTGCCCTCTCCGACCGCTAGCGCGTGACGCCCAGTTCGCCCGGCGCCCCGCGCAGGCTGCGCTCCGGCGAACAGGTGATGATCATGATCGCCAGGGTCAGCACATAGGGCGCGGCGCCGAACAGGTAGTAGCCCTGCGTCACGCCGACCGATTGCAGCGCCGGGCTGATGGCGCCGGCGGCGCCGAACAGCAGCGAGGCCCACAGGCAGCGCAACGGGTCCCAGCGCGCGAAGATGACCAGCGCCACCGCCATCAGGCCCTGGCCGCTCGACAGGCCCTCGTTCCAGCTGCCGGGGTAGTAGAGCGACAGGAAGGCGCCGCCGATGCCCGACAGAAAACCACCGGCCGCCGTCGCCAGCAGGCGTACGCGCGCCACCGACACGCCCATCGCCAGCGAGGCATCGACGCTCTCGCCGGCCAACCGCACGATCAGGCCCCAGCGCGTGTTGCGCAGCGCCCACCACAGCGCCGGCGCCAGCGCGACGCCGAGCACGAACAGCCAGTTGACCTGCAGCGCCGAACGCACCTGCGGCACGCTGCTCCACCAGCCGAGCTCGATGGCCGACAGGTTGGGCGCCTTGGGCTGCACGAAGGGCTTGCCGAGAAAGAACGCCAGGCCGGTTGCCGCCAGCATCAGCGCGATGCCGGTGGCGACATCGTTGACGCGCGGCAGATTGCAGATCGTGGCATGCACGCTGCCCAGCAGCAGCCCGATCAGGCCGGCCACCAGCACGCCGGCCCACGGCGAGCCGGTGCCCAGGGCCACGCCGTAGGCGCTCATCGCGCCCATGACCAGCGTGCCCTCCAGGCCGAGATTGATGCGCCCGCTGCGCTCCGTCAGGCACTCGCCGAGACTGACGAAGATGAAGGGCGTGCTGACGCGGATGGCGCCGGCCAGCATCGCAAGGGGGACGGCCCACAGGCCGATGTCGCCGCTCATGTCAGGCGCCGCGCGGTTGGAAGAAGCGGATGCGGCCGTACAGCGCTTCGCCCGCCAGGATCATGACGAAGATCACGCCCTGCAGCACCAGCACCGTGGCATCCGGCAGGTCGAGGCGGCGTTGCAGCAGGCCGTTGCTGGCACCGATGCCGCCCAGCAGAATCGCCACCGGGATGATGGCCAGCGGATGGTGCCGCGCCAGGAACGCGACCAGGATGCCGGCATAGCCGTAGCCGACCACCAGCGAGGCGTTGGCGCGGCCCAGCACGGCGCCGACCTCGACCATGCCGGCCAGTCCCGCCGCCGCGCCACCCAGCAGGCAGGTCACCGCCACCAGCCGGCCGACGTTGAGTCCCATGCCGCGCGCGGCTCGCATGTTGCCGCCGGCCATGTCGGCGGCGAAACCGAAGGTCGTGTGGCGCATCAGCACATAGGCGGCGATGCAGAAGATGATGCCCAGCGCCAGTCCCCAGTGCACGTCCATGCCGGGGATATTGCCGATCATGTTGGCCTCGCCGATATGCGAGGTCGACGGCTTGTTGAGGCTCTCCGGATCGCGCAGCGGCCCCTCGACGAGATGGTTCATCAGCGCAATCGCGATGTAGGTCAGCAGCAGGCTGGCGATCGTCTCGTTGACGCCGCGGCTGTGGCGCAGCCAGCCGGCGGCGAAGATCCACAAGCCGCCGACCGCCATGCCGGCCAGCGCCATGGCGACCTGCACCACGATCGGCGGCGCGCCGCTGACCGCGACGCCGACGGCCGCCGCGGCGACGCCGCCGGCGACCAACGCGCCCTCGTTGCCGATGACCACCAGCCCCAGGCGGGCCGGCAGTGCCGTGCACAGCGCCGTCAGGATCAGGGGCGCGGCGCGGACCAGCGTGTTCTGCCACGAGAACCACGAGCCGAACGCACCCTGGTACATCAGGCCGTAGACCTCGAGCGGGTTGACCTGCGGCACCAGCGCCAGGAACAGGCCGAAGACGACGGCCGATCCGCCCAGCGCGATCAGCGGAATGGCGATCCGCTCGGCCGCCTGCCGCCAGCGGTCATCAATGCCGCCGGACGCCGACGGCGACAGCGCGACGCTGTCGGCGCCCTCGGCGACAGCGGACGCCGCACCCGACGGCGCCGCCGGCGGCTTGGCGGAGGTGATGGCGGCGTCGGTCGGTGTCACGCAGTTCTCCCGCCCGGACGAGCCGACCCCTTCCACTGCCTTGCCCCAAACGGGGAAGGTGGCGCCAAGCGCCGGAAGGGGGATGTTTCAACAAAGTCGACGGTCGCCCCGGCGGGGGAGGATGAGCGAGCATCGCCCTTCCGCCCGCCGGGCACCTTCCCCCTCAGGGGGAAGGGTGGCATCGAGGGCGTCCGCGGCAACATCTGCGCTCGCCCCCAGAGACGGCTCAGGACGTGGCGCCGAGCACACCTTCGATCAGGTAATTCATCGACTCCAGCTTGGGCTCGGTCTGGACATAGGACGTGCCGGCCGCGATGACAGTGTTGCCCTTGTTGTCCTTCAGCGGTCCCTTGAAGATCACGAAATCGCCGCCCAGCATCTTGCCCTTGATGGCCTCGTGCTGCATGCGCGCCTTCTCGGGCACGGCGCGGCCATAGGGCGAGGTCTTCACGAAGCCCTCGCGCAGACCGCCGCGCACGAAATTGCCCGGCACGCCGCCCGCCTTCATCGTGGTGACGAAGTCGGTGTAGACCTTCACCCAGTTCCATTCGGCGCCGGTCAGGTAGCCCTTGGGCGCCAGCTTCGACTGGTTGGCGTGATAGCCGCAGGTATAGATGCCGGCGCGCTCGGCGGTCTCGACCACCACCTTGGGGCTGTCGACGTGGCAGGTCACGACGTCGATGCCCTGCGCCACCATGCTGTTGGTCGCCTCGGCTTCCTTGACCGGC
>JAHCJT010000039.1 GCA_026126245.1 Alphaproteobacteria bacterium
CGGCCGCGACGGCGGCATCGACCATGAAGGCGAAGTCGCGCTCGACCGGCTGGAACGGCGAGAGCTTCAACGCCGCGCGCGCCGTACCCTGCCGCGCCTTGGCCGGCGGCACGGCATCGAGGAACACCTCGAAGGCCGCGGCCGGACCGCGCAGGTCGAGCCTCGCCAGCACGTCGGGGTGCACCTCGCCGAAATAGGCCAGCGGCTGGTTGCCCAGCAACAGCGCGCCCGAACGGCCGGGGTGATACCAGGCCGGCGCCTTGGGCTGCGCCAGGAGATTGTCGGTCGGCGCGCCGACGGCGCTCAGCACGGCCAGCGCGTCGGCCTTGGCGTCGAAGGCGTCGACCGGCCGCTCGGGCTCGGCCCAGCCGCGCGGCCGGCCTTTGCCGGCGCGTACGCCGGCCGCGACCGGACGCTGGCCGGTGGGCGTGGCATCGCGATACTGCGGCCCGACTTCGAACAGCGCCGGGTCCTTCAGGCCGCGCGCCTCGTTGCGGCCGCAGGCCTGCAGCAGGTTGGGCAGGATCGACGGCCGCATGACGTCGAGATCCGAGGCGATGGGATTGACCAGCTTCAGGTCATCGCCGACGCCGCCGAACAGATCGGCCAGCGCCAGTTGCGTGAACGACGAGGTCACGGCCTCGCTCATGCCGCGCACCGCCAGGGCGCGGCGCGCCGTCGGCACCCGGCGCTGCTCGGGCGTGCGCACCGGTCGCGGCATGGCGCTGTCGCGCGGCATCGAAACGGCGGCGACGTGGTCATAGCCGTGCACGCGCACGATCTCCTCGACGAGATCGGCTTCGCCGACGATATCGGGGCGCCACGACGGCACCGCGACGGTCCAGGGCCCGCTGCCCGACGGCTCGAAGCCGAGCTTGCGCAGGATGTCGAGCTGGCTGGCGGCCGGCACGTCGACGCCGCCCAGCGCGCGCACGCGCTCGGGCCGCAGCGCGTAGCTGCGCCGCCACGCCGGCATCGCGCCGCTGGACACCAGCTCGCTGGTCTCGCCGCCGCAGAGCTGCAGGATCAGGCGGGCCGCGACCTCGGCGCCCCACCACACCGACTCCGGATCGATGCCGCGCTCGAAACGGTAGCGCGCGTCGGACTGAACGCCGAGCTTGCGGCCGGCGGCGGAGATGGCGATCGGCTCGAAGTACGCCACCTCGAGGAAGACATTCGTCGTGCCGGCCGACACGCCGGTGTCCTCGCCGCCCATGATGCCGCCGATGCCATGCACCGCCCTGGAGTCGGCGATCACCGCCATCGTCTCGTCGAGCGTATAGGTGCGGCCATCGAGCGCCAGGATGGTTTCGCCGGCGCGCGCCTGGCGCATCACCAAGTCGCCCGCCACCTTGTCGGCGTCGAATACGTGCAGCGGCCGGTTGAGGTCGAAGGTCACCAGGTTTGTGATGTCGACCAGAGCGGAGATCGGCCGCAGGCCGATGGCGCGCAGGCGCTGCTGCAGCCAGGCCGGGCTCGGGCCGTTCCTGACGTTGCGGAAATGGCGGCCGACCACGATCGGGCAGGACACGCCGGGCTTCACCTCATAGCCGTGCGTCCAGCGCAGCGGGCTCTTGTAGGTGCCCGGCACCTTGGCGACGTCCGGCGCCTTGCGCCGGCCCAGCCCGGCCGCCTCCAGGTCGCGGGCGACGCCGATCACGCCCAGCGCATCGGCGCGATTGGGCGTCGCCTTGATCTCGATCACCGGATCGTCGACGCCCAGCACCTGCGCCGCCGGCAGGCCGACCGGCGTATCGGCCGGCAGATCGATGATGCCGGTGTGGTCTTCCGACAGTTCCAGCTCGCGCTCCGAGCACAGCATGCCGTTGCTGTCGACGCCGCGGATCTTGCTCGGTTTGAGATCGAGGCCGGTGCCGGGAATGTGCGTGCCCGACGGCGCGAAGACACCCTTCATGCCGGTGCGCGCGTTGGGTGCGCCGCAGACGACCTGCACGACGCCGGCGCCGGTGTCGACCTTGCACACGCGCAGCTTGTCGGCGTTGGGATGCTGCACCGCCTCGACGACGTAGGCGGTGACAAAGCCCTTGAGCTTGGCGGCGCGGTCGTCGACCGCCTCCACTTCAAGGCCCAGCATGGTGAGCGTGCTGCAGACCGCCTCGACCGACGCCGTCGTGTCGAGGTGCTCCTTCAGCCAGGAGAGCGTGAACTTCATCGGCTGAGCCCTCCCGTGAGGCTCGGCACGTCGAGCGGCGAGAAGCCGTAGTGGCGCAACCAGCGCAGGTCGGATTCAAAGAACGTGCGCAGGTCGGGGATGCCGTATTTCAGCATCGCCACCCGTTCGATGCCCATGCCGAAGGCGAAGCCCTGGTAGACTGCGGGATCCAGGCCGCAGTTGCTGAGCACGTTGGGATGCACCATGCCGCAGCCCAGGATCTCCAGCCAGCTGTCGCCGGCGCCGATGCGCAACTCGCCACCCTTCCAGGAGCATCCGATATCGACCTCGGCCGACGGCTCGGTGAACGGGAAGTACGACGGACGGAAGCGCAGCGGCAGGTCGTCGACCTCGAAGTAGGCGCGGCAGAAATCGGTCAGGCAGCCCTTGAGGTGGCCCATATGCGTCGTGCGGTCGATCACCAGGCCCTCGACCTGGTGGAACATCGGCGTATGCGTCTGGTCGCTGTCGGTGCGGAAGGTGCGGCCGGGCACGATGACGCGCAGCGAGCCGCCGTCGGCCAGGCGCTTCTGGACCTGCTTGTCGAGCATGGTGCGCGCCTGCACCGGCGAGGTGTGGGTGCGCAGCACCATCGGCACGCCGTCGGCGCGCGGCGGCAGGAAGAACGTGTCCTGCATCTGCCGCGCGGGGTGCTCGGGCGGAAAGTTCAGCGCCTCGAAATTGTGCCAGTCGTCCTCGATGTCGGGACCCTCGGCCCACACGAAGCCCATCTCGCCGAAGATGGCGCAGATCTCGTCGATCGTCTGGCCGATCGGATGCAGGCTGCCGGCGCGCTCGGGCCTCGGCGGCAGACTGACGTCGAGGCGCTCCGCCTCGAGCCGGGCGCTCAGCGCCGCGCCGTCGATCTGAGCCTTGCGCGCCTCCAGCGCGGCGGTGATCTCGTCCTTGAGCGCGTTGACCGTCTGGCCGAACGCCTTGCGCTCGGCCGGCGGCAATGCGCCCAGCGTCTTCATCAGGCCGGTGACGCGGCCGTTCTTGCCCAGCGCCGCCACGCGTGCCGCATCGAGCGCGCGCGCGTCGGCGGCGGCGGCCACCGCCGCCAGCGCTTCGGACCTGATCGTCGAGAGATCGTCCATCGCAACCTCGGATACCGGATGTCAGGGCTCGGAAATCAACGGGCGCCGGCGCGTTGCCCGAGACCCGATCCCTGTGAGCTGTCTGCCAAAACAAACAAAGGGAAGCCCGGTCGCCCGCGGCTTCCCTTTACTGTCGTCGTCCGCCGGCGCAGGCGCCGGACGGCCGGATTACTTCAGGGCGGCCTGGGCTTGATCGACCAGGGCCTTAAACGCCACCGGCTCGCGTGCCGCCAGATCGGCCATCACCTTGCGGTCGATCTCGATGCCGGCCTTGGCGATGCCGTTGACGAACGCCGAATAGGTCATGCCGTGCTCGCGCACGGCGGCGTTGATGCGCTGGATCCAGAGCGCCCGGAAGTTACGCTTCTTGGCGCGCCGGTCGCGATAGGCGTAGCGCAGCGCCTTCTCGACCTTCTCGAGCGCGGTGCGATAGGTGTTGTGGGCGCGGCCCCGGTAGCCCTTGGCGAGCTTGAGGACCTTCTTGTGGCGGGCGTGGCTGGTGACGCCCCGTTTGACGCGGGCCATGGCTCAGCTCTCCGTCACGCGTTGGGCAGGAAAAAGCGCTTGATGGTGCGCGCATCGCCCTCGGCGGCGATGACCGTGCCGGTCGCCTGACGCAGGAACCGGTTGCCGCGCTTGCTCATGCCATGGCGCTTGTTGGCGACCGGAATCTTGACTTTGCCCGTGGCGGTGAGCCGGAACCGTTTCTTGGCTCCGCTCTTGGTCTTCATTTTGGGCATTTTCATCCTCTTTTCAGAGACTTAGCGTCCCGCAAAGGACGCTGCCGACGGATCGTCGGAGGGATGTTTCCGGACCGCCATGGCATGCCCTTTACGCCAGGCCATCCGAAAGGAGGCCGGTTTATACAGAGCAGGCGGGGGCAAGGCAAGCGATCGGCGGCAGCCACGGGCCGGCCAATCGTGGCGCCTTTGCGGCCGGCCGGCGATGTCGTCATGGCACGTCGCGCTGGCCCTTGAACCCGGCGGCTGAACGCCCACATTTTGCTTAGCGGTGATGCCTACGGGGTCCCGCCGACCGCTCGCTCGATTGAGGAGGGTTTCGTGAATCGGGTGTCGTTGTTCAGTTCGCCGTTCCTGCTGGGATTCGACCAGTTCGAACGCACGCTCGACCGGCTGGCCAAGAACGCCAGCGACGGGTACCCGCCCTACAACATCGAGAAGATCGGCGACAACGGCCTGCGCATCACGCTGGCGGTGGCCGGGTTCACCGAGGCCGACCTGACGATCGAAGTGGTCGAGAACCAGCTCTCGGTGCGCGGCAAGCAGCAGGACGATCCCGAGCGG
This sequence comes from Alphaproteobacteria bacterium, assembly GCA_026126245.1. Lineage (GTDB taxonomy): Bacteria > Pseudomonadota > Alphaproteobacteria > Reyranellales > Reyranellaceae > Vineibacter. The sequence goes on from JAHCJT010000039.1 coordinate 4,575, forward strand.
GTTTACCTCCATCGCGGCATCGCCGGGCGACAGTTCCACCGGACCTTCATGCTGGCCGACGGCATCGAAGTCGCCGGCGCCAAGCTGGAGAACGGACTGCTGGCCATCGATCTGGCGCGGCCCGTGGTCGAACCCAAGGTGAAGACCATCCGGATCGACACGACCGCCCCCGCGACGGCGTCACGCGGCAAGACCATCGACGTCACGGGCTGAATTGCCCAACGGGTTCGTCACAGGAGGACCCCATGCTCGAAGCCTCACCCCTCAAGACTTTGACTGCGGCCGAGTTCGCCGTGCTGGGACTCGAGCAGCTGGCGTATATCCGACCGGTGACATTGCCCGACGGCAAGCATGCCATCGGCGTCTTCGCCGCCGACGGCCGCCCACTGGCCGGCGCCGCCACCGTGGAACTCGCCCAGGCGCTGGTGCGCCAGAACGAGCTGGAGCCGGCGCTGGTGCATTGAGTCCCGCCACCGCGGCTGGAACGACGACGGCGCGCCGCATGCGGCGCGCCGTCATTCTTTTGTGGAGCGGTCCTAGGCGGCGCGCGGCGATTTCAGCGGTTCGACCAGCAGCGCGTAGAGAGCGTCGGCCTGGTCGGTGGCGCGCAGCTTTTCGACCAGCGTGCGGTCGCGCAGCGCCCGCGACACGCGCGACAGCGCCTTGAGGTGATCGGCGCCGGCGCTCTCCGGCGCGAGCAGCACGAAGATCAGGTCTACAGGGCGCGCGTCGATCGCCTCGAATTCGATCGGCGAGGCAAGCCGGGCGAAGACGCCGTACAGACGATCGACCCCCGCCAGCTTGCCGTGCGGGATCGCGATGCCGCCGCCCAGTCCGGTCGATCCAAGCCGCTCGCGCTCCAGCAGCACGTCGAAGATCGCCCGTTCATGCAGGTGCGTCACCAGGGCGGCCCGCTGGGCGCATTCCAGCAGCGCCTGCTTCTTGGTGCCCGCCCGCATGTCGGCGATCACCGCTTCCGGCGCAAGGATGTCAGCAATTTCCATCGCGGCCTGCCCGTCTGTGTTTCCGCCTTGTGCGCCCGACGCCATCAGGACGGCGTCGCGGCCGGCGGTGCGTTTTGCGGATCAACCCAACCGATATTGCCGTCTGTGCGGCGGTACACCATGTTCAACAGGCCGTTGGCGCTGTTGCGGAACATCAGCGCCGGCAGCTGCTCCAAGTCCAGGCGCATCACGGCCTCGCCCACCGTCAGGGTCTGCAGCCGGGTCTGCATCTCGGCGACGACCACCGAGTCGTGCCCGGCCGCATCGTCGGCCGTCTCCTGCTCGACGGCGAGGACGGATTGCCGTGCCAGCGTTTCCTCGGTCTGGCGGACCGATCGCATGTTGTGGTCGCGCAGACGCCGCTTGTGGCGACGCAACCGCTTGGCCACATGGTCGCACGCCGCATCGAATGCAAGGTAGGCATCGGCCGCGAGGCCATGGCTCTGGGCCATGATGTTTCGACCGACATGAACCGAGATGTCCACTCGGAACTCGTGGGCATGCCGAGAGAACGTCACCGTCCCCTCCAGCGCACCATCGAAATACTTGCTGACGGCGGCATCGAGAGATCGCTGGACATGGCCGCTGAGCGCTTCGCCAATGTCAATCTGCTTGCCGCTAATCGTAAGGTTCATCGCCATGTCCGCGTCTGCTGCCCAGGCCGGCCGGCGCGCTGAATAGACTCAACATATGGACCGGGTTTCCGCGAGTCAAGCAACCGGCCCCGACGGTCAGGCGTCGGGCGCAGACGCGGAGTCACAGAGTCGCCGACTGGATGACCAGGCCGATTCCCGGCAGCGACTTGTCGCGCCGCCGCTGCGCCGACGAGGGGATGCGCATGGCTTCGCGGTATTTCGCCACGGTCCGGCGGGCGATTTCGATGCCTTCGGTGCGCAGCAGTTCCACCAGCCTGTCGTCCGATAGGGTCGCATCGGCCCGCTCGGCTTCGATCAGCCGCCGGATGCGCGAGCGCACCGCTTCGGCCGAGACGGCGTGCGCGCCGCCGGCGGACGACACCGAACTCGTAAAGAAGTATTTCAGCTCGAACGTGCCCCGCGGCGTGGCGATGAACTTGTTGGCGGTGACACGACTGACGGTACTCTCGTGCAGGCCGGTGGCGACGGCAACGTCGCGCAGCACCAGCGGTCGCAGCGCCGACACGCCATGCCGGAAGAATCCCTCCTGCTGCAATGCAATCTCGCGCGCCACCTTCAGGATCGTATTGGCGCGCTGGTCAAGCGCCTTGACCAGCCAGTTGGCGGTCTGCCAGCGCTCGGCAATGAATTCCTTGGCTTCCTTGGTGCGCGCGTCGCGGCTGAGGCTGGTGTGATAGCGCCGGTCGGCCAGCACCCGCGGCAGCGCGTCGGTATTGAGTTCGACCTCCCACACTTCGCCCGCCTCCGGATGGCGCACGCGTCGCAGATAGACGTCGGGAACCACGGCCTGTACCGGCTCGTGGCTGAAACGCAGGCCGGGCTTGGGATCGAGCGCGCGGATATCGGCGATCATGCCGGCCATGTCGGCGGCATCGACGCCGCAGCGGCGCAACAGCCCCGCCACGTCGCGCCGCGCCAGCAGGTCGAGATTGTCGAGCAGCGTACGCATCGCCGGGTCGAGCCGGTCGCGATCGGCAAGCTGCGCCGCCAGGCACTCGGCCAGCGACCGGCTGAATAGTCCCGGCGGATCGAATTGCCGCAGGCGCGCCAGCACAGCCTCGACGCGCGCACTTGCGACACCCAGCCCGGATGCCACTTCGGCGACGTCGCCCGCCAGGTAGCCGCTCGGCTCCAGCAGTTCGACGAGGCGGACGGCGATCAGCCGTTCCACGGGATCGACGATTTCCGCCGATACCTGTGCCAGCACATGGCGTTGCAGCGAAATGCCGTTCTCGGCAATACGCGCCATCGCATCGGGCGCGCCGTCGCCTTCGTCACGTCGCGTATTGCGGCGCGCGGCACTGCCGTCGCCGCCCCAGTCGGCATACTCGCCGGACCACCGCTCGTCGGCTTCGTCCAGCGCCGCCGCGCCGTCGGCCAGCGTATCGGCGGTGTCGCCGCCGGATGCCGGCGCGTCCGGCGCCTCGGCGGCCGGCGGGCTGCCGTCCTCGCGCGGCGTTTCGACCAGCAGCGGATTGGTTTCCAGTTCGCGCTCGACGTAGTTCGCCAGCTCAAGCTGGGAGAGTTGCAGCAGCTTGATGGCCTGCTGCAGCTGCGGGGTCATCACCAGCGTCTGGCGCTGACCCAGTTGGAGGCGCGGCGCGAGCGTCATTGATCGACCACCCGACCCGTCACAACGTGAACCGGCGGCCGAGATAGACCCGCTGCACCTCCTCGTTGGCCACGATCTCTGCCGGCCGGCCTTCGATCAGGACCTGTCCGGCATGCATGATGTAGCCACGGTCGATGATATCGAGAGTCTCCCGAACCTTGTGATCGGTGATCAGCACGCCGATGCCGCGGTCGCGCAGCTGCGCGACCAGCTCGCGGATCTCTTCGACGGCGATCGGATCGACGCCGGCGAGCGGCTCGTCGAGCAGGATGAAATGCGGCCGCGACGCCAGCGCGCGGGCGATCTCGACGCGCCGCCGCTCGCCGCCCGACAGCGCCATCGCCGGGGCGTTGCGCAGATGGGCGATGTTGAATTCCTCGAGCAGCGCATCGACGGTGTCTTCGCGCACCCGCCGGTCCGGCTCCACCAGTTCGAGCACCGCGCGGATGTTGTCGGCGACGCTCATGGACCGGAAGACCGACGCTTCCTGCGGCAGGTAGCCGATGCCCAGCCGCGCGCGCCGGAACATGGGCAGGCGCGTGATGTCTCGGCCGTCGAGCGTGACGTTTCCCTCGTCGGCCTGCACAAGACCGCACACCATGTAGAACGTCGTCGTCTTGCCGGCACCATTGGGGCCCAGCAGCCCGACGGCCTCGCCGCGCTGCAAGGTGATCGAGACGTCGCGCACCACCGGCCGGTTGTTGTAGGTCTTGCACAGGCCGTGCGCCTGCAGGCCGCTGTCCGTCGACACCAGCCGCGGGCCGGGGCGCTGCGCCGGTTGCGACGATCCGAACTTCCAACGCCTGTTGCGGGCCGACATCGACGTGCTTCCACCTGCTGGCAAACGTTCAGCGCGATTTCTTCGTGCCGGTTCCGGGCGACGACGTCTCTTCGTTGTCGTCGCATGACGGCGCGCCGGGACGCCCGGTCGGATTGGGCTCGGGCGTCGAGGCGTCCTTGTTGGGCTCGAGCAGCGCCCGCACCTGCCCGGTGCCGCCAATGACTCGCGAGTAGCCGGTCTTGGTGTTCATCTCGACCGTATCGCCGTTGAGCTGTTCGCGCCCGCGGGTCAGGCGCACGTTACCGGTCAGCACCGCGGTGCCAGTGTTCGGGTCGTAGAGGCCCTTGTCGGCATGGGCGTAGCCCTTGCACGACGCGATGTAGACGTTGCCGTAGCCTTCGAGCCGCGCCACCCGCTGCTTGCCCGAACTGCCGCGCGCCTTCGGACCGGGCTCGCTGCCGTCCTTCGGCTCGAAATAGGCGACCACCTGATCGGCCCGCATCTCTTCGCCGCGCTTCACGAGCACCACATTGCCGCGCGCCACGGCGAGGCGTTTCTCGTCCCAGTATTCGATGCTGTCGCGCGCCGTCATGTGCGAGTCCGGATTGGAGACGCTGAGGTTGCGGCCGGTCAGCCGGGCGACCTTGTTGTCGTTGTCGTAGACCAGGCGGTCGCCGGTCATGACGCTATCGCCGTTGGCGATGCGCACCGAACCTTCGGCGTCGACGCGATAGATGTCGCTCTTGTTGGTGCCCTCGCCGCGGTGATAGGCGGTGATCCGATCGGCGATGATCGTCTGCTGGCCGCGCGTCACGCGTGCGTTGCCGCGCGCGATGTAGACATGGTTGTTCTTGTCCCACTCGATGCCCTGGTCGGCCGTGATCTCGATCTGGCTCTTGTCGTCGTTCTTGTCCTTGGCGTCGGGCTTGGCCGGCTTCTGCTGCGCCGCCGCCGGCAGCGCCAGTGCCACGAGGAGGATCGACAGCCAGCGAAGCGTGCGGCCCATGTCACTCCCCCTTCGGCGGCTGGTCCGCCGGTGGCGTCGGGCCGGCATCGCCGGTGTCGTGTCCCTTGAGGATCAGTCGCGTGCGGCCGGTGAACACCAGCCGGTCGCCGCGTTCGCTGGCATGGAATCCCTCGGCCTCGACCTCGCCATCCGGTCCATGACCGCGCACCGGCCGATCGCCGTAGGCGGCGTTGGCCTCCAGATCGATGCGCGCCCGGTCGGTGGTCAGCGTATAGCCCTGGTCCTGGAAGACGGTGACGTTGCCGGCCAGATCGAGCAGCCGCAGCCGCGTGTCGTACTTGCCGGTATCGGCCGAGATGGCTGCCCAGCGGTCTTTCTTGTCGAGCAGGTCCGCCTTGGGCTGCACGAGATCGTAGACCTTGTCCTCGCGGGTTTTCTGGATCGCGTAGTCGGCGGTCACCGTGTAGGGGCGCTGGTCGGAGCTGTTGCCGGCAAAGTGCGGCCGGTCCATGCGCATGTACTCGCCCCGGTTGGCATCGAGCGGCATCTCGCGCACCAGCAGCCCCGTCACCTCGCCAAACATCGGCCCGATGATGCCGGCCAGCACAACCGCCAACGCGACCAGCGGCAGCAGGATGCGGATGTGATCGGCGTAGCGCGAGATCCAGGGGTCGGCGTTGTCGCGCTTGAGTCCGATGAAGCGATCCAGGCGCGAGCGGTCGCGCGGCGGCGTCGGGCCGGCGGCCTGAGGCACGGGAAGGTCGGTCGTCGGGGCCATGGCCGCGCCGCTCATGCCACGCCGGCGCGCAGGCAGTCGTGCACATGCACGAGGCCGATCAGCCGGTCGCCCTCGACAACGAACAGGCTCGTGATGCCTTTGCCCGTCGCGTTCATCAGTCGCACTGCCTCCGCCGCCAAGGCCTCGGCCCCGATGGTGCGCGGCCGCGGCGTCATGATCTCGGCCGCCGTCTGGCCCAGGAGTCCGGCATTCATATGGCGCCTCAGGTCGCCATCGGTGATCACACCCAGCAGCCGACGGCCGGCGTCGATCACGGCGACGCAGCCGAAGCTCTTGGCGGTCATCTCGATGATCGCATCGGTCATGCGGGTGTCGGGACCGACCGCCGGCACCTCGTTGCCGACATGCATCAGGTCGGCGACCTTGACCAGCCGCTGGCCCAGCCTGCCGCCGGGATGGAAGTCGCCGAAGCGCGCCGCCGTGAAACCCTTGCGCTCCAGCAGCGCGATCGCCACCGCATCACCCAGCGCCAGGGTCATGGTGGTCGACGTGGTCGGCGCCAGCCCCATCGGGCAGGCCTCCGGCACGTCGGGCAGGACCAGTGCCACGTCGGCCGCCTGGGCCAGCAGGCTGTCGCCGCCCGCCGTGATGGCCACCAGCTTGATGCCGAAGCGTTTAACGTACCACAGCAGGCCCGACAGTTCGGCCGTTTCGCCCGAATTGGAGATCGCCAGCACGACGTCGCCGGCCGAAATCATGCCCAGATCGCCGTGCGAGGCTTCCGCAGGGTGGACGAAATAGGCCGGAGTCCCGGTCGAGGCCAGGGTCGCCGCAATCTTGCGGCCGACGTGGCCGCTCTTGCCCATGCCCGAGACGATGACCCGATCCCCGCGCTCGAGGGTGTCGAGTGCCGCCGTGAATTCGCTGCCCAGCTTGCCTTGCAGTGCCGTCAGGCCGGCAATCTCGGCCGCCAGAACGCGGCGCGCATAGGCAATATCGGCCGCCTCGCCGGGGGGCGACGCAGGCCGCTTAGCTTGGCTGGCGCGTGACACATTTTTCATCTGCTTAAATACTACGCGCCGAAAGCCAGCCATCGCAAAGCAAAAAGCGCGCCAAAACGCCGCTGGGGGATAAGCGAAATCGCAGAGCTCGACAGCTTGACAGCAATAATTCGCACTCAATGCGCGAATATATCGACGTCCGGCCAGCCTTGGAGGTCAAGCGCCGCCCGGTACGGGACGAAGCGGAAGGCCGCTTCGGCCAGCTCGCGGCGGCCCTCGCGGTCGAGCAGCGCATCAAGCCGGGCCTTGAGCTTGTGCAAGTGCAGCACGTCGGAGGCCGCGTAGGCCAGCTGCTCATCGCTCAACTGCTCGGCACCCCAGTCGGACGATTGCTGCTGTTTCGACAGATCGACGCCCAGCAACTCCTTGGCGAGGTCCTTCAAACCGTAGCGGTCGGTGTAGGTGCGTACCAGGCGGGCGGCGATCTTGGTGCAATAGATCGGCTGGGTGACGACGCCGAGATAGTGGCGCATGACCGCCACGTCGAACCGCGCGAAATGAAACAGCTTCAGCCGGGCGGGATCGGCCAGCAGCGCCTTCAGGCGGGGCGCGTCATAGCTGCCCTTGGCGAACTGCACGAGATGCGCATCGCCGTCGCCGCAGGAGAGCTGCGCCAGACACAGCCGGTCGCGGTGCGGATTGAGGCCCATGGTCTCGGTGTCGATGGCCACGACCGGGCCGAGGTCGAGGCCGACAGGCAGGTCGCCCTTATGAAGGTGGATGGCCATGGCCCCTCGTGCACCGTCGCCCCGCAAAGCGCAACGCCGTCCCGAAGGACGGCGCGGCGAATGGTGCCCTGGAGAAGACTCGAACTTCCACGCCCTTTCGAGCACTAGAACCTGAATCTAGCGCGTCTACCAATTCCGCCACCAGGGCACAATCCGTCCGGCGAGCGAACGGGCGGACACCTAATGCCCGCCTAGGCGGATGTCAACCATAGCCGGCTGCCAAGCCTCTTTGCCGGAGCGGCGCGGCTATACTATATGCCGTGCGGCGCGGCGCAGCCGACGGCAGGGGGCAGCGGGCTCATGGACAACAGGCAGGTCACGGTTTTCGGCGGGTCGGGCTTTGTCGGACGCTACGTCGTGCGCGCCCTGGCGGCGCGCGGCCTGCGGGTGCGCGTCGCGGTGCGCCATCCGCAACTGGCCGACTTCACCCGTACCGCCGGCGACGTCGGCCAGGTGATGGCGGTGCTGGCCAACCTGCGCTTCCCGCAATCGGTGGCGGCGGCCATCGCCGGCAGCGGCATCGTGGTCAACGCCGCCGGCATCTCCTACCAGCGCGGCCGGCAGCGTTATCGCGCGGTGCATGCCGACGGCGCCCGTCATATCGCCGAAGCCGCCGCCAAGGCCGGCGTCAGCCGCCTGATCCATATTTCCGGCATCGGCGCGCAGCAGCCGCGCTCAGGCAACGCCTTCGTCGAGTCCAAGGCCGAGGCGGAGCACGAGATGAACCGCGCCTTCCCCGGCGTCACCATCCTGCGCCCCAGCGTGGTGTTCGGCCCCGAGGACAAGTTCTTCAACCGGCTGGCGGCGGCGGCCCAACTGGCTCCGATCATGCCGATCTTCGGCGATGGCATGGCGAAGTTTCAGCCGGTGTTCGCCGGCGATGTGGCGGCGGCGGTGGCGCAGGCCGTGGCTGACGTGCACACCGCCTTCGGCGTCTACGAGCTGGGCGGGCCGCGGGTCTACACCTACCGCGAGCTGGTCGAGCTGACCCTGCGCATGACGAGCCGCCATCGCCGTCTGCTGTCGGTGCCGGTGCTGCCGGTCAAGATCGCGGCGTTCTTCGCCGAATTCCTGCCGGTGCCGCCGATCACCCGCGACCAGGTGGATCTGATGACGCGCGACAACATCGTGACGCCGGGCCGGCCGGGCTTCGCCGAGCTGGGCATCGTGCCGCGGGCCGCCGAGGCCATTCTGCCGACGTATCTCGATCGCTTCCGCGCCAGCGGCCGCTACGATCTCGCCGCGCCGGCCTGACGCGCCCATCGTCACCGCAGCGACCGCCGCTCTGCATCCGCACGACCGCCACGCCATATCGGCACCGTCGCCAATGGCTGCAGACGATGGCCGACGCCCTAGGTGTGGTCTATTTCGCCTTGTGCGCCGGCTGGGGCGTGGCGCCGGAAGGCGCCTGCAGCGCCGCGTGCGCCCGCGCCGCCGTATCGCTGCCGGCCGGCACCAGGGTCAACACTCGCCGCAGATCGACGTCACCGCCCGACTTGTCGCCCAACGCGCGCCGCGCCAGGCCGCGCTCGAGCAACGCCTCGGGATCGTCCGACCGGACGCGCAGTGCCGCCTCGGCGTCGGCTGCGGCCGCCCTGGGATCGTCGAGCCTGCGCCAGGCGGCGGCCCGCAGGACGAGTGCATCGGCGCGGGCCGGCGCCAGGGTCAGGGCACGCGTCAGGTCGGATACAGCCGCGCGGAAATCGCCGGCGGCGGCGTGGGTAATGCTGCGATCGATCCAGATCTCGACATTGCCAGGGTCGAGCGCGATGGCGGCGTTCTGCGCCGCCAGCGCCCGCGGCCCCAGCTGCGCCGCCTGGTAGGCTTGACCGGCCTGGGCGAAGATCTCGGCCCGCAGCGCATCGCTGAGCGTGCTCGCCGTGCGCGCCAACGCCTCAAGCTGCCGGCCGGCTTCGGCGTGCTCGCCCAGCTGGAACAATGCGATGGCGCGGCAATGGCGGGCCCCAGCGTCGCCACCGTTCTTCTCCCAGCCGTTGGCCATGTCGATGCCGCGTCGCGGTTCGCTGCGCGCCAGCGCCATGCAGGTGCGGTACTGGCGGGCCTGATCGGCGTTGGTGATCTGGGCAACGGCATTCGCCATCGACGCGGCCATGACGGCGCACGACACGGCGGCGGCCAGCAGGGAATTGGTCATGGCGCTACACTTGCGCCCGCCCCGACGGCGGCGCAAGCCACCGACGGCCAGGCGATGCGATGAGGACAGGCGACAAGCGAATGGACGCCAAGCGGCTGTTTGTCTTCGGTCTGGGCGACTCGGCGCGGCATCTGGCGCGGCGGGCCGGCGCGGCGGGCTATGCCGTGGCCGGAACGTCGCGCGCCGCCGGCACGATCGCGACGCTGCGCGCCCAAGGCTACGCCGCCGAGGCCTTCGCCTCGGACCGGCCACTCGACGACCCGGCGCGCAGCCTCGGCGACGTCACGCATCTGTTGTGCTCGATCCCGCCCGACGGCGCCGGCGATCCGGCCGTGGCGGCGCACGGCGCCGATCTGGCGCGGCATGCCGGCCGCCTGCAGTGGATCGGCTATCTCAGCACCACCGGCGTCTACGGCGATCATGGTGGTGCCTGGGTCGACGAGACGACGCCGGCGGCACCAGCCAGCGAGCGGGCGCAACGCCGACTGATCGCCGAGCGGCAATGGCTCGCTCTGGGCGCGCAGCTGGGCGTGCCGGCACACGTCTTTCGCCTGCCCGGCATCTACGGTCCCGGGCGCAGCGCGCTCGACCAGGTGCGCGCCGGCACGGCGCGCCGCATCGTGCGGCCGGGCCAGGTATTCTCGCGCATCCATGTCGCCGATATCGCCGGCACCGTGCTGGCGTCGATGATCCGGCTGCACGGTGCCACGATCTACAACGTCGCCGACGACGAGCCGGCGCCACAGGCCGACGTCGTCGCCTTCGCCTGCGCCCTGCTCGGCGTCGCGCCGCCGCCGCCGGTCGACTACGCCGACGTCGAGGCAGAGTTGTCGCCGATGGCGCGCTCGTTCTACGCCGAGAGCCGGCGGGTGCGAAACGACCTGATCAAGCGCGAGTTGGGTGTGGTGCTCGCCTATCCGACCTATCGCGAAGGTCTGCGCGCGATTCTGCAGGCCGGGGGTTAGCGTCAGTCGGCGTGGCGGCACATTGTTTCTACCGTCACCAGAAGGCGCTCGATGTCGGCCGGCGTCGAGAGCCGGTGATCGCCGTCCTTGGTGTAGGTGATCGCAATGTCCGGCGCCTCGATGTGCTGCATGACGCGTTGCGAGTGCTGCCACGGCACGTCGGGATCCTTCAGACCATGGAACAGATGCACCGGTCCGGCGATGCGCAGCGGCGAACGCAATACCAGATGCTTGCGGCCCTCCTCGATCAGCCGCCACGTCAGGATGTCGGGCTCATCAGAGTAGCGGCTGGGGCGGCGCAGCTCGCCCTCGCGTTCGAGGGTGGCACGCGCCGCCGGACTTAACGCCTGCAGCATCAGATCCTCGGTGAAGTCCGGCGCCACGGCGATGCCGATCCAGCCCGCGACCCGCGCCGGGTGCCGGCGCGCCACCAGCAGCGACAGCCAGCCGCCCATGCTCGAACCGATCAGCACGAGCGGGCCTTCGGTCAGCGCGTCGATGACGCACAGCGAATCATCGAGCCATCGGCCGACGGTGGCGTCGCGGAAGTCGCCCGACGATTGGCCATGCGCGAAATAGTCGAAGCGCACGAAGGCCTGGCCGCAGCGCCGCGCCCAGGCGTCGAGCGACGTCGCCTTGGTGCCGGTCATGTCGGAGCGGAAGCCGCCGAAGAAGATCACCGTCGGGCTGCGACCGGGCACACGGTGGTAGGCAATTGTGGCACCGTCGGGCCGAGTTAGAGTGCCGGGCTTCTGCGAATCGACGGACATTCCAGGCGGTTCCCTCTGGCTGCGGCGCGCCGGCGCCGTTCCGGGCGACGGCCGACGCTAGCATCCTGCCCGCCATCGAATCGAGCCGCCCATCGACCGTGTTGCAGACCCGGCCGTCGCCCGACGGTGACCCGCCGCTGACGGCCTTGGCCAATGCCCGCCGGCCCACCGCAGGCGGGACGAAGACGCGTTGGCCGCTCTCACGCGCGCTCAGGAGTGCGAGTGCCGGTGGTGCAGGTCCGGATAGTGGGCGTGGCTGTGGCGCAATCGCGCGTGTCGATGAGCATGCACATGCGGTTCGCCGGGCGGATCGTCGGGTGCATGCGCGTGCTGGTGATGAATGTCGTGCACGTGCGCATGTTCGTGTTCCATCACCGCATGCTCGTGCTCGTGGTCGTGACGCTCGGCCAGGTGCAGGTAGACTCCGATGGCCATCAGTGCCGCCGCACCGGCAAGCTGCAGCGATAGTGGCTCGTCGAATATGGCGACCCCCAACGCCGCGGCGACAAACGGCGCCGTCGAAAAATAGGCGCCAGTGCGCGCCGCACCCAGATCGCGCAGGGCGCGCACGAACAGCACCAGACTGACGCCATAGCCCAGGAGGCCAACGAGTCCGGCCGCGGAGACCACGTCCAGGGCAGGCACTTGAGCGCCTTGCACCAACGCCAGCACCAGGTTGACCGTGCCGGCGCACAGGCCTTTGACCATGGCAATCTGCACCGGATCGGCGAACGACAGCTTGCGGGTCAGGTTGTTGTCGATGCCCCAGGCCAGGCAGGCGCCGGCGATCGCCAACCCGCCCCATCCGACGCCCTCGGCGCGGCCCTGCCATGACAGCAGCGCCGCACCCGCCAGGATCGCCAGCGCGCCGGCCACAATGCGTCCATCGGCGTTTTCTCGGAAGACCAGCCAGGCGATCGCCATGGTCGCGAGGCCTTCAAGGTTGAGCAGCAGCGCACTGGACGAGGCCGGCGTCACACTGAGCCCGATCATGAGCAGGACGGGTCCGACCACGCCGCCCGACAGCACGACCAGCGCCAGCCAAGGCAGGTCCGGCGCGCGCAGGGGTGCCTCCGCCGGAACGCGGCCGATCACAATTCGCCCCAACCGGGTCGCCGCCAGGCCGACGCCGGAACCGAGGTACAGGAGGCCGGCGAGCAGCCATGGGTCGACCACGTCCACCAGCAGCTTGGCCAACGGCGTGCTGGCCGCAAACAGCGCGGCCGAAAGGAACGCTAGCGCCACGCCGCGCGAGAGCATCGACCGCCACCTCCCCTGCACGCGGCCGCCACGTCCGGATCACCGAAAGACGACCCGAGGTCGTTATTTTGCGCTCTGAAATTCAATCCGGAACCCATTTCTGTCGGACGCTCCAGCTTGACAGAATAGCGGCCCGAAAGTACCTGTTTGCCCATGATTTCGCGCATTGCGCCCCGTTTTGCCCGTCAGGCGGGCACCCAGACGACCACCGACCGAACTTGAGACGGCCGGGCGCTTTCTCCTGCGCGGGAGAGCCTCCCGGCCCTGGGTCCACCGGCGGCGAGCGCAGCCGGTGGCCTGAGCGGCGCCCGGCTGCCACCGGTGCGCGCCCGCGACAGCTGATCTCGAGTTTGCATCCATGATCAATATCAGTTTGCCGGACGGCAGCGTCCGGTCTTTCGAGCGCCCGGTGACGGGCGCCGAGCTCGCCGCCGCCATCGGCGCCGGCCTCGCCAAGGCGGCGCTGGCCGTGCGCGTCGATGGCGAACTGCGCGATCTGTCACGCCCGATCGACCGCGATGCCAAAGTGGCGATCGTCACGGCCAGGGACGCCGACGCGCTGGAGTTGTTGCGCCACGACGCGGCACATGTGCTGGCGCAGGCCGTGCAGGAGCTGTTTCCCGGCACCCAGATCACGTTCGGACCGGCGACGGAGAGCGGCTTCTACTACGACTTCGCGCGCGCCGAGCCGTTCACGCCGGAAGACTTCGAAAAGATCGAGGCGCGGATGGCCGAGATCGTCGACCGCGACCTGCCGATCGAACGCGAGGTGTGGGACCGCGCCAGGCTCAAGAAGTACTTCCTCGAGCACGGCGAGACGTTCAAGGCCGAGTGGTCGGACGAGCTGCCCGCCGGCGAGGAGATCAGCATCTATCGCCAGGGTGCGTGGCTGGACATGTGCAAGGGCCCGCACCTTCCCTCAACGGGCAAGCTGGGCAAGGCGTTCAAGCTGATGAAAGTGTCGGGCGCCTATTGGCGTGGCGATGCCAGGAACGCCCAGCTGCAGCGCGTCTATGGCACGGTGTTCTTCGACCGCAAGCAGCTCGACGCCTACCTGACGCAGCTCGAGGAGGCCGAGAAGCGCGACCATCGCCGCATTGGCAAAGAGATGGGCCTGTTCCACCAGCAGGAAGAGGCTGCCGGCATGGTGTTCTGGCACCCCAAGGGTTGGGCTCTATGGCGGGTGCTGGAGACCTATTTGCGCCATCGCCTCGACGAGGCCGGCTACTTCGAGGTCAAGACTCCGCAGCTGGTCGACCGTCGCCTGTGGGAAGCATCGGGCCATTGGGAAAAGTTCCGCGAGAACATGTATCTCTCGGAGAACGAGGAAGGCCTGCGCGGCTTCATGGACAATCAGGGCGAGCGCATCTTCGCGCTCAAGCCGATGAACTGTCCCTGCCACGTGCAGATCTTCAATCAGGGCCTCAAGAGCTATCGCGACCTGCCGCTGCGCCTGGCCGAGTTCGGTTCGTGCCACCGCTTCGAGCCGTCCGGTGCATTGCACGGCATCATGCGCGTGCGCGCCTTCACGCAGGACGACGCGCACATCTTCTGCACCGAGGCGCAGATCACGGACGAGACGATCCGGTTCTGCGAGCTGCTGCGCCGCATCTACCGCGACATGGGCTTCCCCGACTTCTTCGTGAAGTTCTCGGACCGGCCACCGGTGCGGGCCGGCAGCGACGCGGTCTGGGACCAGGCGGAGAAGGCGCTGAAGGATGCCTCTGCCGCCGCCGGCATCGAGCTGCACCTCAACCCCGGCGAAGGCGCATTCTACGGCCCCAAGCTGGAGTTCGTGCTGCGCGACGCGATCGGTCGCGACTGGCAGTGCGGCACGCTGCAGGTCGACTTTGTGCTGCCGGAACGGCTCGACGCCAGCTTCATCGGCGAGGACGGCCAGCGTCACCGACCCGTCATGCTGCACCGCGCCATCTTTGGTTCGTTCGAGCGCTTCATCGGCATCCTGATTGAAAACTACATCGGCAGGTTCCCGCTCTGGATGGCGCCGACGCAAGCGGTGGTATGCACGATCGTCAGCGATGCCGATGGGTACGCCGGCGAGGTCGCCGCGGCGCTGACGGCGGCGGGGTTGCGAGTCGAGATCGACCGGCGCAACGAAAAGATCAACTACAAGGTCCGCGAGCATTCGCTGGCCAAGACACCCGTGCTCATCGCCGTCGGCAAACGTGACGTCGAGGGCCGCACGGTGGCGATCCGTCGCCTGGGTTCCGACAAACAGGAAACCCTTGCGCTGACGGAAGCCGTTCATAGATTGTCTGAGCAAGCGCGCCCGCCGCAGTAGGGAGCGCCGCCAGCCAAGTCGGGCGGGGTCCGGTCGGCCCTGCCCGCATCCCGGCCGCCGACGGTTCCGCCGCCGCGGCATCAACGAAGGAGAGCGACGATAGCTAGACCGATGCAGCAATCCGCGCCCACCCGCGAGGGTCCGCGCGTGAACCGCGAGATCAGGGCATATAATGTCCGCGTGATCAGCGAGACCGGCGAGATGCTGGGTGTGTTGGACACCCGCGAAGCGCTGGAAATGGCCGTCGAAGCGGGCCTGGACCTGATCGAGATCTCGCCCAATGCCGATCCGCCGGTGTGCAAGATCGGGGATTTCGGCAAGTTCAAATACGAGATGCAGAAGAAGGCCAACGAGGCGCGCAAGAAGCAGAAGATCATCGAGGTCAAGGAGATCAAGCTGCGCCCGGGCATCGACGATCACGATTATGACGTGAAGATGCGGCAGATGCGCGGCTTCCTCGAGGAAGGCGACAAGGTGAAGGTGACCTTGCGCTTCCGCGGCCGCGAGATGGCGCACCAGGATCTCGGCATGAAAGTGCTCGAGCGGGTGCGCGACGACACCGCCGATCTGTCGAAGATCGAGCAGTTTCCCCGGCTGGAAGGCCGCCAGATGGTGATGGTGCTGACCGCCAAGTAGGACGCATGGCGGATTTTCATGTCGATCTGCCCGACCGGCGGCTGCGTGCCCGCTGGCTCGGGCGGCGTGGCGACGCGGCCCGGCCGGTGCTGGTCTTCCTGCACGAGGGCCTGGGCTGCATCGAGATGTGGCGCGACTTCCCGGACAGACTGTGTGCGCATGCCGGCTTCGCCGGCCTGGTCTACGACCGCACCGGCTACGGGAAATCGTCGGCGTGGTCGTCCGATCCTGGCGTCCGCTACATGGAGATCGAAGCCGATGAAGTGCTGCCGCGCCTGCTGGCGGCGACCGGCATCGACGACTGCATCCTGATCGGCCATAGCGATGGCGGCACCATCGCCCTGAACTACGCCGCCCACGACCCGCCGCCGCTGCGCGCCCTCGTCACCATCGCCGCCCACGCCGTCCTTGAGCAGGTCTGCGTCGAGGGCATCGCCAAGGCACGCGACGCCTACCGCGACGGCGGCCTGCGCGCCCGGCTGGCGGCCTATCATGGCGCCAATGTCGATGGTGCTTTCGACCTGTGGAGCAACGCCTGGCTGGCGCCGGGTTTCCAGCCCATGGATGCCGACGCGCGCCTGCCCAAGGTCGAGGTGCCGGTGCAGGCGCTGCAGGGCGAGGACGACGAGTACGGCACCGAGCTGCAGCTCGGCATCATCGCCGGCAAGGTGTCGGGCTATTGCGAAACCCGGCTGATTCCCGATTGCGGGCATAGCCCACACTTGCAGCAGCCTGACCGCGTCATTGCCGAGATCGCCCGCTTCATCGCGCCGCTCGGCGCGGAAAATTGACGGTCCGCCGTCGGACCGGGTTGCCGGTTCGCGGGCGCAGGCGATCGTGGCCCGCAGCTAGAGACGTTTGAGCTCGGCGGCGGCGGCCCAGTTGGCGAAATGCGCCATGCTGCAGCGCGCCTGGGTGAGTTGCAGCTGTTCGCGGGCGCGGGCACGGTTGCCCTGGCGCACGCTGTCCATGGCGATGAAGTAAGAGGCCAGACACCTGCCCGTCGCGCGCTTGGCGTCGGCATCCGACTCGGCGACGATTTCGAGCTCGCCAGGCGTCATGCGGCCGGCGAGGAACCGGGCGATGGGTGCCGGCCAGCCGGTGGGCTCGCCGTAGCTGCGCAGATCGGCCTCCAGCAGTCGCCGCGCGTCGCGCCGCAGCTTCACGTTGTTGGCGTAGCGCCACAGCACCAGATAGATCGGCTCCGATACCTTGGAACCGGACTGCAGCAGGTAATCCAGATCGCCGACCGCGGCCTGGTAGTTGCCGTTGTTGTAGTGGGCCTGGGCCCGCAGCCGGCGGGCAATGTCGTTGGTTTCCGCATTCTGGTTGAAATCGGCCAGAGCCTGGGCGTAGTCGCCCTGCATCATGCGGACCTGACCACGGGTCGTGACCAGCGGCGGGTAGCCCGGCTGGTCGCGCAGGGCGCGTTCGACAAGGTCGATGGCCGGCTGGGTACGGCCCGATGCCGCCATGTCACGAGCCCGGCTGGCCAGAAGGTCGTATTTCAGGGTCGGATCGGCTTTCAGGGCGAGACCGATGTCGCGGTCGGTCTGGGCGCGATTGCCTGCCGCCAGGTTGAGCATGGCGCGATACATCAACAGGTTGGCGCGGTCCTTCGGCGACAGGTCGGTCCGCGCCAATTCGCGGTCGATGGCCGGCAGCGAGGTCGCCGGGCCCCGGGAGCTGCCGGGCGGCACCGGTGCGCGGCGCTCGCCGCTGCCGTCCGCACGATTGAAATCGCGCGCCATCGGATCCCAATCGCGATCGACCGGCACGCCGGTCTGCGCCGTCAGAGAACCGGCCGACATCATTGCCGCGAACACAACGCCCAGGAACAAGCCGCGCATGCCACAATTCTCCGCCTGCGGCCAGGCTCCTCCCCACGCCCCGCCGACAATCACCGTAGAGCAGATCAGGCGCGGATGAAATCACGCTGTCGGGAGACGCAGGCGGGCTGCGGCGCGTCAGAAGCGCGCGTCGTGCGGGCACCGGATTTGACCGATTGCCGGCTCATGGCCGCCGGCCTATTTTCCGCCGACGTTTCGAATTCCGCCGATGCCGCAGTCCCGGGAGAAATCGACGATGGCCGCCCATCCCAACAGCTTCAAAGCCCGCAAGACCCTCAAGGTCGGGAGCAAGTCGTACACCTATTTCAGCCTCAAGGCGGTCGAGAAGGAGGTCGGCGACCTCAGCCGGCTGCCCTATTCGCTGAAGGTCCTGCTCGAGAACCTGGTGCGGCACGAGGACGGCGCCACCGTCACCCGGGACGATATCGCCGCCTTCGCCGGCTGGCTGAAGGAAGGAAGGTCGACGCGCGAGATCAACTTCCGCCCGGCCCGGGTGCTGATGCAGGATTTCACCGGCGTGCCGGCGGTGGTCGATCTGGCGGCGATGCGCGACGCGATGGCCAAGCTGGGCGGCGATCCCAAGAAGATCAACCCGCTGGTGCCGGTCGACCTCGTGATCGACCATTCGGTGATCGTCGACAATTTCGGCAACACCCGCGCCTTCGGCGAGAACGTGAAGCTGGAATACGGCCGCAACCTCGAGCGCTATCGCTTCCTGCGCTGGGGCCAGCAGGCGTTCGACAATTTCCGCGTCGTGCCGCCGGGCACCGGCATCTGCCACCAGGTCAACCTCGAGTATCTCTCGCAGGTCGTGTTCGTGCAGAAGGCCGGCAAGGAACACATCGCCTACCCCGACACGCTGGTCGGCACCGACAGCCACACCACGATGGTCAACGGCTTGGCGGTGCTGGGCTGGGGCGTCGGCGGCATCGAGGCGGAGGCGGCCATGCTCGGCCAGCCGCAGCCGATGGTGATTCCCGAAGTCGTCGGCTTCAAGCTGACCGGCAAGCTGCGCGAGGGCGCTACCGCCACCGACCTGGTGCTGACAGTCACGCAGATGCTGCGCAGGAAGGGCGTAGTCAACAAGTTCGTGGAGTTCTACGGGCCGGGCCTCGACGAGATGCCGCTGGCCAACCGCGCCACGATCGCCAACATGGCGCCGGAATACGGCGCCACCATGGGCTACTTCCCGATCGACAAGGAGACCCTGCACTTCCTCAAGGTCACCGGCCGCGGCAAGTCGGCCGACCTGATCGAGGCCTATGCCAAGAAACAGGGGCTGTGGCGCGGCGGCAAGTCGCCCGATCCGGTGTTCACCGACACGCTGGAGATCGACCTCGCCGCCATCGAGCCGAGCGTTGCCGGGCCGAAGCGGCCGCAGGACCGCGTGCCGCTGAGCGAGGCGGCGACGCAGTTCGCGGCCAACATGGAGAAGGAGTTCGGCCGCCGCGACGACGGCAAGCGCCTCAAGGCCGAGGGCGCCGACTACGATGTCGGCAACGGCGACGTGCTGATCGCCGCCATCACCTCCTGCACCAACACCTCCAACCCTGGCGTGATGCTCGCCGCCGGGCTGCTGGCGAAGAACGCCGTGTCGCGGGGGCTGACTATCGGGCCGAAGGTGAAGACCTCGCTCGCGCCCGGCTCGCGCGTGGTGACGGAATACCTGACGCAGGCCGGCCTGCTGCCCTACCTGGAGCAGCTCGGCTTCCAGGTGGTGGCCTACGGCTGCACCACCTGCATCGGCAACGCCGGCCCGCTCGATGCGGAAATCGAGAAGGCCATCTCCGCCCACGGCCTCGTCTGCGCGTCCGTGCTGTCGGGCAACCGCAACTTCGAGGCGCGCATCCACGCCGCCATCAAGGGCAATTTCCTCATGAGCCCGCCGCTGGTGGTGGCCTTCGCCCTCGCCGGCCGCGTCGGCATCGACCTCTCAAGCGAACCGCTCGGCCAGGGCAAGGACGGCCAGCCGGTCTATCTGAAGGACATCTGGCCGTCGCAGGACGTCGCCGAGACGATGCGCAAGACGCTGTCGGCCGACATGTTCCGCTCGCGCTACGCCGACGTCTTCAAGGGCGATGCGGCGTGGCAGAAGATGGGCGGCGGCGGCGGCATGACGTACAAGTGGCAGGACGGCTCGACCTACGTGAAGCTGCCGCCCTATTTCGAGGACATGCCGCGCGAGGCCGGCGGCTTCTCCGACGTCAAAGGGGCGCGCGCGCTCGCGCTGCTCGGCGATTCGATCACGACCGACCACATCTCGCCCGCCGGCTCGATCAAGAAGGACGGCCCCGCCGGCAACTACCTGATCGAGCATCAGGTGCGGCCGGTGGACTTCAACTCCTTCGGCGCGCGCCGCGGCAACCACGAAGTCATGATGCGCGGCACCTTCGCCAACATCCGCATCAAGAACCTGATGGTGCCGGGCACCGAGGGCGGCGTGACCGTCCACCATCCTTCCGGCGAGCAGACCTCGATCTACGAAGCGGCGATGCGCTACAAGAAGGACGGCGTGCCGACGGTGGTGTTCGGCGGCGACGAATACGGCCAGGGTTCCTCGCGCGACTGGGCGGCGAAAGGTCCGCAACTGCTGGGCGTCAAGGCCGTGATCACGCGCGCGTTCGAACGCATCCACCGCGCCAACCTGGTGTTCATGGGCGTGCTGCCGCTGCAGTTCAAGCCCGGCACCACGGCACAGACGCTAAAGCTCGACGGCAGCGAAGTGATCGACATTACCGGCATCGAGCAAGGCATCACACCGTTGCAGGATGTCGCCATGATCATCACGCGCAAGGACGGCAGCAGGGAAACCCTGTCGCTCACGCTGCGCATCGACACCCCGGTCGAGGTCGACTACTAC
>JAHCJT010000390.1 GCA_026126245.1 Alphaproteobacteria bacterium
GATCTTGCCGATCTTCTTGCTGAGCGACATGACCGTGGCGATGACGTCCTTCGAGGTCGCCTTGCCGCGCACGTTCTCCAGCAGCTTCATCACGTTGGCCGGCGAGAAGAAGTGCATGCCGATGACGTCGCCGGGCCGCTTGGTATAGGACGCGATCTGGTTGACGTTGAGGCCCGAGGTGTTGGTCGCCAGGATGGCGCCGGGCTTGGCGACCTCGTCGAGCTTCTTGAAGACGCCTTCCTTGACCTCCATGGTCTCGAACACCGCCTCGATGATGACGTCGGCGTTCTTCAGGTCGTCGTAGCTCAGCGTCGGCTTGATCAGCGCCATGCGCTTCTCGACGTCGTCCATCGTCATGCCGCCGCGCTTGGCGGTGTTCTCGTAGTTGGTGCGGATCACCTTCAGGCCGCGATCCAGCGCCTCCTGGCTGGTCTCCAGTATCGTGACCGGAATGCCGGCATTGGCGAAGTTCATGGCGATGCCGCCGCCCATGGTGCCGCAACCGATGATGCCGCCGGTCCTGATCTCGCGCTGCGGCGTGTCGGCCGGCACGTCCAGCACCTTGGCGGCCTCGCGCGCGGCGAAGAAGTAGTAGCGCTGCGCCGCCGATTCGCTCGACGTCAGCAGCTCGGCGAACAGCTCGCGCTCGCGCTTCAGGCCCTCGTCGATCGGCAATTCGACGGCGGCCTGCACGCACTTGATGATGTTCCACGGCGCCTTGAAGCCACGGGCGCGGCGGGCGATCGACTTGGAGAAGTCCTCGAACACCGTCGGGCTGTCGAGCTTGACCGACATGTCGCGGATGCGGCGCAGCGGTGCGCCCTTGGCCAGCAGCTCGCGCGCGTAGGCGACGGCGCCGGCCAGCAGGTCGCCGTCGGTGACCTTGTCGACGATGTTCTTGCTGAGCGCTTCCTTGGCCGGGATGTGGCGGCCCGACACCATGGCCTCCAGCGCGTATTGCGCGCCGGCCAGGCGCGGCAGGCGCTGCGTGCCGCCGGCACCGGGCAGCAGGCCGAGATGCACCTCGGGCAGGCCGACGCGGGCCTGCGGCACGGCCACGCGGTAGTGCGCGCCGAACGCCGTCTCCAGGCCGCCGCCCAGCGCCGTGCCGTGCAGCGCTGCCACCACCAGCTTGGGGCAGTTTTCCATCGCCGCGATGACGTCGTGCAGCGGCGCGCCCGAGGGCGGCTTGCCGAACTCGCGAATGTCGGCGCCGGCGATGAAGGTGCGGCCGCCGCCGATCACCACGATGGCCTTGACCGCCGGGTCGGCGCCGAACGCCTTGATGCCTTCGGCCAGGCCGGTGCGCACGGCGGCGCTGAGCGCGTTCACCGGCGGGTTGTTGACGGTCAGGATGCCGATCTCGCCGTCGGTCGACCGAAGAACAGCCGCGTCGCTCATGGGGTTCCCTCGCATGGTTTCGCGCCGCGAAAGCGCATTGCAGCAGATGCGCGCCGGCTTAGCACGAGTCCTCCAGGGGCGCGATAGAGCCGGAGAACGACCCGCCGCGTGGCACCCGCCGGCGCCCCGGACCGCGCGACGGCCGACCGGTCAGGCGCGGCGCAACCGCGCGATGACACGGATTTCGACCAGCGCGCCGGGGATCGCGAGCTCGGCGATGCCGATGGCGGTCCAGGCAGGGTAGGGCGCCGCCAGGAAGCGGTCCTTGACCTTCAGGAAGCTCTCCATCTGCGCCTGCAGGCCGACATGGTAGGTCGTCATCTCGACGACGTCGGCGAACGTCACGCCGGCCGCCGCCAGCACGCTGCCCACGCGCTCGAACGCCAGCGTGAACTGTGCCTCGGGATCGGGCGAAGGCTTGCGGTCCGGCCCGACGCCAATCACGCCCGAGCACAGCAGCAGGTCGCCTGCCTTGACCGCCGGCGCATAGTGGAAGCGGTCCCAGGCCGTCTCCATGCCCTTGGGGATGACGACGTCGCTCTGGTGCATGTGATCCCTCCATCCCCGACCAGGCTTAGTGCCGACCGCAGTCTGTCAGATCGGCACGGACTCGATTGGCGCAAAGCGCTGCAGCCCAGCGGTACTCAAGCGGAACAGGCGGTTGGCGGTGCCGAACGCCAGATTGCGCGCGGCGGCGGGCGAGAGTTGCGACAGGATATGCCGCCAGCGCGGAATATGGCCAAGGTAGCGTTCGTAGACGCGAGCGTGCGCGATGTCCGTGCCGATCACGAACCGGTTGGAGTACCGCTCGAACAGCGCCTTCATGTCGGGCAGTAACGTGCCGCGCTCGTCGACCACGAGATGCATCCACTGCGTGCGGCGCGGCCAGTAGACGCCGTACGCCTCGACGTTGGGTCCCGAGTACACCATGCCGCCGAGGTCGGCGTAGAGGTTGGGATACCGCTGGAACATCGCGGCGATATCGGTGGCGCTGGAGCGGCCGCAATTGTGCGCCCAGACCAAGATCGCCTCGGGGTGCTTCTCGACAAGTCGGCGCACCGCGTCGGCGACATGCGGCTCTGCTTCGGCGTGGAAGCACATCGGTGCCTTGTACCTGGCCGACAGGTCGGCGAACTGCCGCATCAGCCAGCCGTCGGCCGGATAGTCCATGTCCGACGTCGCCACGATGCCGAACTTGTTGGTGTAGGGATAGAAGCGCAGCATGAACTCGCCCATGCCGAAGAAGTCGCCGGTACGCAGCTTCGCCTCGGTCTCGCGCAGCAAGCGGATGCCTTGCGGCGTCTGCTCGCGCATTACCTCGCGGCCGTTGAGCTCGCCGCGCTGCATGCCGACGAACGGCGCGAACCGCTCGGGATAGCGGGCGCCGTAGTCGCGTGCCTGCTCGTCGGATCCCTGGCCGTCGTTCACCGAGCCGCCGCCGTCGCCATAGTACAGTGGCATCAGCACCAGCCGTGCCACGCCGGTGGCGTCCATCTTCGAGATCAGGTCCTCGGCAGTGGTTCGGCGCTGCAGGTGGGTGTGGAAGTCGACCAGCGGCAGGTCGCGATTGGCGGTGGTCGCAGGTGTGTGCACCGGGCCAATAGTGCGCCGTTGTTGTGCCGCCGCCGGCAAGGCGTGGAACAGGGGAGCCGCCATGGTCGCCGCGGCCAGTCCGGTCATCACGAATCGCCGTCGCGGCGAACGCTCAGGTTCTTCATCCCAAGGCTGGCAGCATGGACATTCAGTCATCGCCGTACGTCCCCCGGTACGACAAGCGTTCCCGCCGACCAAACCTAGCGCAGCGTCATTCCAGGCGCAGCGGGGATTCTTCCAGGACTCGCACACCGCGCATCTTTCCCGAAAAAGTCCTTGCTGCCCGCGGGGCGACAGTGACGGCGATCGAATTTTCCCTGTCTGCGACCGGGACAGCAATGATGGCGCTTGGCTTCTCTGGCGAGATCACGCTGCCGGCAGGGTGTAGTCCTTGAACGTCTTGCGCAGTTCGGTCTTCAGCACCTTGCCGGTGGCGCCGTGCGGGATGGCGTCGACGAAGACGACGTCGTCGGGCAGCCACCACTTGGCGACCTTGCCCTGGACGAGGTCGAGGATCTCCTGCTT
>JAHCJT010000391.1 GCA_026126245.1 Alphaproteobacteria bacterium
CGGGCTCGATCGGCCGGCCGTCGCCGACCGGAGAGGAGGATCGCGCCGCGCCGGGCGCCGGTGCGCGCCGCCGCTTGATGCTGTCGCGACGCCGGTGGCCGTCAGCCTGGCGGCAGGATCGCGGTCACTGCAGGCGGCACGACGCGATGCGGCGCCGCGCGCGGGCGGCCGCAATATTCCCCGGCGGCCGACCGAACTGTGATTAGATGCGCGGCACTGCGGGACGGGGAGGGGCCATGAACGACACAACAAATCGCAGGGTTCTGATCATCGGTGGCGGTACGGCCGGCATTACCGTCGCCGCCAGCCTGCGCCGGCGCGGGCCGGCCAACATCGACGTGACGATCGTCGAGCCGTCGGACGTGCACTACTACCAGCCGGCCTTCACCCTGGTCGGTGCCGGCGTCTATGACCTGGCCAGAACGCGGCGCAGCGAGGACAGCCTCATTCCGCCCGGCGTGCGGCGTATCAAGGCCGGCGCGGCGGCGTTCGATCCGGCGGCCAACACGGTGCGGCTGACGAACGGCGAGACGCTCGACTACGACTACCTGGTGGTCGCCACCGGCGTGAAGCTCGACTGGGGCAAGGTCGAAGGGCTGGCCGACACGCTGGGCAAGAACGGCGTGTGCAGCAACTATTCGCCCGACTACGTCGACTACACCACCCAGTGCCTCAAGGCGCTGACCTCGGGCAGCCGCGCCGTCTTCACCCAGCCGCCGCTGCCCTTCAAGTGCCCCGGCGCGCCGCAGAAGATCGTCTACCTGACGGCCGACCAGCTGCGCCAGGCCGGCATCCTGCAGCAGGTCAGCCTGCGCTATTTCGTGCATGCGCCGGTGATCTTCGGCGTGCCGTACTTCGCCCGCGAGCTGGTCAAGATCGCCCAGCGCTACGGCGTCGAGGTCAACTACCAGCACAACCTCGTGGCGGTCGACGGGCCGGCGCGCACCGCCACCTTCGAGATCGTCGGCGGCGACAAGCAGGGCCAGCGCGTGGCGGTGCCGTTCGACATGCTGCACGTCTCGCCGCCGCAAAGCCCGCACGACGAGGTCAAGAGCAGCCCGCTGGCCAATGCCGCCGGCTGGGTCGAGGTCAACCAGAACACCATGCAGCACGTGCGCTTCGCCAACGTCTTCGCGCTGGGCGACGTGTGCTCGGCGCCCAACTCCAAGACGGCGGCGGCGGTGCGCAAGCAGGCGCCGGTCGTGGTGCGCAACATCGCCAACCTGGTAGCCGGCAAGGCCGTCGACAGCGGCTACGACGGCTATGCCTCGTGCCCGCTGACGACGGCGATGGGCAAGACCATCCTGGCCGAGTTCGTCTACGGCGGCAAAGTCACGCCGACCCTGCCGCTCGACCCGGCCAGGGAGCGCTGGCTGAACTGGTGGATCAAGGTCACCGGCCTGCCGCTGATGTACTGGCGCTACATGCTGAAGGGCCACGAGTGGTTCCTCAAGCACAACACCGACTTCAAGGAACCGGCGGCGTAGGGCGCATCGCGCGCAAGCCGAATCGCCTTTCCTATCGTCCCGAGAGCAGCGAGGGATGCCTCGCTTCGGCCAGGGCATGGCGTCGGCGGTGCACGCTTGCCGCCATCAGCCGGTGAACCCGCTCCCGCAGGATCCTTGATGGCGCTCGTGGCGGTGGCGTCAGCGCCGCCATGCACCCACATCAACAAGATCCGCACCGGGGATCGCAACGAGGTCGTCGAGCGCTACCGCCTGTGGCCGCTGGGCGGCCGACATCGCCGCGGAGTGACGAGTCAGCCGGGTGGAGCGCCGGCTACGCTGCGCCCGCCTTGCGCTCCATGACGATGCCGCCGGCGGCGTCGAGCCAGGCCTCGAACGTCGCCGACACGAACGTCGAGGTTTCGTCCTCGGCGATGATCGCCGGGCCCTGCACCGTGGCGCCGGGCGTCAGGTCGTTGCGCCAGTAGACCGGCACCTCGACGAAGGCTGAGATGCGCGCATCGAAGAACTTGCGGGCGCCGACGGCCGCGGGCGCCGGCCGGCGCGCCGGCCGGACGATCGGGTCGGGCCGTCGCGGCTCGGTCGAGACCGTGACCGACCAGCTCAGCGCCTCTATGGCGGCGCCGGGGATGTGCCGCTCGAAGAGCTGCGCGTAGTCGCGCTCGAAGCCGCTGCGCAGCAGCCCGGCGTCATCCGCGTGCAGCGGCCGCGACGGCAGGGCGACGGTGATCTCGTGGCCCTGGCCGAGATAGCGCATGTAGGCGACGCGCGTTTCGACGACCTTCTGGCCGCGCGCGCCGGGCGCCACCAGCTCGTGCGCCTCGCGCGCCATGGCGTCGATCAGGGCATTGGCGGCGGCCGGGTCGAAGGCGTCGAGCCGCATGTAGCGTGAGTGGATCAGCTCATAGGCGACCGGCGCCTGCAGGAAGCCGACCGCCGAGCCGACGCCGGCGTTGGGCGGTACCACGATGCGCTGCAGGCCGAGCTTCTCGGCCAGCCGCGCGGCGTGCAGCGGGGCGGCGCCGCCGAAGGCGATCATGGTGTGCTCGCCGATGATGGCGCCGCGCTCCACGGCATGCACGCGCGCCGCGTTGGCCATGTTCTCATCGACGATCTCGCCGACGCCATAGGCCGCCATCTCGCCCGACAGCGCCAGCTCGGCGCCGATCTGCGTCTCCAGCGCCTGGCGTGCGGCGGCGACGTCGAGCGCGATGCTGCCGCCGGCGAAGCGGGCGGGATCGATCTTGCCCAGCACCACGTCGGCGTCGGTCACGGTCGGCTGCGTGCCGCCCTGGCCGTAGCACGCCGGGCCGGGCTCGGCGCCGGCGCTGTCGGGGCCGACGACGATGCGCTTGAGCGCGTCGATGCGCGCGATCGAGCCGCCGCCGGCGCCGATCTCGACCATCTCGATCACCGGGATACGCAGCGGCAGCCCGCTGCCCTTGAGGAAGCGCGCCGCACGGTCGACCTCGAAGCTGCGCGACTTGAAGGGCGTGTAGTGCTGGATCAGGCAGATCTTGGCCGTCGTGCCGCCCATGTCGAACGACAGCACCTTGTCCTCGCCGCGCTCGGCGGCGACGTTGGCGGCCAGGATGGCGCCGCCGGCCGGGCCGGACTCCACCAGCCGGATGGGGAACTTGCGGGCGCTCTCCAGCGCCATCAGGCCGCCGCCCGAGGTCATCAGGTAGATCGTGCCGGCGAAGCCTTCGGCGGCGAAACCGTCGCGCAGCCGCGCCAGGTAGCCGGCCATCAGCGGCTGGATGTAGGCGTTGGCCACGGCCGTGGAGGTGCGGTCGTATTCGCGCACCTCGGGACAGACCTCGCACGACAGGGTCACCGACAGATCGGGCATCGCCTGCAACAGGATGTCGCGCGTGCGCCGCTCGTGGTCGGGATTGGCGTAGGAATGCAGATAGGCAACGGCCACCGCACCGACACCGTGTTCCTTCAGGCACGGCAAGGTCGCGCGCAGCGCCGCCTCGTCCAGCGGCAGGCGCACCTGGCCGTGCACGTCCATGCGCTCGGGCACCGTGAAGCG
>JAHCJT010000392.1 GCA_026126245.1 Alphaproteobacteria bacterium
GCCCGTCGTCCTGAGCGCAGCGAAGGACTCCGAGGTGAAGATGACAGTGAGCGACAGTGCTGGGGAATCACTCGCCCCGGCGTACCTGAACCAACCACCGCAAGGTCCTTCGCTGCGCTCAGGACGACGCAAACTCACGGTCAAATTCGCCATAGGCGATAGCCCTTCGCTGCGCTCAGGACGACGGCCAATTCGCCATCGGCGAACGGCCTGCCTCGGGGCCGGTCGGGCACAGCTTGCCGCGTTCCGCGGGCGTTGTCGCCGGCTCATCGCCGTCGCCGCCGGCGCATGCCGGCCTTGCGCCGCGGCGTCGCCTCTTCATCGCCGCCGCGATGCCGGCGAGCGTCGGTCATCACCACCGCCAGCGCCATCGACCGGAGGCCGACCCGTCCATGAAGAAGATCTTCACCGCCACCCTGGGCACCGAGACCAACACTTTCGCGTCGCTGCCCACCGGCCTGCAGCTCTTCCGGGACACCTGCCTCTACCGCCAGGCCAGCTACGGCGACAAACCGCCGATGTTCGGCATGCCGCTGGTGGTGTGGCGGCGTCTGGCGCAGGCGCGCGGCTGGCAGGTGGTCGAGAGCCTGTGCGCCTTCGCCCAGCCGGCCGGCAAGACGGTGCGCAAGGTCTACGAGGCGTTCCGCGACGAGATCGTCGCCGATCTGAAGGCGGCGCTGCCGGTTGACGCGGTGCTGCTGTCGCTGCACGGCGCCATGGTGGCCGAGGGCTACGACGACGCCGAGGGCGATCTGCTGGCGCATGTGCGGCGCACCGTCGGCCCCGACGTGCCGGTCGGCGTCGAGCTCGACCTGCACGCCAATGTCGGGCGCCAGAAGCTCGACAACGCCACCGCCATCGTGCTGTTCAAGGAATACCCGCACGTCGACGTCGCCGACCGCGCCGTCGACGTCTTCGACCTGATCGCCGACATGCTCGACGGCAAGACCCGGCCGGTGATGGGCTGGTTCGACTGTCGCACCATCGGCGTGTTCCACACCACGCGCCCGCCGATGCGCGGCTTCGTCGACAAGTGCACGGCGCTGCAGGGCAAGGATGGCGTGCTGTCGGTGTCGGTGATCCACGGCTTCCCGTGGGCCGACGTCCCCGACATGGGCAGCAAGATCCTGGTCGTGACCGACAACGACAAGCCCAAGGCCGAGCGGCTGGCGCGCGAGCTGGGCATGGAATTCTTCGCCATGCGCCAGCAGACGCAGCCGGCCTACGCCACGCTCGACCAGGCGCTGGCCCGCGCCCAGAGCCACAACCAGCCCAAGCCGCTGGTGCTGGCCGACGTGTCGGACAATGCCGGCGGCGGCGCCTCGAGCGACTCGACGTTCATCCTGCAGGCCATGCTCCAGCGCGGCATCAAGGACGCGGCCATCGCCATGTTCTGGGATCCGATGGCGGTGCGGCTGGCCTTCGAGGTCGGCATGGACGCCGAGCTCGACCTGCGGCTGGGCGGCAAGCTCGGCACGATGTCGGGCCCGGCGCTCGACGTGCGCGCCCGGGTGATCGGGCTCAAGCGCGACGCGCTGACCAAAGGCTTCGGCGACAGCCACGTCTTCGTCGGCGACATGGCGGCATTCGACATCGACGGCATCGCGGTGGTCTGCAACACGCTGCGGGCGCAGTGCAAGAGCGTCGATGCCTT
Source organism: Alphaproteobacteria bacterium (assembly GCA_026126245.1). Lineage (GTDB taxonomy): Bacteria > Pseudomonadota > Alphaproteobacteria > Reyranellales > Reyranellaceae > Vineibacter. The sequence goes on from JAHCJT010000392.1 coordinate 1,655, forward strand.
CACCAATGTCGGCGTCGATCCGGCGGCGAAGAAGGTGGTGGTGGTCAAGTCGATGCAGCACTTCCACGCGGAGTACGCGCCGGTCGCGTCGGAGATCCTCTACGTCGCCGTGCCCGGCGCGGTGGCGCCGGATTTCCTGAAGATGCCCTACACCAAGGCGTCGCGCGCCCAGTGGCCGTTCCTCGCCGACCCGTTCGCCTGAAGCTCGCGCGGGCAGGGGCGGCTGAGCGCGCCGGACCGCGTTGCGCGTCCCGGCGGCACGGGCGATCGTGGCTGGTGAATTCCAGGTCGTCCTGAGCGCAGCGAAGGACCCTGCGGTGGTGATGATAGTGAATGACAGGGCCGGCGACTCATCGATCCGAGTGGAGCTGGACCAACCACCGCAAGATCCTTCGCTGCGCTCAGGATGACGGGGGAGTGTGGAACTGGTTCAACTCCGCTCAGGACGACGGCAACGCCGCCGAACGGTCTTTGCGACGGCACGGCCCCTCCGGGCAAAGGGCAGCGGAGATGGCGGCCGGTCGTATTCGAGCGGTGTGCTGTTGCGCTATGAAGACGTTGTTGCCCGCCGGCCGAACGTGAACGGGAGCTGACCGCCATGCCGCGCATCGCCGCCATCGACCCCGGCTTCTACCGCATCGCGCTGCCCGTGGTGCTGTCGGACTCGACGCACGGCAGCATCGCGGCCTTCGAGCTCAACACGGTGCGCGTGCGCGACGCCGAGGGCGCCGAAGGCGTCGGCTACACCTACACCGTGGGCCGCAACGGCGCGGCGGTGCACGCCATCCTCGATCGCGAGTTCCGCGAGGTCATGGCCGGCGAGGTGGCCGACGACATCGAACGGCTGTGGCACAAGGCGTGGTGGGCGCTGCACTACGGCGGCCGCGGCGGGCCGGTGGTGCTGGCGCTGTCGGCCTTCGACATGGCGCTGTGGGATCTCAAGGCGCGCCGCGCCGGGCTGCCGCTGTGGAACCTGCTGGGCGGCTACGACCGGCGCGTGCCGACCTACGCCGGCGGCATCGACCTCGACCTGCCGCTCGATGGCCTGCTGCGCCAGACCGACGACAACCTCGCCAAGGGCTTCCGCGCCATCAAGATGAAGGTCGGCCGCGCCAATCTGTTCGAGGACGTCGAGCGGGTGAAGGCGATGCGGGCGCATCTCGGCGCCGGCTTTCCGCTGATGGTCGACGCCAACATGAAGTGGGGCGTCGAGGAGGCGATCCGCGCCGCTCGCGCCCTGCAGCCCTGCGACCTCACCTGGCTGGAGGAGCCGACCATCCCCGACGATCCGGCCGGCCATGCCCGCATCCTGCGCGAGGGCGGCCTGCCGATCGCGGCCGGCGAGAACCTGCGCTCGCTGTGGGAGTTCAAGGCCTATATCGCCGCCGGCGCCGTGAGCTTTCCCGAGCCGGACGTCACCAATTGCGGCGGCATCAGCGCCTTCATGAAGATCGCGCGGCTGGCCGAGGCCTTCAACCTGCCGGTCACCAGCCACGGCGCGCACGACGTGACGGTGCACCTGCTGGCCGCCTGCCCGAACCGATCCTACCTGGAGGCGCACGGCTTCGGGCTCGACCGCTATATCGCCGAGCCGCTGCGCATCGAGGACGGCGTCGCCGTGGCGCCCGATCGTCCGGGCCACGGCATCAGCTTCGACTGGGCGGGGCTGGAGGCGCTGCGACGCTGAGCCGCCCGCGCGCCGCGCCTCGGCGATGGCGCCTGTCGACGTCCGCTCGGCGCGTCTCCCGGCGAGCGCCGGGAGAGACGGCGAGGACGGCGGCGATCAGCCCGCCGCCAGCGGGTCGGGGCCGAACTGGTTG
>JAHCJT010000393.1 GCA_026126245.1 Alphaproteobacteria bacterium
ACAACGTCCGCACCCCCTCGGGCATTTCCTACGTACTGGAAAACCGCGAGGTGATGATGCGGCTGGCGCCGGAGCTGTTCGCGCGCATGGCCGTGCGGCCGGTCGCCAGCTACACCGAGGAGCTGCTGAACACGTTGCGCTCGGTGTCGTTCAGCGAGGACAGCGAACCCAACGTCGTGCTGCTGACGCCCGGCCACTACAACAGCGCCTATTTCGAGCACGCGTTTCTGGCCGACGAAATGGGGATCGAGCTGGCCGAGGGCGCCGATCTGTTCGTCGACGAGGGCCGCGTCTTCATGCGCACGACGCGCGGGCCGCAACGGGTCGATGTGATCTACCGCCGCATCGACGACGCCTTCCTCGATCCGCTGGCGTTCCGCCCGGACTCCTATCTCGGCGTGCCGGGCCTGATCGGCGCGCTGCGCATGGGCCGCGTCAACGTCGTGAACGCGATCGGCAATGGCGTCGCCGACGACAAGTCGACGTATCTCTACGTTCCGGACATGATCCGCTTCTATCTCGGCGAGGAACCGATCCTCAACAACGTGCCGACATGGCGCGGCGATCGGCCTGACGATTTCAAGTACATCCTCGAACATCTGCCGGAGATGGTCGTCAAGGAAGTGCACGGTTCCGGCGGCAAGGGCATGCTGGTCGGCCCGACCTCGAGCCGGGCCGAGATCGACGAGTTCCGCGGCCTCTTGAAGGCGCGGCCTGACGCCTACATCGCCCAGCCGACCCTGGCGCTCAGCACCTGCCCGACCTTCGTCGACAAGGGCGTGGCGCCACGCCATGTCGACCTGCGGCCCTTCATCCTGTCGCGCCGCGGCGGCGAGGTGTTCATCACGCCCGGCGGGTTGACTCGCGTGGCGCTCAAGGAGGGGTCGCTGGTGGTGAACTCCAGCCAGGGCGGCGGCACCAAGGACACCTGGGTCCTGGGTGCGCGCGGCGAGGCGGCGCCGTGAGGGAATTTTCTGCAGCAGCGTGGTGCTTCGCCGGCTGGCGAGGGCGTGAGGTCGGTCCATGCTGAGCAGCACGGCCAAGAACCTGTATTGGATGGGCCGCTACCTGCACCGCGCCAAGAACACGGCGCGGGTTCTCGAATCGACCCAGCGCATGGCGCTGCAGTCCGGCACCGCCGAGGCTGGCGCCGTCGCCGACATCTACGCCTTGCGCGCCGAGTTCCTGGCGCGCCACCCGCAGGGCACGCTGGCCGATCTGCTCGATTTCATGACGCTCGACGAAAGCAATCCGTCGAGCCTCATCAACACCGTACGCACCGCCCGCAACAACGCGCGCGCCGAGCGCAACAATCTGACGGTCGACGTGTGGGAGAGCCTCAACGGGCTGTGGCTGGAGGTCGCGGCGCTGGGCCGCCTGCCACGCGCCATCGTCGACAGCGGCGCCCTGCTCGAACTGGTCAAGAAGCAGACCACCCTGATCGCCGGCGCCACGCAGTCGACCCTGCTGCGCGACGACGCCTACTGCTTTCTCCAGCTCGGCAGCTATCTCGAGCGCGCCGACAACACCGCCCGCGTGCTGGACGTGAAATTCCACCGCCTGTGTCCCGATGGCGATCCGCGACACTGCAGCACCGACTACTACGAATGGTCCGAGATCCTGGCCTGCATCGGCGCCGTGCGTACCTACCGGCGCATCTACCACAGCCGCATCGAGCCGACGCGCGTGGTCGATCTGATGGTGCTGCGCCGCGACCTGCCCCGCTCGGTCCACCACTGCCTGTGGCAGGTCGATCTCAACATGCGTGAGCTGGCCGATACCTATGGCACGCGCGGCGAGGCCGATCGCCAGGCCGGCGCCCTGCACGCCCACGTGCGCTACGGCCGTGTCGAGGATCTGTTCGCGACCGGCCTGCGCCCCTATCTCGAAGATCTGGGCGAACGCATCGTGCGGCTCAGTGACGAGATCGGCCGCCAGTTCCTCTTTGCCTGACGGAGGCCGCCATGCGCGTCGCGGTCACGCACGTCACCCGCTTCCGCTTCGCCGAGCCGGCGAGCTATTCGATCCATGACGCGCGGCTGGTACCGCGGCCCGCCGCCGGCCAGCGACTGCTGTCGTGGTCGGTGCGCGGCCCCGGTCGCCGCACCGAATGGAGCGATGGCTACGGCAATACGGTGACGACGTTTTCCGTCGTGCACGAACACAGCGAAGTCGAGATCACGGTTAACGGCGTGTACGAATGGATCGGCGAGGACATCTGGCTGCACTACGCCGAGCCGGACACGCTGCCGCCGACCTTCTGGCTGCGGAACCACGGCCTGGCGCGGCACGATGCGCGGCTGGAGCCGCTGATCTCGGGGCTGGCGGCGCGCGTCGCCGACGTCGATGACCATGTGCCGCTGCTGCACGAACTGATGCGACGGGTACATGACCGGATCGCCTACACCGTGGGCGTGTCCGACACCAAGACCAGCGCGCTCGACGCGGTCGAGCGGGGCGAAGGTGTCTGCCAGGATTTCGCCCAGGTCTTCATCGCCTGTTGCCGGCGGCTGGGTATCGCGGCGCGCTATGTCGGCGGCTACATGCGCACTGACGACGGCGCCAAGGTCGGCTCGCCCTGCCCGGCCTGGGCCGAGGCCTTCGTCCCTGGCCTGGGATGGGTCGGGTTCGACCCGGCCAACTGCGCCTCGCCGACCCACGACTATCTCAAGCTGGCGGTCGGACTGGACTATGCCGAGGCCGCGCCCGTCACCGGCCGCCGCACCGGCCCCGGTGGCGACGCCGAAATGACCATCGAAGTGACTGTGCGGCGGGCTGACTGAGTCGGTTCAACGACCCGCCGTTGCGCAGCGATCAGTCGCCGCCTTGGCAGCCGCATCCCAGCGCGGACCATCGGGCGCGTTGGCCAGGCGCTGCCATCCGATGCGCATGCTGCCGTCCCGCTCCGGCTGGACGTGCAGCGTGGCGACCGGATCGATCGGCTGGTTGGCACGCGGCCAGAGGTTGACATAGGCAGACCGTTTGGGCGGCGCAAAGACCACAGGCGCCGTGACGAACTCCCGGCTCAGCGCCTGGGCCAGGCAATTGGCGATGACGTCATGCGCCGCCGTCGACGTTGCCAGCCATGTCGTGGCGCCCATCTGCGCCCGCGCCCCTGGCGCGGGCCACACGCCTGCCAGCAGCGTTCCCAGAACGATGCCGCAGACTCCCAACCGGCCGCCTGCTGATACGTTCACAGGCATGCAAGCCTCACTCCTGAACTCTCACACCGGGCGCACATTCCGGATCCCGCCACGGCGGATCCTGCCGCCGTGCCGACGGCATCGCCCGGCCGTGGCATGGTCGGCCAAGTACAGGCGTGACACAAGCGCCGCCAACCCGTCGTGTCGTCAGCCAAGGTGGCGGCGCGACAATTGCTACGTCGCGTCGCATGGCTGTTGCCAGCCTCCCCTTGGCCGCCGCCGACCACGGACGAACCACATGCCGCAGCGATC
>JAHCJT010000394.1 GCA_026126245.1 Alphaproteobacteria bacterium
CATCTTCGCGGCCGGCATGAAGACCTCGCGCGGTCCGCCCGGCTCGACCAGCGCGCGGACCGCTTCCTCGGTCTTCTCGGGCGAGAGCTGCGCCATCGTCATGGCCGCGACGCGGTCGCCCAGCTTGTTGAAGGCGTCGATGCGCGCGATTGCGGCCGCCGCCGCCCGCCGCTCGTCGCTCAGCTCGGCCGCCCGATGCGGGCCGTGCCTTGACGCGCGCATCGCGGCCGTGTCCGCCAGAAAGCCAGGGAATTCGCCTACGACTTCTGCCAGGACGGCACCCGGACGAATCTCCTGCCCGGATGCCCAGGAGCCCAAGAACTCGCCGCCGGCGCCGCCGGCCGCCTGCACCGCGAACTGAGCGGGAACGTTGAGCGCCTGCCGGACGACGGGCGCTAGCATGCGCCCCGCAATCTTTCTGGGCGCCAGCGTCAAACCCGCGACGCCCATAGTCGCCGCATCGAATGTGCCGACAATCGCGGCCTTGATCGCCGCACGCCGCCGCACCTCGGCCATCAGTTCGCGGTTCCGGACCGCCGCTTCAAGCGCCTTCGGGTCGTCGGTCTTGACGCCGAGATCCTGAAGGTTGTCGACGATGCCGGTGACGAATTCCTGGGCGGCCGACGACAATCCTGTCGCCGCGATGCCGCCTCCAGGTCCGCCGAGGAGAGTGCCGCCAACGCCCGCGACGAGGCTGGGCAGCGACTGCAACGTGAGGTCCAGGATGATCCCCGCAGGATCCTTCAGGAACGCCTGCCACGCGTTCGCGAACGTCTGAGCCTCGTTCATCTCGCGCAGCGCCGGGCGCATCGGGATCTCGGCCAGTTGCCTTTCGGCTTCCGCGACCTTGCCGATCTGTCGCGCCAGCGCCTCGCTTGCCCGTCGCCGGTATTCAGCGGCGTTTCCGAGGATTCCGCGTTCGTACGGCGACAAGGCCTCGCCGCTCGCGGCTTTCTCCTCGACCTTCTTGATGTCCTCCAGCCTCTTCGCGAGCGTCGCACCATAGAGAGCCGCGCCGCCTTGTGTGAGGCCGTAGCCGAAGCGCCTCAGCTCGTTCCAAGACTTTTCAATACCGCTCAGCCGCTCGTAGTCGTCCCGGGCAATCTTGGCGTTGAGCGGATCGGCGGCGATCCAGCGGCCGATGGCAGGGCTACCGTTGAGAAGCGAGTCATAGCGGTCGGCGTCGACGCGGGCCTGGACGACAGACCGGTTGCGCTCGACCACGTCATACGGGACACCGGCTTCGGCAGACAGCTGCATCGACCGCGCGACGACAGCGGGATCCGCCGATTCGGCATCGACCATATGCCGACGGATGCGGATCGAACGATCCAATTCGTCCTCTTGAAGCAGCTGGTCATACTCTCCAGTCGCATCGGGCGGAGAGGCGCGGTCTTGTTCGGCCAGGAGCGCGTCGTAGACGTTGCCGCCGCTCACTTGGCATGCTCCCGCGCCTTCTGGCGGGCGTAGAGCGACACGATGGCGTTATCGTTGACGGGCAGTCCACGCCGCCGCAACGCCGCCTCGATTTTCTTGCGGTCGGCAGCAGGCACATCATCGATGACAAACTCGAAGGCCCGCCGATCGGGCGTCATAAACGGCAACGGCACCGAGACGCCGGGAACCCAAATCCCGGGTCCGACCACCAATGGCATCTTGAGGGGCCGCCGCGTGTCGGCCAGCTTGATGGTCAGTCGATCAATGGTGGCTTGGATCTCTGCCGGGTCGGCAGGCTTGCCTTTGAAGCTCTCCAGAGCCGTCAATTCATCCTGCACCAGTCGGCGCAAAGTGGCGCTGCGCCGCTCATCGGATGTACCGGCCGCCGCATCAGGGTTGACACCGAGGCCACGCAGAGCGTCGCCGACCATGTCGTTGACCTTGCGAAGGCGTACCAGGTCCTTGCCCGGATCGCCGGCCCTCGCCTTGGCCTGCAGCGCCGCGACGGCCCTAAAATCATCGGGCGACAGCGTGCGCTTGTAATCGAGCAGTTCGAGGTCGGAAAACGCGTCGCGGTCGGTAGTCGCCAGCTTCTGCAGCCTGTACCAGGCCGAAGGATCGGTCGTGACCTTGCCCTTGGCGGCGACGTAGCTCGCGACGTCACGCCGCTGTTGGTAGTCCAAGGCGGGCCAAATGCCGGGGGGCATTTGCGAGAGGGAGACTCCGGGGTTGGCGTCGGCCCAGTCGTAGGCGGCCTTCAAGGCGGCGCGGGTGAGTCGATTCCAGTCGGCGAGGTGCCGTTCGTATTTGTCCCGCGCCGCTTGTTCGGCTAGCGCCGTCAGTTCGGGCGACGCATCGGTGCGTGCCTCGGCTTTCTTGCGCGCCGGCTCAGTGTAGTCGGCGGCGTTCGGCCTCGGCGCGGGCCCCGCCCGCACATCTTGCTCCGCGGTCGGTGTTTCGCTGGGCCCTGTGTCATTTGCGATGTCGCGCGCTGTCCGCCGCTTGCGCGCATCGTCGAGGCGCGCACGCATGCCGGCCAACAGCCTCGGATCGAGCGCCGGCTTGTTAGCATCAAGCCAGCTGGCGGCCTTGTCCGGATCGGCGGCGAGCAACTCGTCGAACTGACCGATCAGCCTGGCAGCTTGCTGCTGCGCGGCACGAGCGGTTGCCGCTTTCTGGGTGTCGGCGAATTGCGCCGCCGACTTGCGCTTCATCTCATCCTTCTGCACCGCCGTCAGGCGCGTGCTGGCGTCGATCAGCGCGTCGCTTTCAGCCAACGCCGCCGGCAGCGCGCCCGGATTCTGCGCGACGCGTGCCAGCAGCTTCTTGTGCGCCTCGTCGATGCGACCCAGCTCGAAGCGCTCACCCTCGGCGGTCTCGATCCTGCCGGCCGTGCCGACGACCTGGCTCTCGAACTCGCGCAGCTTCAGCGTCAGCTCCGGCCGCAGGTGCCGCGGCAGGCTGGCGTGGAACGCGTCGGCGTCGTCGAGGAATTTGCGCTGGATGGCGTCGCGGAAGCCGGCGGCGCCGGGTTCCATCTCGCGCTGCCGTTCGGCCAGGCGCTGCGCCCAGCGGTCCTTGAAGTCGATCAGCCGTGCCTGGGCGTCGAACGACTCGGCATCGGCCGCGCGCTTCTCGAACACCGCGCCGACGCTCGCGACGGTGCGGCCGAGCGTATCGGCGGCCTCGGCCAGCGGCGCGGTCCCGCCGGTCGGCGGCAGGCGCCGCTCGACGCGCAGCGACGGGCCAGCGCCCAGCGCCCGTTTGTCGGGGAACAGGGCCATCAGCGGTACAACCCACCGTGGAAGGCCTCGTGCCGCGAGGTACTCGAGTACGAACGCGAGTCGTCGAACAGGCCGTACTTGCCGGCGAGGCTGACGCCGCCGCCGACCAGCGTGGTGCCGGCTTTGAGCAGGCTGGACTGCTTCGCCGCCTTGCCCTGCTGGCGCACGTAGGCGGCCTGGTTCAGCAGGTCGTTGGCGCGCAGCTCGCCGCCGTATTGCG
>JAHCJT010000395.1 GCA_026126245.1 Alphaproteobacteria bacterium
GTGTGGCCCTGGGCGTGGTGGAAAACGGCGCACTGGCGCACCAGATGGGGCTGGTCGAAGGCCCGGCCTGGCTGAACGTCGGCTGCGCCGTGCTGGACAAAGCGCCGGTGGTGGACGCCGTGGCCGACGGCCCGGTGCAGTTGCGGCGCGTGCCGCTGCGCGACTTCGTGGCCGGGCTGCGCGAGATGCCGGCGCCGGCCCAGGCGCTGCTGCGCGACATGGCGGCGGCGCACCGCCAGCAGGCCGAACTGGCGGTCAGCCGGCTGGCCAAGGACGCCGAGGCGCGCTGCGCCGAATGGCTGCTGCGCCATGCCGAGCCGGCGCAGGGCGCGCCCGGCACGCTGGCCGTGTTGCTGCGCCAGCGCAAGCGCATGATCGCCGCGCAGTTGGGCATCGCGCCCGAAACCCTGTCGCGCGTGCTGCGCCAGTTGCGCGAGCGCAGCCTGATCAGCGGCTCCGGCCGCATCCTGAACCTGCTCGATCCGGGCGCTCTGCGGGCGCTGGCAGGCGCCTGAGCCACCACCGCAAGCCAGCTGCCCCGCCCCGCAGCCGGGGCGCGCGCTACGACGGCGCGGTGCGGCGCAGCCGGCGCGGCGACAGCACAGCCTCATCGACCCCATGGGCCGCCAGCTCGGCCGGCAGCGGCTCGCCCACGATCTGGCTGGCGGCCAGCAGGCTGGCGCCGGCCGCACTCTGGATGCCGTAGCCGCCCTGCGCGGCCAGCCAGAAGAAGCCCGGGCAAGCCTGGTCAAACCCGATCACCAGATCGCCATCGGCCACGAAGCTGCGCAGGCCGGCCCACTTGTTCTTGATGCGTCGCACGCGCAGGCTGGAGGCCGCCTCGATGCGCTCGACGGCGATGGCGATGTCGAGTTCCTCCGGCTGCGCGTCGCAGGGCGGGCTGGGCGTCTCGTCGGCCGGCGAGCCGAGGAACTGGCCGACCTCCGGCTTGAAGTAAAAGGTCTCGTCGATGTCGACGACGATCGGCAGGGCATGGATGTCCACGCCCTCGGGCGCGTCGAAGGTGAAGGCGGTGCGCCGCTTGGGCACCAGGCCGATCGGTTTGGCGCCGGCCAGCGCCGCCAGCTCGTCACACCAGGCACCGGCGGCGTTGATCACCGTCGTTGCGACCACCGTGTCGCCGCCCTTCAGGGCGATATGCCACTTACCGGCGCGGCGTGACAGGCCGACGACCTCGGCGTTCAGCTGCAGGGTGGCGCCCCTGGCGCGGGCGCCCTTGAGGAAGCCGCCATGGATGGCGGCGACGTCCATGTCCTCGGCGTCGGGTTCGTAGACGCCGCCGGCGACAGCGTCGGGATTGAGGAGGGGGTGCAGCTTCAGGGTCTCGGCCTTGCCGGTGCGCCGCACGCTCGCGACCAGGGCATGGAACTCGGCATGCGCCGCATCCATTGCCGCGTCCCGCTCGGCGGTGCCGATGAACAGCGCGCCGCGCGGCGACAGCAGCGGCACATCGGCGAACCCGGCCGGCGGACGGCGGTAGAAGATGCCGCTGGCCACGGTGATGGCGCGGATCGCGGCGTTGCCATAGGTCTCGGTGTACAGCGCCGCCGAGCGACCGGTGGTGTGGTAGGCGGGCACATGCTCGCGCTCCAGAATCGCCACCGTGCCGCCGTCAGCGAGATCGTAGGCGCACGACACACCCGCGATGCCCGCCCCGACGATCGCGAACTCGACTTCCGTCACGCTCATGTCGACTCCCGCCGCTGCGCGGCGCGACTATGGCAAGCGGCGGGCCGACGCCGCAACCTTCCCGTCACGCCGGATCCAGCGGGGAATCGAGCCAGATCGCCGGACCGAGCGGTGCGTGCGGGACCACACGCACAGAGCCGCGGACGCAGGAGGGTTTCCTGCCACCGCCGCGCATGGCATCGTCGCGGCCGACGGAGCCGGGCATGAATATCGCAAATCTGCTGATCAAGTCGGCTCGGGCCTTTCCCGAGCACATCGCGCTGGCCAGGGGCGAGGCACCGCACCTGAACTACCGCAATCTGTTGCGCAAGGTGTCGGTGATGGCCACGCACTTGCGGCAGCGCCTGAAACTGCTGCCGGGCGACCGCGTGGCGCTGGCGATGACCAATGGCGTCGAGGCGATCGAGTCGATGTACGCCATCTGGCACGCCGGCCTGGTTGCGGTGCCGATGAACGCCAAGCTGCATCCCCGCGAGCTCGCCTTCATCCTGCAGAATTCCGGCGCGCGGGTCTGCATTGTGACGCCGGATCTGGTCGAGAGCATCAGCACGATCAAGGGCGAATGCCCGGCGCTGGAACGGATCGTCGACACCACCACCCGCGACTACATCTTCATGGCGGTGGGCGATCCGGTGGCGATCGCCGACGCCGCGCCGACCGATCCGGCGTGGCTATTCTACACCTCGGGGACCACCGGGCGCCCGAAAGGCGCCACCCTGACTCATCGCAACCTGCTGGCCATGAGCCTGAACTACTACGCCGATGTCGATCGGCCGGAGCCGGGCGGGTCGATCCTGCACGTCGCGCCGATCAGTCACGGATCGGGCCTGTGGAACTTCCCGCTGCTGGGGCGTGGCGCGGTGCAGGTGTTTCCCGACAGCGGCCGCTACGAGGTGCCCGAGACCGTGGCGCTGCTGCGCCGTTGGCCGGACGCCACGGTGTTCCTGGCGCCGACCATGGTGAAGCGCCTGATCGATCACCCTGCCGCCGCCGACATCAGGCCGGGCGAGATCCGCACCATCAGCTACGGCGGCGCGCCGATGTATGTCAGCGACCTGAAGAAGTCGCTCGAGCTGCTGGGCAACGTCATGACGCAGCTCTACGGCCAGGGCGAGAGCCCGATGACCATCACGCATCTCAGCCGCGCCGAACACGCCAATCGCGACCATCCGAAATGGGAACAGCGCCTGGCTTCGGCCGGCCTGCCGGACTCCTGCGTCGAGGTGCGCGTCGTCGATGAGGACGGCAGGCCGATGCCGACCGGCGACGTCGGTGAGATCATCGTGCGCGGCGAGACGGTGATGAGCGGCTACTGGCAGAATCCCGAGGCCACCGCGAAGTCGCTGCGCGACGGCTGGCTGTGGACCGGCGACGTCGGCTGCTTCGACGAGGACGGCTTCCTGACGCTCAAGGACCGCTCGAAGGACATGATCATTTCCGGCGGCTCCAACATCTACCCGCGCGAGATCGAGGACGTGCTGAACACCCATCCGGCGGTGGCGGAATGCTCGGTCGTCGGCCGGCCGCATCCGGAGTGGGGCGAGGAGACGGTGGCCTTCATCGTGTTGCGCGAGGGCAAGAGCGCGACGCAGGCCGAGCTCGATGCGCTCTGCCTCGACAACATCGCGCGCTACAAGCGGCCCAAGGACTACAAGTTCATCGCCGCGCTGCCCAAGAACAACTACGGCAAGATCCTCAAGACCGAGCTGCGCAAGCTGGTGTAG
>JAHCJT010000396.1 GCA_026126245.1 Alphaproteobacteria bacterium
TGGTCTCCTGGGTGGGCGACCGGCGCGAGCTCTTCTACTTCAACACCGTGGTGGCCTCGTTCGTCATCCTCTCGCTCTTCGAGCCCCTGCGCACGCGCGTGGAGGAGTGGGTGGTGGCCACGCTCTTCCACGAGCGCTACGAGCTGGTGCGGCGCCTGGAGCGCCTGCGCGATCGCTGCGGCACGGTCATCGACCCGGCCGAGCTGGCGCAGGTGGTGCTGGACGGCCTGGTGGAGACCCGCCGCGTCACCCACGCCTCGCTCTGGCTGCTCGCCGAGGAGCGGCCCGGGTACCAGCCGCTCGACTTCCGCGGCCCGGCGCCGGCCCGCTTCCTCGAGCCGGGCGAGGCGCGCGCCCTCCTGGCGGCCACCGCCAGCGGCCAGAAGGCGGTCCTCCTGGAGAACCTCGACCGGCGCATGGCCGAGCTGCGTCGCCTCCTGCCCCCCTCGCCGGACGCGCCCGAGGCCCGCTCGCGCGGTGGCGCGGCGCCGGTCGAGGCCGAGCTGCCCCTGGTGGCGGCGGCACCGGCCGCCGCGGCTGCCGCGCCGGTCGTCACACCGGCGGCGACGATGCCGGCGGCGGCGATCCGGTCCAATGCATCGCATGACTGGCGCCTCTCGCAGCGGCCCGCGCCGCGGCAGAGCGCACCGTCGCGCGGCGATGCCGGCGGCCGCAGCCCGAACATCTTCCAGCGCATCACCGGCCTGGTCGGCGGGGGTCGGCCGACCAGCAGCGCACCGCCGCACGCCGTCGAGCCGGTGATCGCGACCCGCCCGCCGGAGGCCGCGCCGCCGGCACCGACGCCGCTGCGGCCGGTTGCCGCGTCGCCGCAGCCCAAGATCGCCGGGCTCGATCCCGCCGACCGGGCCAAGGCGCCGCGTGACGAGGACGATCTGCAGATTCCGGCTTTCTTGCGGCGCCAGGCCAACTGATCGTCGGATTGCCGTTTTTCTCCAGCAGAAGCGACTTTCGGGGGCCAGTTGGCCCCCGATTTTTTGGCCGCGGCGGCGGCTCTACGCCGCGCTTTCGCGGCATGGTAAAAACGGCTACACCCACGCCGCCGCTTGCTGGAGAGACGCGTCATGACGATCCCGTACGTCTCGATCCGAACCGCCCTGCGCGCCGGCCGCGCGGCGGCGCTCGGCGCCGCGTGCGTGCTGGCGCTCGTCGCCTGCGGCAGCAAGGACGACGACAACAAGAACTACGTCGAGCGGCCGGTCGAGCAGCTCTACAACACCGCCCTCGACGCCCTGGGCACCAGCTCGTACGTCACCGCCGCCAAGGCGTTCGAGGAGGTCGACCGCCAGCATCCGTACTCGGTGTGGGCGACCAAGGCCCAGGTCATGGCCGCCTTCTCGTATTACCAGGCCAACAAGTACGACGAGGCGATCCTGGCACTGGACCGCTTCATCCAACTGCATCCCGGCCACCGCGACGTCGCCTACGCCTATTACCTGAAGGCGCTGTGCTACTACGAACAGATCGCCGACGTCGGGCGTGACCAGCGCATCACCGAACAGGCGCTGAATGCCCTGGCCGACGTGGTCAAGCGTTTCCCCGAAACCGGCTACGCCCGCGACGCCCGCCTGAAGGTCGACCTCGCCATCGACCATCGGGGCGGCAAGGAAATGGACGTCGGCCGCTTCTACCAGAAGCAGCGGCAATACGTGGCGGCGATCAACCGCTATCGCCAGGTGATCGAGAAGTACCAGACCACGACGCACACGCCGGAGGCGCTGCACCGGCTGGTTGAGTGCTATCTCGCGCTGGGCGTGCAGCAGGAGGCCAAGATGGCCGCCGCCGTGCTGGGCCACAACTATCCCGGCAGCGACTGGTACGCCGACTCTTATCTGCTGCTGGAGGGCGTCGATCTGCGGCCCGAACGCACCGAGCGTTCGTGGCTGACCCGGATCTGGAAATCGATCTTCTGACGCCGCGGGCCGCATCGCGATGCTGCTCGGCCTGTCGATCCGCGATTTCGTCCTGATCGAGAAGCTCGACCTCGCGTTTGCGCCGCCCGCCAGAGCGGGAGCGGCGTCCGGCCTCGACGTGCTGACCGGCGAAACCGGTGCCGGCAAGTCGATCCTGCTCGATGCCTTCAGCCTGGCGCTGGGCGGCCGGGCCGGCAGCGGCATCGTCCGCGGCGGCACCGGTCAGGCCGTGGTCGCCGCCGAATTCTCGCTGGCCGCCGACCATCCGGCGCATGCCATCCTGGCCGAGCAGGGCATTGCCGACGAAGGTGCGACCTTACTGTTGCGCCGCATCGTCGGCGCCGACGGGCGCGGACGCGCCTTCGTCAACGACCAGCCCGCCTCGGTCGGGATGCTGAAGCGGCTGGGCGAAACGCTGGTCGAGATCCAGGGCCAGTTCGAGCAGCACGGCTTGCTGGTGCCGGTCAACCATCGCGCCACGCTGGATGCCTTCGGCGCGCTGCAGGCCGAGGCCGCGGCGGTCGACGTCGCGTGGCGGGCCTGGCGGGCAGCCGAGACGGCACGCCAAGCGGCGCAGGCCGACTACGAGCAGGCACGGCGCGAAGAAGATTATCTGCGCCATGCCGTCGCCGAACTGGAGCGGCTCGATCCCAAGGCCGACGACGAGGAACGGCTGGCCGCCGAGCGTCAGTTGCTGCGTCATGGCGCGGCGATCGGCGAGGCGGTGGCCGCGGCGCTGGCGGAGCTGGAGCGCGACCAAGGCGCATCCATCGCGTTACGCCACGCGCACCGGCTGGTCGAACGGCACGCCGACCAGGCGGCCGGCCGGCTCGACGCCGCGATTGCGGCGCTGGAGCGGGCATTGTCCGAGGCGGTCGAGGCCCAGGCTCAGCTCGAGCAGGCGCGCGACGCGCTGGAGGTCGATCCCGCCAAGCTCGACCGAATTGAGGAGCGGCTGTTCGCGCTGCGCGCCGCGGCGCGCAAGCACGGCACCACGGTCGGCGCGCTGGCCGGATTGCGCCAGCGCATGGCCGAACAACTGGCGGCGCTCGACGATGGCGAGGCGCGCCAGAAGAAGCTGGCGGCCGACGCGCGGCGCGCCCGCGATGTCTATGCCGCGGCAGCGCAGGCGCTGTCGACGGCGCGGGCCAAGGCGGCGGCGCGACTCGATCGCACGGTCAGCGCCGAACTGGCGCCTCTGAAGCTGGAACGCGCCAAGTTCGTCACCCGCCTGGACGTGCAGGCGGAGAAGGACTGGGCGGCGCACGGCATTGACCGTGTCGAGTTCCTGGTCGCCACCAATCCCGGCATGGCGCCCGGTCCGATCGGCAAGATCGCGTCGGGCGGCGAGCTGTCCCGCTTCATGTTGGCGCTCAAGCTGGCGCTGGCCAAGGTCGGCGATGCGCGTACGCTTGTGTTCGACGAGGTCGACAGCGGCGTCGGCGGCGCCACGGCGGCGGCCGTCGGCGAGCGCCTGCGG
>JAHCJT010000397.1 GCA_026126245.1 Alphaproteobacteria bacterium
CCGACAAGGGGAGTGCCTCGCCCACAACCTGACCAGATGCTTCACCTGCCGCGGCTGGCGGCGCTGCGCCGCGGTTAGTACCCCGGCGCGGCGCATACTGACGGGAGCTCCAACGGGTGGCGTTAGCCTCCTGCGCACGGGCCGCGTCGATTCCCGGCCGGGATCCGCATTCCTTGGCACACCGATTGCTTCGGGCCGTGCGGGGAAGGTATCCGAAAGGGGAGGGCTGCTGCCATGACGATCGGTCGGTTCAAGGCGCCGCACTTGTCGCGTCGAGGGCTTCTGGCCGCGGGCGGCGGCATCGGCGCCGCAGCGATCGCGGGGTTTCCCGCCATTGTCCACGCCGAGACCAAAGAGATCGTCGTTGGTGGCGCCGCCAGCATGGCGTCGTGGATGAACGGCACCATGGGGCCGGCGTTTGAGAAGGCGCACGGCTGCAAGGTGGTGTTCGAGGGGACCAAGTCGCTGGTCAACCTCGAGAAGATGCAGAAGAACAAAGGCAAGCAGTATCTCTCGGTCGTCCTGATGGACGACCCGGTGATGATCTTGGCCGTGCAGGAGGGGTTGCTCGAGAAGCTGACGCCGGCGGCGATTCCCAATCTGGCCAAGACCCGGCCGTCGGCCATCCACCTGGACGGCATGTGGTCCAACTACCTGCAACCCTGGCAGGGCGTTGCCACCAATACCAAGGAACTGCCGGCGGGCATCGCGTCGTGGGGCGACATCTACGACCCCAAGTTCAAGAGCCGCGTCGTGGTGCCTTCGTTGCAGAACACCGAAGGGCTGGCCAACCTGGTGATGGCGGCGCACCTGGAGACCGGCAAACCGATCGACAAGGCACAGTATGAGATTGATGCCGGCTTCAAGAAGATCAAGACGCTGAAGCCCAACCTGTTGACCATCTACACGCAGATTCCACAGGCCTTCAACCTGCTGGAGCAGGGCGAGGCCTGGATCATTCCCAGCGCCTTCTCCTCGGTCGTTGTGCCGCGCGAGAAGGCCAAGGCGCCGATCAAGATGAACGTGCCGAAGGAAGGCATCTTCGTCGGACCGGCGGGCGTGGCGATGGTCAAGGACGGCCCGGCGCCCGATCTGGCACGCGCGTTCATCGACTCGCTGCTCAGTGTCGAGATGCAGACCAAACTGCTGCCCGAGACCTACGCGTTTCCGTCCAACGTCGGCGCGCCGCCGCCGCCGGGCATGGCGGCCGACGTCAAGGTCCACAGCCTCGACTGGCAGTTCGTCGCCAAGGAACGCGCCGGCTGGGTGGCGCGCTGGGACCGCGACATGGCGATCTGACCATCGACGTGGCCAACGACAGCTTCCTCGACGTCGTCGGCGCGCAGAAGGCGTTCGGCGCCGCGACGGTGCTGGGCGGGGTCGACCTCGGTGTCAGCAAGGGCGAGTTCGTCTCGCTGCTGGGGCCGTCGGGCTGTGGCAAGACCACGCTGCTGCGCATCGTCGCGGGCCTTCTGGCGGCCGACAGCGGCAGCGTGAAACTCGACGGCGAGGATATCACCGGCCGGCCGCCGCACCGCCGCGACGTCGGTGTGGTGTTCCAGAACTACGCGCTGTTTCCCCATCTCACGGTCGCCGAGAACGTCGCCTTCGGCCTGAAGGCCCGCCGGCGCGGTGCAAGCGAGATACGCGACGCGGTCGGCCGCTTCCTCGAGCTGGTCCACCTGTCGGCGTTCGCCGACCGCTCGGTACGCGCGCTGTCGGGCGGCCAGCAGCAGCGCGTTGCCGTTGCCCGTGCGCTGGCGGTACGTCCCAAGCTGCTGCTGCTCGACGAGCCGTTCTCGGCGCTGGACCGCAAGCTGCGCGAGACCATGCAGATCGAGCTCAAGCGGTTGCTGCGCGAACTGGGCACCACGGCGATCTTCGTGACGCACGACCAGGATGAGGCCCTGACCATGTCCGACCGAATCGCGGTGATGAACCGCGGCGCGATCGAGCAGCTGGCCACGCCCGAGGCGATCTACCGCCGGCCGCAATCCGCTTTCGTGCTGGAATTCGTCGGGCTCTCCTCGCGGCTGCGCGGCAAGGTTGTCGGCGACGCCGGGCCGCAGACCGTCAGCGTCGAGACGGCGGCTGGGCGCATCGTCGGGCGCGGCAGCTTCATGGCCGGCAGCGACGTGCTGGTGGCCATGCGCCCGGAGCGTATCCAGGTGGGTAGTGGCAGCGACAACCGCATCAGCGCCGCGTTGCGCGATGCCGTCTTCCAGGGCTCGAAGATCCAGCTGCACTTCGCCGCGGCCGAGGGCGATCAGCTGCTGGTCGAGACGGCCGATCTGGCGAGCGGCCTGCCGGCGGCCGGCACGACGCTGCAGCTTGGCTGGTCGGCGGCCGACACGCTGGTCTACCCGGCGGAGCCGGCTTGACAATGCGCGCCGACTCGCCGTGGCGCGATCCGGTCGCGCTGCTGATGATCCCGGCAGTGCTCTACCTCCTTTTCGTCTATGCGTTTCCGTTGCTTTGGCTGCTGATGAAGAGCTTCAGCGGTACCACAGGGGCGACGGTCCAGCCCTACGTCGCGTTCTTCAGCGATCCCTTCAACTGGCGGGTCGTGGGCAATACGTTGAGCGCGGCGCTGTGGGTGACGCTGGTCTGCCTGGCCATCGGCTATCCGGCCGCGATTGCGCTGGCGCGCGCCGGTGTCGTGCTGCAGGTCGTGATGCTGGTCTCGATCATCCTGCCGCTGTCGATCGGCGTGGTGGTCAAGGCGTTCGCGTGGCAGATCGTGCTGCGCCGTGGCGGCGTGGTATCGCAGCTGATGGTCGGCCTCGGCTTGTGGGACGAGCCGAAGCGGCTGCTGTTCACCGAGGTCGGCCTTGTGTTGGGCGCCGCCAACATCTTCCTGCCGTTCATGATCCTGCCGATCTATTCGGTGGTGAAGCTGATCGATCCGCGGCTGAGCGAAGCCGGCGCCACGCTGGGCGCCACGCCGCTCTACCGCTTTGTCCGCATCGGCCTGCCGCTCACCCTGCCGGGCATCGTGTCGGGCATCGCCTTTGTCTTCTCGCTCAGCGTCTCGATGTTCGTGATTCCCTCGCTGCTGATCGGCGATCGCTACCAGACGCTGTCCACCCTGACCGGCCGCTCCTTCCTGCTGATGCGCAACGAGCAGCTCGGTTCGACCACGGCCGTGATCCTGCTCAGCCTGGCCGTGGCGACCGTCGTGTTTTCGACGTGGCTGGCGCGGCGGCTGGGAGGCAGCACGTGACCACCAGCGAACGCCTCGCCCGCTGGATCGTCGCGGCCTTTGCCGTCTTCACGGTCGTGTTCCTCATGACGCCGCTGGTGGTCACCGTCGCCGTCTCGTTCGGCTCGTCGGCCGTATTCACCTTGCCGCCGCCGGACTGGTCGGTGCG
>JAHCJT010000398.1 GCA_026126245.1 Alphaproteobacteria bacterium
TTTCCGGGCCCGGCTTGATCACCCGGTGCAGGTCGAGCACAGGTGTGCGACGGCCCAGACCCAGCAGCGACAACAATGCATGCGCCTGGCCGCGGTGGTGGGTCTGGTGGTTGAAGAAGTGCGGCACGATCAGCGGCGGCGCATCTTCGAACACGCGGCCCTCGTTGTTGACGTAACGCAGCGGCCGACGCCAGAAGCCGTCGGGCGGCGTGGCGAAGAACCGCTCGATGCGCGCGTCCATCTCCCGGCGCTCGGCGCTGAGAACGGTAAAGTCCTCGAACAGGATCGCGTCGAGGCCGGTCGACGGCACCGTTTCGCCCGCGAAGCGCGCCATCCAGATGCGGTCGCCCAGCAGCAGATGGTTCAGCGTGCCGTGCAGGCTGCCGAAGAAGGCGCCGACGTCGCGCTTGCGCACGGCGTCATCGACCTCGGCGCAGGCTCCGTAGAGGCGGCCATTCGCGAGGGTGTTGTAGCGCGCGTACTGGCGCCAGAGGGCGGTATCGGTCATGGCGGCGATCCTGCCACACAGCCTAATTCCACGTCCGATTCGCCTGTACGCCTGCTGAATTCCGCTCCATCATGAATTTCGTTCAGTAATCGGGGTCGGCATGGACCGTATTGGTGACATGGCGGCGTTCGTGAAGGTGGTCGAGGCCAACGGCTTCTCGGCCGCGGCACCGCAGTTGGGGCTAACGCCGTCGGCGGTCAGCAAGCTGATCACGCGGCTGGAGGAGCGCCTGGGCGTGCGGTTGTTCAACCGCACCACGCGCAAGCTGGCGCTGACCGAAGCCGGCGAAGCCTTCTACCTTGATGCCGCGCGCATCATCGGCGATGTCGACGCCGCCGAGGCGGCGATCGGGCAGAAGGGCGGCGCGGCCCGCGGCCTGCTCAAGGTCACCACCTCGCTGGCCTTCGGCTCGCACCAGATCCTGCCGCTGGTGCCGGAGTTCCTGGCGGCCCATCCCGGCGTCGAGCTCGACCTGTCGTTCACCGACCGCGTCGTCGATCTGGTGCAGGAGGGCTTCGACGTCGCCTTCCGCATCGGCCACCTCGCCGATTCCAGCTTCGTGGCGCGCAAGATCGGCGAAGACCGCCGCGTGGTGGTGGCAGCGCCCGCCTACCTGACGCGCCATGGCGAGCCGGCGCATCCCGACGACTTGCTGCGCCACAACTGCCTCGGCTTCCGCGACCGGCTGCACATGAACCGCTGGCCGTTCATGATCGACGGCGCGCTGCGCGAGCTGCAGGTGCGCGGCAACTGTCGCGCCGACGACGGCGACATGCTCTACCATCTGGCCGAGGCCGGCGTCGGCATTGCCCGCCTGACGCGGCTGACCGTCGCCAAGGCGATCCGCGAGGGACGCCTCAAGCAGATCCTCACGCCGTTCACGCCCGACGACGCGATCCCTATCCAGGCCGTCTACCCGCACCGTCGCCTGCTGCCGCCCAAGGTCACGGCCTTTGTCGATTTCCTGTCGGCCAAGTTCGACCCGCCGCCGTGGGAGATGTAACGGCTTGCCGGCGCGCCTTGCCCCGCGCCAGACAGCCTGTCACTGCGCCGACTGCGCCACGCCGCCGCCTTCGATGCGCTGCCGCAGCTCGCGCTGCGCGGCGCGGCCCAGCGGGAAGCGCCACAACACCAGCGCCGCCAGCACGTGCAATCCGGCCGGCAACAGCACGAACAGCAGCATCAGGCCGCGGATGGCGGACGCGTCGTTGGATTCGCCGGTGCGAAAGCCGATCCAGGCCAGCAGCGGGTAGGTGATGCCGACGGCCAGCGCCAGGCCGATCTTCTCGGTCATGGCCAGCAGGCCGTAGTAAAGCCCGGCGCGCATGCGGCCCGTCGTCGCCTGGTCGTCGTCGGTGATGTCGGCCATCATGGCTTTCATCAGGAAGCGGTGCGAGGCGTAAGGCAGGCCAAACAGCGCAATCACAGCCAGCGCGCTCCAGAAGTCGCCCGCCGGCACCAGCAGCACCAGCGGCATCAGCGCGACGGAGTAGAGCTGCGCCCAGACCAGGGCATTGTGCTTCTCGGTGCGGCGGCTGAGCCACACCCAGAACGGAATCGCCAGACACCCGATCAGGAAGTAGATCAGCATCAGCACGCCCGAGCGATCGCCGAGCCGGAAGGCGTCGCGGGCCACAAACACGATCAGCGAGCCCGTCACGCCGCTCGACAGCCCGACCATCAGGTCGGCCAGCAGCAGGCGTCGCAGCGGCCGACTGCGCACCAGGGCGGCGAGCGCGGCCCGCCAGTGAATGTGACCGTGCTCGACGACCTTCGTTTCCGGCACCCAGGTCAACGCGAGGACGAATGTGACCGGCAGCAGCACGACGATGAACCAGCCGACGCCGCGCATTTTGTCGCGCAGCGCCGGACTACCTATCAGCTCGTAGGCCGCCGGGATCACCAGGACAGCAATCAGCCCGACCATCAGCGCCGCCTGGTAGGCGCCCTGCACACGGGTGCGCGCGTCGTAGTCGGTGGCCAGCTCGGCGCTCCAGGCGAGAATGGAGATGGTGGCGAAGGTCCAGCCGACATACATCACCAGCAGCCAGGCCAGCACGTAGCCGCCGCCGACCGTGCCGGTGGGCACGAAGATCATCCAGACGCTGAGCATCAGGATCGGCAGCGAGGCCGCGACCCACGGCTTTCGCCGGCCGAAGCGGGTGCGGCAACGATCGGCCAGCAGACCGAACACCGGGTCGACCGCAACATCGAAGAACCGGGTGATCATGAAAATGCCGCCGACCGCCGCCAGGCCCAGGCCCATCTCGTCGGCGTAGAACGGCGGCAGATAGACCACGATCGGCAGGCCCAGACCGGCAATCGGCACGGCTTGGGCGACAAACGCCATCAACGACAAACGCGACAACCGCATACGGCGACGCCTCCTCCTGCCGACGCCGACCACGGCCGCGGCAAACGCACGATGAAGCAGGGTGTCCATCGACGCAACGCGGCATCAGGTTTTCGCAGGCCGCCTCACAAGACCGTCATGCTAGGGCCGACGCGCGCCATGAGTTGTCGTCGCAAACACATTGCAGCTATCGCGCGTGACACAAGCGTGCGCCGCGCGTCAGGGGGATTGCTGCTCGCCCTCTGCGTTGGCGCCTGCGCCGTCACACCGGCCACGGCGCCGCCCGAGGCCGGCGATGCACGCGCGCGCTACGCGCCGGGCATGCGACAGACGCTGCTGGCCTGGCTGGACGCCGAATGGCGGCTGTTTGGCGACGGCCGGCGTGGTCACGTCGTGGACCTCCGTCGCGTCGGTCCGCCCGAGTCGGCAAACTGGTCGGCCAACGCGACGCCGGAGCGGCGGCTCTGCCCGCGCCTTCGCGCCGTCTA
>JAHCJT010000399.1 GCA_026126245.1 Alphaproteobacteria bacterium
TGCCGATGCGCTGCCGGCCGGTCTGCGCGCCGCGGCTGTTGCGCGGGCCGGCCGCGCTGCGGACGCCCGGCGATCTGCGGCATCACGCGCTGCTGGGCGTCTCGCGACCACGCGGGTTCTGGCGCCGCTGGTGCGCCGAGGCCGGGCTGCCGCCGTTCCGGCCGCTGCGCACCTTGCGGTTCGACGGTCTGCACCTGCTCTATGAAGCCGCCGCCGCCGGGCTGGGAGTCGCCCTGGCCTTCGACGATCTGGTGCAGCCCTATCTGGACGACGGCCGCCTGGTCGAGCCGTTCGACACGTCCTTTGCGCCATCCGAGGCCTGGTGGCTGCTGTATCGCCGGCGCGATGCGCGGTCCGGCCCGATCCGCACCGTGCGTCGCTGGTTGATGGCGGAAGCGGCGCGCGCGTAGGCGGGCTGTCGTTGCGTCGGGCGCAAGCGAGGTTGCGGCGACTGCGTTTGCCGGGCCGCAATCCGCCGACAATTCTTGCCAGGCGATGAGCTGTCATCGCGGTGTTGCCGGGAACGAGACGTGGGCACCATAGATATGGGCACCATACCGGAAGGCTTCGAGCCGTTCGCCTATTCCAGCGCCTTCCTCGATGCAGTCGGGCCATTGTACGAGCGCAAGGCGGCTGACGGCGCGCTGCTGCTCGGCCTGCGCATCGAGGCGCGGCACTGCAACCGGCGCGGCTTTGCGCATGGCGGCCTGCTGGTGACCCTGGCCGATCTGGTGCTCGGCTACTCGCTGGGCAGCGCCGGCGCGCAGCGCGGCCTGCTCACGGTGAACCTGACTACGGATTTCGCCGGTGCGGCCCAGGTCGGCCAGTGGGTCGAGGCGCGCGCCGATATCCAGAAGGCAAGCGGCTCGCTGGCCTTTGCCAATTGCTACATCACGGCCGATGGTCGGCGCATCGTCCGCGCCAGCGGCATCTTCAAAGCGCCGCCCAGGGCGGCGGGCAGCGGATCACGCCACACGGCGTAATCCTGTGGCAGGCCGCCGAATCTAGCGTGCCTGCCGGCGCAGGCGTTCGAGGGCGGTCGGCGGCACCTGGCGGCTGATGACCTCGCGGATGGCGAAGCTGGAGTGGATGCGCGCCACGCGCGGCAGGGTCGAGAGCTGGCCCTTGTGGATGTGCTCGAAGTCCTCGATGTCGCGCGCCAGCACGGTCAGCAGATAGTCGTCGTCGCCCGACATCAGCAGGCACTGCAGGACCGAGGGACAGCGCGCCACCGCCTTCTCGAAGGCGTCGAGCGCCTCCTCGCTCTGGCTGTCCAGCGTGATGCGCACGATCACCGTGGTCGAGAAGCCGAGTTGCTTCAGTCCGAGCGTGGCGCGATAGCCGGTGATCAGGCCGCTCTCTTCCAATTGCTTCAGCCGTCGGGCGCAGGCCGTGCTGGAGAGGCCGGCCTGTTCGGCCAGCTCGACATGGCTGGCGCGGGCGTTGCGGGTCAGGGCCGCCAGAAGGGCGATATCAATGCGGTCGGGGGTCATGGTGCCGGTTTCCTGCGTCACGCGATGATTTTCTGATGTTTTCGTGCGTCTTGCCAGTCCGTCGCCGCCTTCTTTTCCGGGAAGCAAACCCCATATCCCGATAGACGATCGATGCGGCGACGGAGGTCTTCCATGCGCGTCGGTGTGCCCAGGGAAATCAAGATTCACGAGTACCGCGTCGGGCTGACGCCCGCGTCGGTGCGCGAATACGTGGCGGCCGGCCACGAGGTGCTGGTCGAGAGGGAGGCCGGTGCCGGCATCGCCGCAGCCGACGACGACTATCGGCGGGCCGGCGCGCGGGTCGTCGACACCGCGGCTGAGATCTTCGCCGCCGCCGACATGATCGTGAAGGTCAAGGAACCGCAGCCCGGCGAATGGGTGCAGCTGCGCGACGGACAGATCCTGTTCACCTACCTGCACCTGGCATCGGATCCGGAACAGGCCAGGGGCCTGATGGCGTCGGGGTGCAGCGCCGTTGCCTACGAGACTGTGACCGACGCCCACGGCGGCTTGCCGTTGCTGGTACCGATGAGCGAGGTCGCCGGCCGCCTGTCGATCGAGGCCGCCGCAGTGGCGTTGCGCCGTCACACCGGAGGTCGCGGTCTGCTGCTCGGCGGGGTGCCCGGCGTGCCGCCGGCCCGCGTCGTGGTGATCGGCGGCGGCACTGTCGGCACGCAGGCGGCCCGCATGGCCGTCGGTCTCGGCGCCGACACCGTTATCCTCGATCGTGCGCTGCCGCGATTGCGCCAGCTCGACGACCTCTTTGCCGGCCGGGCGCGCACGCGCTTTGCCCACAGCGAAGCCGTCGAGCAGGAGCTGCGCGGCGCCGACGTCGTGATCGGCGCCGTGCTGGTGCCGGGCGCCAGGGCGCCCAAGATCATCACCCGCGCCTCTCTGGCGATGATGAAGCCGGGCGCCGTGATCGTCGACGTCGCCATCGACCAGGGCGGCTGCTGCGAGACTTCGCGGCCTACCACGCATGCCGATCCGACCTTCGTGGTCGACGGCGTCATCCATTATTGCGTTGCCAACATGCCGGGTGCGGTGCCGCTGACGTCGAGCCAGGCACTGAACCACGCCACCTTGCCGTTCGGCCTGCGCCTGGCCGCCCGCGGGCTGGCGGCGCTCGACGACGATCCGAACCTGCGGGCAGGTCTCAACGTGCATCGCGGCCGCATCGTGCATGCCGCCGTTGCCGACAGCCTTGGCTTGTCGCTGGGTCCCAGGCCGCTGGCCGCCTAGTTTCCTTCCCCGCGAAGCTGGGGGATGCTCCGACGGGGCGGAGGGGAGCCGACGGGCTGTTCGTAACCAGGATCACCTTGTCCGCCCCCCTCCGGCCCTGGATCACCTTCGCCACGCTGCGCCCGGCGAAGGGAGTGTGCTAAGAGTTCGTCTGCCATTTCTTCCAACCCAATGAGTCCGTCGATGGCCGCCACAGTCCCCGCCAACAACCTTGAAGCCTTCTTCATGCCGTTCACTGCCAACCGGCAGTTCAAGAAGAACCCGCGGCTGCTGGCCAAGGCCAAGGGCGTGCACTACTGGACGCCGGAAGGCCGGCGGGTGATCGACGGCACGGCCGGCCTGTGGTGCGTCAACGCCGGCCATGGCCGCGAGGAGATCAAGCAGGCGATTGCCGCCCAGCTCGAGGAGATGGACTACGCCCCCAGCTTCCAGATGGGCCATCCCAAGGCGTTCGAGCTGGCGGCGCGGCACGCCGCCATGCTGCCGGGCGATCTCGACCATGCCTTCTACTGTAACTCCGGGTCCGAGGCGGTCGACAGCGCGCTGAAGATCGCACTGGCCTACCAGCGCGCCCGCGGCGAGGGCACGCACACGCGCCTGATCGGCC
>JAHCJT010000004.1 GCA_026126245.1 Alphaproteobacteria bacterium
GAGCGTCTGGAAGCCGTGGGCCAGGCCGCGCGGGATGTAGAGGGCGTGGCGATTGTCGGCCGACAGCCGGACCGCTGCCGCCGCAAGGTAGCGCGGCGAGGCCGGCCTGAGGTCGACGACGACGTCGTGGATCGCACCTGCCGTGCAGCGCACGATCTTGGTTTCCTCGTGCGGCGCGCGGGCGAAGTGCATGCCGCGCACGGTGCCGCGGCGGGCGTTGAAGGAAACGCTGGATTGGCGGAATCGATTGACGAGGCCGGCCGTGCCGAGTTCGTCCTCGCAGTAGGTCCGGGCGAAGAAACCGCGCTCGTCGGCGTGGCGTTCCGGCTCGATGAGGTACAGACCCGGCAGGTCGAGTTCCCGGAATCGCATCAGCTGCGCCCTATGTCACCGACAGGTGCGGAATGGCGGTCACGAAGCGACCACCCCAGGCGCGGACCGCGCTCATTTGCTCGGCAATCTCGTCTTTGAGGTTCCACGGCAGGATCAGCACGTAGTCCGGCTTCGCGGCCAGCATCGCCTCGGGCGAGACCACCGGGATGCGGCTGCCGGGCAGCAGCGTACCCTGCTTGTGTGGCGAGCGGTCGGCCACCATGCGGACGAACTCGGGACCGATGCCACAGTAATTGAGAAAGGTGTTGCCCTTGGCGGCGGCGCCGTAGGCGCACACGGTGGCGCCGTCGTCGTGCGCCCGCACCAGAAATTCGAGCGCACGGCACTTGATCTCGACGACCTTGCCGGCAAATCCGCCGTAGCCGGCCAGCTCGTCCAGTTGCGCCGCCGTTTCGTTGGCCAGCACGCCTGCCACCGATGGCGCGAGCACATGGCCGGCATCGGCGTGACAGAAATAGACCCGCAGCGAGCCGCCATGGGTCGGCAGCATCTCGACGTCGAACACGCGCAGGCCGCACCGCTCCAGGATCTGGCGTACGACGCCCAGCGACAGATACGAGAAATGCTCGTGATAGATGGTATCGAACTGGTTCTCGGCGATCAGCTTCAGGAGGTGAGGGAATTCGAACGTGCCGACGCCCTCGCGCTTGAGCATGATGCGAAAGCCGGTCACGAAATCGATGATATCGGGCACGTGCGCGAGCACGTTGTTGGCGGCCATGAGGTCGGCGCCACCCCCGGCGTCGTACAGTTTGCGGGCACTCTCGGCGCCGAAGAACGTCACCTCGGTGGGCACGCCCCGCTTGCGCGCCTCGGCGGCGACGTTGGCCGCGGGTTCGACACCCAGCACGGGAATGCCGCGGGCCACGAAATACTGCAGCAGGTAGCCGTCGTTGCTGGCGATCTCGACGACCCGGTGCTGTGGCCCCAGCGCGAAGCGGCGGATCATGGCGGCGGCATAGGCCTCGGCGTGGCGCAGCCAGCCGGTCGAGAAGCTGGAGAAGTAGGCGTAGTCCGAGAAGATCTGCGCCGGCGTCTCGAATTCCTCGAGTTGCACCAGGAAACACGAGTCGCAGACATAGGCGTGCAGGGGATAGAACTTCTCGCCGTCGCCGGCCCGGTCGCGCGGCACATATGAATTCGACAGTGGCGACATGCCGAGGTCGACAAAGGTGTGGCGCAAGGCGGCACGGCAGGCGCGGCAAGTCGGGGTTCTCAAGACACTACGCTCCCAGCGATTCGTAACGCTCGATCTGCTCCAGGCACAGGCGCGTCGCGTCGCGGCCGTCGAGGCGGGCGCGATACCATGCCATGGTCCAGTCCAGCGTGTCGTCGAGCCGCAGCCGACGCTCCCAACCCAGGCGTGCCCGCGCCTTGGATGCGTCGACCTTCAGGAAAGACGCTTCATGCGGGTGCGGCCCCGGGCTCGCCGTCCAGGTTGCATCGCCGCCCCAGCCGGCGGCCAGTCGTGCGACGATATAGGCGACGGCGCGGCAATCCTCGTCCGCCGGCCCGAAGTTCCAACCCTCGGCATAGGCGGCGCCATCGGATGACGCCAGCTGCTCGGCCAGGCGGATATAGCCGCAGAGGGGCTCAAGCACGTACTGCCAGGGGCGCACGGCGTGTGGATTGCGGATCGGCACCGCACGTCCGGCACCGAATGCACGCACGATATCGGGCACCAGGCGATCGGCCGACCAGTCGCCGCCGCCCACGACGTTGCCGGCCCGGGCGGAGGCGACGCGACAGCGCGCCTGCGCCGGGAAGAAGGCGCTGCGGTAGGCAGCGGTCACAAGCTCGGCGCACCCTTTTGAACTGCTGTAGGGGTCGTGGCCACCCATGGGGTCGGTCTCGCGATAGGCGTAGAGCCACTCGCGATTTTCGTAGCACTTGTCGCTGGTCACCACGATGACGGCGGTGACGGAGTCGGTTCGCCTGACCGCTTCAAGCAGATTGACCGTCCCCATGACATTGGTGGCGTAGGTGCCGACCGGATCGTCGTACGACGCGCGAACCAGCGACTGCGCCGCCATGTGAAACACGATCTCGGGTCGGCTCTCGTCCAGGCAGGCGCGCAGCGCATCAAGATCGCGGACGTCGCCCAGGCGCGTGACGGCATGGCGGTCGGCGGCAAGGTGAAACAGGCTGGGATCGGTATCGGGCTGCAGCGCGAAGCCATGGACCTTCGCCCCGAGCCGAGAGAGCCAGAGCGTCAGCCATGATCCCTTGAAGCCGGTATGGCCGGTGATCAGGACGGAGCGGCCGGCCCAGAACCCGGGATCCGGATTTACTGGACCTTCCAAGGCGCGCGACCCTCCAGCCACAGCGATTCCAGATGATTCTTGTCGCGCAGCGTATCCATCGCGTGCCAGAAACCGCGGTGGAAATACGCCATCAGCTGTCCGTCGCGCGCCAGGCCTTCCAGCGGTTCGCGCTCCCAGACCGTGTCATCGCCTTCAACGTAGTCGATCACCTTGGGCGACAGGACGAAGAAACCGCCGTTGATGGTTGCGCCGTCGCCGGCCGGCTTTTCACGGAATCCCGTCACCCGTCGGTCCGAAACATCCAGGGCGCCAAAACGGCCAGGCGGAACCACGGCCGTGACCGTCGCCAGCCGGCCGTGCGATCGGTGAAAAGCGTGCAGTTCCGTCAGGTCAATATCGGCGACGCCGTCGCCATAGGTCAGAAAGAAGTCGTCGCCATCGAGGTACGACCGGATGCGCCGCAGGCGCCCGCCGGTCATGGTCGACAGGCCGGTCTCGACGAGGGAAACCCGCCAATCCTCGGCGCTGTTGCGGTGGAACTGGATGTCGCCGCTGGCGACATTGACCGTCACGTCGCTCAGATGCAGTCGATAGTTCAGGAAGTATTCCTTGATGACGTAGCCCTTGTAGCCGAGGCAGATGATGAAGTCCTTCACGCCATGCGCCGAGAAGATCTGCATGATGTGCCAGAGAATCGGCTGGCCGCCGATCTCGACCATGGGTTTCGGTTTGCTGCCCGTTTCTTCGGAGATTCGGGTGCCGTAGCCGCCCGCCAGGATTACAGCCTTCATAAACTCATCGCTCCAACCGCCCTCAAGCTAGCATTCGCGCCAAACGCCCGTCACCGCCACCAAAATCGCCGCCATTCTTGCAATCGCATTTTACCATCGAAACGTGCGCCCGCAGGCGTTGTGTGGCCGTCGGATTGTCGCCGATATTCGTGGCAGGCCGGATGTGTGGTGTCCACGCCGTTCAATGCTGGCGCCACCCGCGGCGCGGCTTAGAACGCCCGGGCGGTCCGCCATCGTGACGATGGGCGGGGTGGCACGCCCCGGGAATCCGGATGGCGCGTCGAAGACTACGCCATGTGGTTCCGCACGACGCTGATCAGCCCGCAGAATATGGCCCACACGACCAGGGCGCCGGCGACGATGGCTGAGGTAAACAGAGCCCGCCTCGGATAGCGCGGCTCCTGCGGCACGCTCGGCTGCACGAAGGCGACAAGGTAGACGAGCTGTCGTTCGCTGGTTGCCCGCGCCATCTGCAGCGCGGCGGCGGCCGCGGTGTACTGGCGCTCGGCGATCCGGCGTTCCAGATCCAGCTGGGCGAATTTGGTCATGGATTCTGACAGCACCTTGTCGGTCACAGACGTCGAGCGTTGCGTCGTCATCTTGGCCTCGAGCTCGGCGATCTGGTCATCCAGCGCCTTGATCCGGGCGCTCAGGGTCCGCATCTGGGGTGCCGTCGGCGAGACCGATTTCCGCTGGGTGTCGTACTCCTGTTGCAGGCGCAGGCGTTCGCCTTGCAGGACGGTAACCAGTTCTCCCAGTGCCTGGCCTGCCTGGTTGGCGTCGAGAAAGCCTTCCGCGTTGCGTACTCTCTGGTACTCGCTGCGCGCGCGGCCCAACCGGTCGGCGGCGCGGGCAAACTCGCGTTCCGCATCGGCCACGGTGCTAAGCAGCATGCGGCTGTTCATCTCGTTGACGAGCGCTTCGCTGAGTTGGATGACGTTGTCGGCGATCCGTTTGGCGTCCTCGGCGGTGAATGCGCGGACCGAGAACGTCACGATGCCGGACGAAACATGGATCGAGACGTCGGTCATCGATTTCCAGTACTTGACGAATTTCTCGATCGGCTTGTCGCGATTGAAACGGGCATACCAGTCGGCGTCGCTGGTGCTGTAGAGCGTACGAAGATCGATCCGCTGCTCGAGCGCTTCGACGATCGCCCGGCTTTCGATGAAGCTGGTAACAACCTGGGTGTCCTGGGCGATCTTGGCGGCCGGAATGCCGGTCATCGCGCCCATGCCGTCCATCTTCGGCATCTCTCCGGTCCTGACCGCGAACTTGGCTTCGGAGGTGTACTGCGGCGACGCGATCAGGCCAAAATAGACGGACGCGACAAGACTCGGAATGGCCACAACGAGTACAAAACTGGCGATGAAGGCCGCGCGGAACAGCCGCGCGTGGCGCCGCATGCGGAAGCTGCCGGTCCCGGAGACACGCCGGGTCCGCTTGGAGATGCGCAGGCGCCGCGCCGCATCCGCCAGCGCCTCGGACAGCGCTTCGGCGCGGCGCAGCGCCGGTGGCTTGCGAATTCCTGACGGCAGACTGTCGTCGTTTCTCATGCGGGCAGGCCTGGCCGGATACGCCGGCATTTCACAGAGCACACCGGCCGTCGATCGACCACGGAGCGCTCCATCCTAACGGTTCAGTCGATTATAGACTTCGATCGCCTTTTCGACCGAGTCGAACATCATCAGGTGGCCGTCGACGAGTACGGCGCCCCGCGAGCAATATGTCCGGATTGTGGCCATCGAATGCGAAACGACAATCAGATCGGCCGACTCGCGGCGACGCGTGAACGCTTCCTCGCAGCGTCGCTGGAAGCGGACGTCGCCGACCGAGGTGATTTCGTCGACCAGATAGCAGTCAAACTCGATCGCCATCGAGACGCCAAACGCCAGGCGGGCCATCATGCCGGACGAGTAGGTCGACACCGGCGCGTCGATATAGTCGCCCAGCTCCGAAAAATCCTCGACGAAATCGACGACCCGCCGCACGTCCTCGCCATAGATGCGCGCCACGAACTTGACATTGTCGCGGCCGCTCATCTGGTGATGAAAGCCGCCGGCAAAGCCCAACGGCCACGACACGCGCACCGATCGGCGGATTTGGCCCGAATTCGGCAGTTCCGTACCCGCAATCAGCCGCAGCGCCGTCGACTTGCCGGCCCCGTTGACACCCAGCAGGCCGTAAGACGATCCCGCCTCGAAGACGGCCGACACGTGGTCAAGGATGACCTTCACCTGCTGCGGCGTCTTGTAGAACTTGAACACGTTACTCAGTTGAATCATGTTTGGCGGGTCACCCGGGGATATCCGTGCGAGCGGACTCAACCGACGTTTCAGGACCGAAAGGCCAGCACAGGCTGATGAGAGCCATATCTCGCGATCGGATGTCAATGGCGGCGCTGTTGCGGGCCCAGTTTCGTGTGTTCGTGGCCATCATGCTGCGCGACATGCGAACCCGCTTTTTCGGTCACGGGCTGGGCTTTCTCGTCGCCATCGCGTGGCCGCTCGTGCACATCCTGGTTCTGATCGTGATCTTCTCGTTGCTCGGGCGGCGCGCGCCATATGGCGACAGCATGACCGTGTTCTTTGCCACCGGTCTGGTGCCGTTCATGACGTTCTCGTACATGTCGCGCTTCACCATGCTGTCGCTGATCATGAACCGGCCGCTGCTGGTGTTTCCGGCCATCAAGGTGCTCGACATTTTGCTCGCCCGGGCCATCCTCGAGCTGCTCGGGTCGTGTTGCACGGTCATCTTCCTGCTTGTCATCTTCTGGGCCTACGGCATCGACTTCATGCCCCCGGATCCGACGGAAGCGGCATTCGCGCTTGGCGCCGCCATGTTGCTGGGGATCGGCTTCGGGATCGTCAATGGCATCATCGCCATGGCCGTGCCGACCTGGGTGACCGGCTATATGCTGATCACGGTCGTCATGTACGGCATCTCGGGCATCCTGTTTGTCGTCGACGCGCTGCCCGAAACGCTGCGCTATTACCTTTCCTTCAATCCCTCGCTGCAGACGGTCGAATGGATGCGCTCGGCGTACTATGAGGACTATTCGTCTGTGCTGGACAAGCCCTATACCATCGGCTGTGGCGTAGTTTCGATCTTTCTCGGTTTGATGCTGGAGCGACTGGTGCGCGGCCATCTCCTCATCAATCGATGATCACGGCCCGTCGCCGGTACGCATCCGACGGTCAGGGCACGGCGATGCCAGTTCAGTCAGAGCCAGTGATTGCCTGACGGTCCGGCAGGAGAGGGACGGGTCGCCAACGTCATCCGGCCAGACCGGGCGGCGGCGATGTCATGAAACGTCACTGTGGAGCCGCGTCGTGTTCGCCAGAATGCTCTCCGCCGCGCGACGCTGGATTGGTCGGCCAATGGGCGCGCCCGTTGCCACGTCGGGCGGCCGGGGCGCGCCAGGTCGCACCGCTGGCGGTTCCGATGCGGTTCTCGGGCAGTACGTCGAGACCATCCCCAGCGCTCAGAACGCCGTCGATGCCGTGCCTGGCTGGAGCAGCGCCATGCCGCCGCACATCGCGGCCGTGGCGGGTACGGCGCCGTTGTATGCCGATGGCCGCGTGTCGTGGTGCCTGGAGCAGTTCGGATCGGTTGCGGGTCGCAAGATCCTTGAACTGGGGCCGCTCGAGGCCATGCAGACCTACATGCTGGACCAGCAGCAGCCCGAGTTCATCCATGCCGTCGAGGCCAACAAGCTGTCGTTCCTAAGGTGCCTGATCACCAAGGAACTGCTCGACATCAAGCGGGCAAAGTTCCTGCACGGCAATTTCCTGCCATGGCTGGAGCAGACCGAGATCCGCTACGACCTGATCGTCGCGTCGGGCGTGCTGTACCACATGAGTGATCCGCTCCGGTTGCTGGACCTCATCGCGGCGCACACCGACGCACTGTACATCTGGACGCACTACTACAGCGATGCGGCCATGCCGGTCGGCGACGCGCGCCGTGCGGCGTTTTCGGGCGAGGTAGAGCGGGTCGACTTTCGCGGCCATGCCGTGGCGCTGCATTGTCGGAGCTATCACGGGGCGTGGAAGGCCAACTCCTACTGTGGCGGCATGGTCGACCGCCACTATTGGATGGAACGCGACGACATCCTGGCGGTCCTCCGCCTTCTCGGGTTCGACGACGTCCGCACTGCACACGAGCTGACCGACCAGCCGAACGGCCCCTGTCTGTCGATCTTCGCCCGGCGGAGCTGCGTGTAGTTTCCGCGTCGCCACGCCGCGGCCGCCAGGTTTGGCGAGAGCCGGCGGGCATGACTATCCCAGCGCCGTGCGAATCGACACCAGCGACAGGGCGGGATGGAAATAGGGATCGTCGCGCAGCCGCGCGCCCCATCGGCTTCGGAAGAAGGTACGCTCGGGTTCATATTTCGGGCTCAGCGCCTGCGATCGGCCGCGCGAGGCCGATTCATGGTGGATGAGGACGCTCTGCGGCGTGAAGATCGTGCGCCAGCCGCGGGCGTCGAGACGCAGGCAAAGATCGATATCGTTCAGTTCGACGGGCAAGTGCTCGGCGTCGAAGCCGCCAATGGCGTCGAATTTCTTCTTTTGCACGACCAGGCAGGCGCCGGTGACCGCCGACACTTCATGGGGCACTGTCAGACGGGCGAGATAGCCGGGCTCGCCGCGCCGCGCGCCGCGATCGATATGTCCGGTCGACCCGGCGAGACCGACGACGACTCCGCCGTGCTGCAGGCGGCCGGAGGGGTAGAGAAGCTTGGCACCAACCGCGCCGACATCTGGCTGCGCGGCCCACGACAGGAGCGGTTGCAGCCATTGCCGGTCGACGATCTCAATGTCGTTGTTGAGGAAGACGACCACTGGCGCCCGCGCCGCGTGCGCTCCTTCATTGCACAAGAAGGAAAAATTGAAGGGGCCAGGCCGGTGAAGCACCCGAACACGATGATCGCCCGCCAGCGAGTCGTACAAAGCGAGGGTTTCGCTGTCGGTGCTGCCGTTGTCGACAATGACGACCTCGAAATCGGCGGGCGTGGTCGCCTCCCGCAGGCCGCGCAGGCAGGTTGCGAGCAGACGCGGCCGATCCTTGCTGGGGATCACCATCGTCGCGCAGGGACGACCCGCCATCTCCCCGGTGACCTCGGGCGGCGCCGGTGACAGGGACGCCGTTGGTTCGGTGCGGCGGGGCTGGCTGGACCGCGTCACGAGGACGCGGCGGATGTGCATGATGTCTTCTGCCGCGGCAGACGCCAGCGCATCACAGAGGCGCCGTTCGCGGGCCAGATCACCAAGGGAAACGGCGCCCAGTTGCGCCAGGCATCGGCCGCGCACGAACAGCGCCGATGTCGCATAGTCGGTGGCGGTGGCGAATGCCGGGCTCCAGGCGGGGTAGAGGCGCGGATCGGCGTATCGACCGGCACCATCGAGGGCATCCTGATCGCCGTAGAAAAACAACGTCCGCGGTCGAGCGGCGGCATGTTCCGCCACAACGGCCGGCGCGTAGAACGGCAAGACGCAGCCGACCTCCAGCAAACAGAACAGATCGTCGGCTGATGCCGTGTCGCACACTGTGGCGACGCCGTCGTCGGAGCTACGGAGATGCAGGCGACCGGGGGCGGCGTCGGCAGACAATGCCTCTCCCAGGGCCACAGCATCCGGTGAGACGACCCACAACGACCAATTCGGATAGACTTGGGCTTCCAGCTGCGCAAGGAGGCGGCGGAGCCACGCGACATTGCCGATGCTCGCGAAGACCACGAAGTGAATGCGCGGCCCGCGTGACCAATCCGAGCGTGGCGCGTCCAGCGAGGCGCAGTCCATGTCGCGCAAGCGCTGACGGCGCCACGCGTGATATCGCCGCAGTGGTGTGCTGCCGACTGCCAGCGTCAGAAGCCGACGCGCCTCGCTGCGATCGCCGGTACAGAATGCGCCAATGGCCAAGCGTGCGGCGCGAATCACATGACCAAGCGCGCGCGACGATGCCGCCGGAAGACAGCGGCTGGCAGCTGTCGAGGGCGAAGCCGAACGGGCCCGCGGTATTGACTGGCGATACCCGGATCTCCCGCGTCGTCTCGGGCACATAGCCCGACCATATTGCCCGGCCGAACAGCGGCGCCGCTATGGTCTGGTCGTGGTAGGCCGTCCAACACAGCACGAACTGAAGTGGCAATGAACTGGAAGACGTCGCGCGAGCTGGCACTGTAGACCAGGGTCAACCAGCGGCCGGCCGGAGGTGTGTCAGCGAAACGAAGCCGCAGCCACGGTGCCTCGGTGCGCGCGATGAACCGGGCACCGTCGCGATCCACGTTGTCGGCCGGCTCCAGTCGCACGCCGGGAGGGTCAGGCTGTTTGTTTGTCATGCCCGCTCGGACAAGTGCCGGCCTTCTGTCCCTCACGCTATGACCTGACGCTCAACCTCGACGATCATCGAGGCGTTGTCAAAAAAACGTCGTGCTGCAGCCGGGCTCAAGCGCGCGATGCCGTATGCCGCCGGTCTGTCATGGTGACGTCACCGGACAAGCGTCGGCCTCGGCCATCACTTGCAATTCCGCCACCGCCGTCTAAACCGCTACCCTGTATGATGATGCCGAAACACCAGTCCGACATGCCGGCAGGTCGGCTCCTGGACCTGTCGCGGATGCTGTCGCGGCTGCGTCGCAGGGCACCGACGGGAATCGACCGTGTCGAGCTCGCCTATGCCCGACACTATCTCGACAGGTCGGCAGCGCATGACGTGCGGTTCCTGCTGACAAGCCCCATCAACAGCGGATTGATCACCCGCCGGCTGGCGTCGCGGATCGTGCGGCTGGCGGTACAGCGATGGTCGGCATCGTCCGGGGTGGCGAGCGACGACGCGGCCTTCGTCGACCTCAGCCGGCTGCTGCAAACGCCGCTAGGCAAGGACCGGACGCACGCCGTCATCAACGCCGCGCCGCGCCACGATACGCATGATCTTCAGGCAGCCGCGCTACAATCGGCTGCCTATGTCCAGACGACGTTGCGCGCCGCGTTCAATCCATGGATGAACAGGCTGCCCCGCGGGTCGCATTGGTACCTGCATGTCTCCCATGTGAACCTGCATGAACCGCGACGCCTGTCGTGGTTTGGTGTCTCTGGGCTACCCGGCATGTTTCTGGTGCATGATCTGATTCCGGTCAGCTATCCCGAGTACTTTCGTCCCGAAGAGGATAGGCGGCATCGACGCCGGATCGAGACCATCTCGCGGCTGGCGGATGTTGTCGTCTTCAACTCGAAGGTCACGCAGTCGGCATGGCAGGCATATCTCGATTCGAACGGCCTGCCCCAACCGCGGGGCGAAGTCGTGCCTCTGGGAATCGAAAGCGTTTTCCAGACGGGCCGCAGCGGCCCTTCGATTGTCTCCGAGGTGCCGTATTTCGTCGTCGTCGGCACGATCGAGGCGCGCAAGAATTTGGCCTTCCTGCTTCAGGTGTGGAAGCAATGGAGCGGGGACGGACGGCGGGCGCGCGCGCGCCTGGTCGTCGTCGGCCGTCGCGGCTGGGAAAGCGAGAATGCTTGCGACTTGCTGGATCGCAGCGTCGCGCTCGCGCCCACGGTCGTGGAGATCGCCGAACTTGGCGATGCCGGCCTGGCCGTCTTGCTGCGCGGGGCGCGCGCGCTGCTGGCGCCGTCTCTCGTCGAAGGTTTCGGTCTGCCGATCGTCGAAGCGCTCGCGCTGGGCGTTCCCGTCATTGCCTCCGATGTCGAGGCGCATCGCGAGGTGGGCGGCACATTCGTGGAGTATGTCGATCCGATCGATGGACCTGGCTGGATGGCCATGCTCGATGCCTATCTCGAGCCAGCATCCCCGCGTCGCGAGATCATGCGCACACGCGCTACAAAATTCCGCCCCAATACGTGGGCAGACCATATCGATGCCGTCGAGGCAATCCTTGCGCACCCCGCGTGAGGGCGGCCCGCCATCAGGTCTATGGGAATCTAGTACGTACTATGCCTGTGCATAGTCAAGTGGACGCGAGAAGCTCTCTTGGGAATTTCTCCTCGTCAGACTGACATAAGGCATGACGGCTGGTATGAAATTTGTTTAGGTGGTTAGAGCTCAACTACCGCTGGCCCCCGCCCAGTCCGGACTAACCGCTGTGACAACGAGAAATGGAGCAGGTGTGACTCCACGGGTCAGCAGAAAATCAAAGCGACGCGAGGTTGCCGTCGTCGGGTATGCGGTGAGGTTGCCCGGCGCCCGGAACCGGCAGGGTTTCTGGCAACTGCTCGCCGATGAGCGCTGCGCCGTCAGCAAGATTCCGCCGGACCGGTTTCCGACCGAGTCGTTCTATCATCCCAAGGCGCGAACCGACGTGCCCGGCCGCAGCTACACGTTTGCCGCCGGCGTGCTTGACGACGTGTGGTCGTTCGACCCGACCGTATTCGGGATCAGTCCGCGCGAGGCGGCCCAGATGGATCCGCAGCAGCGGCACCTTCTGGAAGTGACCTACGAGGCTTTCGAGCATGCCGGGCTGCGCCCGTCGCAACTCGCCGGCAGCCAGACCGGCGTCTACGTCGGCGCCTCGTCGTCGGACTACGCGACCCGCTTCATGTTCGATCCGGCGGCGGTCGACGTCCATATGATGACGGGCAACACGCTCAGCATCATCTCGAACCGGCTCTCCTACTGCTTCGATCTGCGGGGTCCCAGTTTCACCGTGGATACCGCGTGCTCGTCGTCGCTGGTCGCCATGCACGTGGCGCTGGAAGCGATCCGTGAAGGCAAGATCGACACCGCCGTCGTCGGCGGGGTCAACATGCTGCTGTCGCCGTTCTCGTTCGTTGGCTTCGCGCGCGCCTCGATGCTGTCGCCGACCGGCCTGTGCAAGGCGTTCGACGCCTCGGGCGACGGTTACGTGCGCGGCGAGGGGGCTGTGGCCGTGGTGCTGCGCGCCGCCGACGTGGCGCAGCGAAACGGCAATCCGATCCACGCCGTGGTTGTCGGGTCGGGCATCAACCAGGACGGCCGCACGTCAGGTTTGTCATTGCCGTCGTGGGAGGCGCAGGCGGCGCTGCTCGAACGCGTCTATCGCGAGTTCGACGTGGCGCCCGACGCGCTCGCCTTTGTCGAGGCCCACGGTACCGGGACACGGGTCGGCGATCCGGCCGAAGCCGAGTCACTGGGTACGGTTTTGGGCCAGCGTCGCAAGGCGCCGCTGCCGATAGGCTCCGTGAAGACCAATATCGGTCATCTCGAGCCGGCCTCCGGTCTTGCCGGATTCGTCAAGTCGGTCATGGCGCTGGAACACGATCTGCTGCCGGCCTCGCTGCATTTCCGCGAGCCCAATCCCGATATCCGCTTCGACGAACTGAACCTCAGGGTTGCGGCGCAGCCGCTGAAGCTGCCCAAGGGACGAGGACTTCGGCATGCCGGCGTCAACTCGTTCGGCTTTGGCGGCGCCAATGCCCACGTTGTTCTGCGCGAGGCCAGTCGGACGCAGGCGCGCGCCGCTCCCAAGACGAACGGCGCGGCGTCGCCGCCGCTCATTCTCTCGGCCCACAGCGCCGACGCCCTGAAGGCGCTCGCCGAGCAGTACGGCGACACGCTGCGGCAGCCGGGTATCACCGCGGCGTCGGTGGCCAATGCGGCAGCGCACACGCGCGATCTGCTGCCGGAGCGGCTGGTGGTCGTGGGCGGCAGGCTCGATGCCGCCCTCGCGGCGCATGTCAGCGGCGAAACGTCGCCGTCGATGTGGCGCGGCAAGGCCCTGGGCAACAGCATCGACGCCGCCTTCGTGTTTGCCGGCAACGGCGCGCAGTGGACTGGCATGGGGCTGTCGGCCTACCAAGCCAATGCGGCGTTCCGCGATGCGCTCCAGCGCTTCGACGCGCGCTTCACGGCGGTGGCCGGCTGGTCCGCGATCGAGGCGTTGCAGTCGCCGAACCTGGCTGTGGAAATCCGGCGCGCCAGCCGGGTCCAGCCCCTGCTGCTGGGGCTGCAGGTCGCCACGGTGGAGGCCCTTGCGGTCTACGGCCTCGAGCCGGCAATGGCGATGGGCCACAGCGTCGGTGAAATTGCCGCCGCCTGGTGCGCCGGTGGGCTTGATCTGGACAGCGCCATCCGGGTCGTGCTGTCGCGCAGTCGCCGGCAGGAGGTCACGCGTCACCAAGGCGGCATGGCCGCGGTGCTGGTGTCGGCCTCGGAGATGGCGGCCCTGCTCGAGCGCGACGCGTTCGAGGGATTGGAAATTGCCGCGATCAACAGTGCGCGCAGCGTGACGGTGGCCGGCCCGACGCCGGCGCTCGACAGCTTCATCGCCTACGCCGAGCAGGAACGCTGGGGCGTGCGGCGGCTGGACATCGACTATCCCTACCACTGTGCACTGGTGGATCCGATCGAGCCGCGGCTCCTGGAAGACCTGGCCGACGTCAAGCCCGGCGCGACCCGCATTGCGTTGATCTCGACGGTGACCGGCGAGGAAATCGAGGGCGAAGCACTGGATGCCCGCTATTGGTGGCAGAACGTGCGGCGCCCGGTGTCGTTCGAAGCGGGGATGCGCAGCCTGTGCCAGCGCGGCGCGCAGATCTTCGTCGAGGTCGGGCCGCGGCAGGTTCTGGGTGGTTATCTTAACGACGCGCTGCGACGCCAGAGCATCCAGGGCGCCGTCATCGACACGCTGGGACGAGACAGCGGCGAGCACGGGGACGAGATCCGTGCCGCGGTCGCCCGCGTCCTGGTGGCCGGCGGTCGAGTCGATCTCGACCGCTTTGTCGGTCCGTGCGTGCGGCCGGCGGCCGAGCTGCCGGGCTATGCGTGGCAGCGGCGCGTGATCGGCTTCCCCGAGACGCGCGAAGCGTTCGGCGCCTATGCGCCGCCGCCGCATCCGCTCCTGGGCTCGGCGCTTCGGCCGGACGCCGGCGACTGGTTTGCATCGATTGATCCTCAGCTGTTCCCCTGGCTTGAGGACCACCGGGTCGAGGACACGGCCGTCTTTCCGGCGGCCGGTTTCGTCGAGATCGCCCTGGCGGCGGCTCGACAGAAATTCGGGAGCGGCGCGCTGGAAGTCCGCGACCTCGAGATCCTGCAACCCCTGGTCTTCGACGGCGTGCGCTCCTTCGAACTGATGACGCGGATTTCGCACGATACGAACGTGCTGGAAATCCGGTCGCGGCCCCGACCGGGCGGTGACGAATGGTCGCTGCACGTGCAGGCGTCGATCGCGCAAGCGCCGGCCGCCGATGCGATCGTCCCGCCTCTGGCAGGCGAGGTCAGCGCCGTGTTCGACGCCGATCAGGTGTACCGCCTCGCGCAACGCCGCGGGCTGATGTACGGGCCGGCCTTTCGCAAGGCGGGGGCGGTTGAGGTCATCGGCGACCGGACGGCGCACATGGCGTTCGTGACGGCAGAGCCGGTCGCGGACCACCTCATTCTGGATCCGACAGTGCTCGACGCCGCGTTCCACGTGTCGTTTCCGCTGGCGGAAATGGACGCCGATCTGCCGCCGGATGCGCGCTTCCTGCCGATCCGCGTCGGCTCCATTCGCGTGTTCCGGCCCGGCGCCAGGGTCAGCCGCGGCCAGTGCCGCATCACGATGGCGACAAGCCGGTCGCGCGTGGCGGATTTCGTGCTGTTCGATGGTGACGGCAATGTTGTCGCGCAGGCGGTGCAGGTCCGGTTCCGCACGGCGCCGCGCGCGGCGCGGGAAACCATGGACAGCCTGGCGTACAAGACCGGTTTCGTACGCCTGCACGCGCCGTCCCAGGCATCGGGAATGGCGGCGGCATGCGGCGCCGGTGCCGCCGACGTGTTGGCGCACGCCGCGCTCGCCTCGGGTGGCGTCGAAGAGGCGCGCGACGTGTCTCTGGTGCTCGACGCGGCGGCGCGGGTTGCAGCCTACGCGGCGATCAAGGACATCCTTGCCACGGCGCCGGCGAGCCGAATGCCGGAACTCGTGGCGGCTGGACACGTGGCCATGTCGTCCTGGCCGCTGGCATCGCGCTTGCTTCAGGCGCTGTCCGAAGACGGTGTCGCGACGGAAAGCGATCAGGGCTGGCGGTTGTCGAACGCGCCCGATCTGCCGACCATCGGCGAACTGGTCGACGTGTTGCTGACGCGCTATCCGGCGTGGGTCGCCGAAGCCACCTGCCTGGCACGCCTGCCCGAAATCCTTCCGGGGTTGCTGCGCGAGGGACTGGACCAGGGCATCGGCCTGGGCAATGCGGTGCGCGAGCACCTGGAGAGCGGGTCGCCCGCGGTCCTGCGGCTGAGCGACATGGCGCAGCGCGCCGCGCTGGACATCGTCGCGAAGTGGCCGCAGACGAGCCCGCTGTCCATCCTGGTTGTCGGTGTGCTCAATCTGCCGATGGCCACGCGGCTTGCGCCCGTCGTGGCGGCCATCAACGGGCGGGTCGTCGTCACGGATCTGGACGATGAGTCGCTGAAAGCCGCTTCCCTGGGGGTATCCGACGCCGCCGCACGCGGCCTGCAGCTCGTCGAATGGAACGAGGCGATCGACGGGCGTGGTGGCTATGATCTGGTAGTCTGCGCGCGGACCCTGCACAGGGTGGCTGTCTCGCCGGGGCGACTTGACCTGCTGGCGCGCGCGATCAGAAAAGGCGGCGCCCTGATCGCCGCCGAACCGGCGCCCAGCCTGTTTGCCGACCTCGTCTATGGGAATGTCCCGTCGTGGTGGGCGGGCTCGGTCAACCCCGACTTCCCGGTGGGCGCGATCCTGTCCGGTCGCGACTGGCAACAGGCGCTGGAATCGGCGGGATTGCAGGCGGTCACGGTTCAGTCTGCGGGCGGAGAGGCGGCGGCGGGATTGCTGCTCACTGCCGTCGCCAGCGGCCGCGCCGAAACGACGCCGATCATCAGCGATCTCAGCGCGCGATCGATGATCCTGGTCGCCGATTCCACCACCGACAGCCATGTGCTGGCCGATCTGCTGCAGCCCCGTCTGGCAACCGCGGGGCGGGTGGTTCCGCTGCGCGCCAGCGGCGGCACGCACGTCCAGCGCGGCTCGCGGCGAGTGAGGCTCGTGGACTTGCAGGAAGCCGAGGCCGCGGCCGGCGCGATCGCCGATCAGGTCACGCTCGGCGCTATTACCGACGTGATTTTCGTGGCCGTCAGCCGCGCCGCGGCCGACGATCCCGTGGCACGGCTGTCGCGCCAGTCGATGACGGTCATCAACCTGGCGAAGGCGCTCGCGGGCACCAGCACGGTCCGTCTGTGGATTGTCTGCTCAGGCGCCCTGAACGGCGTGGTGGACGGGCAGGCGCCGAACCCGGTGCAATGCGGGCTCTGGGCGATGGCGCGGGTCATCCAGAACGAGTTCGCCGACATCGACGTGCGCTGCGTCGACGTCGATCCCTCTCTGGCATCCGATGCCGCCGCCAGTCGCGTCGCCGAGGTGGTGGCCGAACCGGGCGAGGAGCGGGAATTGAGGCTCGACGCCCATGGGCGGTCGGCGCCGCGCCTGCTGCGTGGCGGCATCCTGCCGGAGCCGCGAACGGGGCCGGTCGGCGAAAATGGCGTGATGCGCCTTGCGTTCGACCGCGCGGGGCAGTCCGACGGCTTTGTCTGGCGATCGCTCCCGCGCCGGCCGCCACAAGCCGGCGAGGTCGAGATCGACGTGGCGGCGACCGGTCTGAATTTCCGCGACGTCATGTGGAGCCTGGGGTTGCTGCCGGACGAGGCGCTGGAGAACGGGTTTACGGGCCCGGCCATCGGCATGGAGTGCGCCGGCGTCGTGCGTGCCGTCGGATCGGGGGTGGATAACCTGCGGATTGGCGATCGGGTCGTGGCGTTTGCCGGCAATGCCTTCGCCAGTCGGGTGACGGTCGGCCGCCAGACGGTTGCACGCATTCCCGACGGTGTCTCGTCCGAGGCGGCGGCGACCCTGCCGGTCGCCTTCCTGACGGCGTACTACGCGCTGGTGCACCTCGCCCGCCTGGAGGCCGGCGAAACCGTGCTCATTCACGGGGGCGCCGGCGGCGTTGGCCTGGCGGCGCTGCAGATCGCCAAGTTGCGCGGCGCCAAGGTGATCGCGACCGCGGGCTCGCCGGACCGCCGCGCTCTGCTGCGCGAGCTGGGCGCCGACCATGTCTTCGACTCCCGCAGTCTGGCGTTCGTCGATGACGTCAGCCGCGTCACCGGCGGCGCGGGCGTCGAGGTTGTGCTGAACTCGCTGGCCGCCGAGGCGATGGAGCGTTCCGTCGACTGCCTCAAGCCGTTCGGGCGGTTCCTGGAACTCGGAAAGCGCGATTTCTACACTAACCGTCATCTGGGCCTGCGGCCGTTCCGCAACAACCTGTCGTATTTCGGCATCGACGCCGACCAGTTGCTCGGTGCGCACGCGTCGGTGGTCGAGAAGCTGTTCGGCGAACTGATGGGCATGTTCGCCAGCGGCCAGCTTGTGCCGCTGCCCTATCGCGTGTTCGAGGCCGATGATGTCGGCAAGGCATTCCGGCTGATGCAGCGGTCGGGCCACATCGGCAAGATCCTCGTGCG
The DNA here is from genome assembly GCA_026126245.1 of Alphaproteobacteria bacterium. Taxonomy (GTDB): domain Bacteria; phylum Pseudomonadota; class Alphaproteobacteria; order Reyranellales; family Reyranellaceae; genus Vineibacter. Next base: position 17,900 of record JAHCJT010000004.1, read on the forward strand.
GCCGCCGAAATTGCCGCCGCAGGCGAGGGTGCCGACGCCGTTCGCCGTCGATCCGCACGGTCTCTACTTGATTGTCGGCGGTCTGGGCGGATTTGGCCTGGCGACGGCGCAGTGGCTCGCGGCAAAGGGTGCGCGGCACCTGGCGGTTGTCAGCCGCTCGGGTAAGCCGTCGGATCAGGCAACCGAGGCGCTGCGCGAACTCAAGTCCAGCGGCGTGCAGGTCGAGGTTGCCGCCGTCGACGTCGGCGATCCGGCGGCGCTCGAGCGGTACCTGCTGACGGTGAAGGCCGGCCCGGCGCCGCTGAAAGGCGTGTTCCACACCGCCATGGTGATCGACGACGGCCTGGCCCGGGACCTCGACCGCGGGCGCATGGAAGCGGTGCTGCGTCCCAAGGTCGCGGGCGCCTATCATCTCGATCGCCTGACACGCCGCTTCGACCTCGACTGCTTCGTGCTGTTCTCGTCGGCGACGGTCCTCGTCGGCAATCCCGGCCAGGCCAACTACGTCGCCGCCAACGCCTACCTCGAGGGCCTGGCGCAGCGGCGACGCGCCGAAGGGCTGCCGGCGCTGGCGGTCTCGTGGGGTGCGATCGGCGATGTTGGCTATCTGGCGCGCAATGCGGCCGTGAACAAGGTGCTGGCGCAGCGGCTCGGCGGCGCGGCGCTGTCGGCCGGTGAAGCCCTGGCCGGGCTGGACGCGCTGTTATCCCTCGGCAATCGCGAGGTGCACGAGGCGGCGTTGGGCTATGCGCGGATGGACTGGGCGCTGATCCGCAAGGAGCTGCCGATCGCCAAGACGTCGCTGTTTGGGGAGCTTCGGCTGCCGGAGGCGACGGCTGACGGAACGTCGATGGCGGCCGAGGAACTGATGCGGATGCTGCGCGAACTGCCGGAGGCGGAAGTACACGCCAAGCTCGCCGATCTCATTGTCGGCAACATCACGCGCACGTTGCGGCTGCCCACGGCCGACATCGATCGCAACCGGGCCCTGTCCGAACTCGGCATGGACTCGCTGATGATGCTGGAACTGCGGGCCGCGGTCGAGGAGTCGATGGGGATAGAAATCCCATTGATGTCGTTGACGAGCAGCCTGACGGTGATCGATATCAGCAAGCGGCTGGCGGCCATGCTTCGGACCCAGGAGAATGCTCTGATGTCGGCGCAGATGTCGGCGCTCACCCAGGGGCACCTGCAGGTTCCGGAGGTTGCGTCGGACGCGCAGGTCGCCACGGCAGCGGCGGCGGTGGCGCAGCGCGCCAAGACGGTGGAGGGCATTCTATGAACGACATGCCCGATCCCGCCGGCATGTCGAAGCGGGCCACCGCCGACAAGCTTCTCGACAAGCTGCGTACCTCGGCCAGCCCGTCGCCAGACAAGGCGGCACAGCCGCGACGCGGATCGCCGGTGGCGACCGCGCGGCGCGCGGCGGATTTCTCGGCGCTGCCGGAATACCAGGCGCTGAGGGTGCAACGCGCCGCGGCCGACATGCTGAAGATCGAGGTGCCGTTCTTCCGCATGCACGAGGGCAGGGCGGCCGATACCACCGTCGTCGAAGGCCGCACGGCGCTCAATTTCTCGACCTACGACTATCTGGCGATGAACGGCGATCCGCGGGTGTCGGCGGCCGCCAAGGAGGCGATCGACCGCTATGGCACGTCAGTCGGCGCCAGCCGGCCGACCGCCGGCGAGCGGCCGATCTATCGCGACCTCGAGGCGGCGCTGGCGCGACTGCATGGGACGGAGGACGCGCTGTGCTTCGTCAGCGGCCACGCCACCAACGTCACGGTCATCGGCTGCCTGCTGGGCAAGAAGGATCTGATCGTCGCCGACGCCTATGCGCACAACAGCATTGTCGAAGGCGCCAAGCTGTCGGGGGCGACCAGCCTGCTGTTCCCCCATAACAACCTGGATTCGCTGGAAGACCTGTTGCGCGAGCATCGGCCGCGCTATCGACGGGCGCTGGTCGTGGTCGAGGGTCTACAGCATGGATGGCGACATGCCCGACATGCGCCGTCTGCTGGCCATCAAGCGCCGCCACGATGCCTGGCTCATGGTCGACGAGGCCCACTCCAGCGGCGTTCTGGGCGAGCACGGCAGGGGCATCGCCGAGGAGCAGGACATCGATCCGACCGAAGTCGAGATCTGGATGGGCACGCTCAGCAAGGCCTTTGCCTCGACCGGCGGCTATATCGCCGGCAGCAAGGCGCTCGTCGAATTCCTGAAGCTGCAGAGTCCCGGCTTCGTCTACAGCGTCGGCATGGCGCCGTCGGTCGCGGCCGCGGCGCTGGCATCGTTGAAGATTCTCGAACGGGAGCCGGCGCGCGTGGCGGCGCTGCGGGCCAACGGCGCGCTGTTCCTGCAGCATGCCAGGGCTGCCGGCCTGGATGTTGGCCAAAGCATCGGCGCCTCGGTCGTTTCCGTCATGACCGGCGATACGCTGACCACGGTGCAACTCGCCAACAGGCTGCTGCAGCAGGGTCTTTACGTTGTGCCCATCATTTTCCCGGCCGTGGGCGAGAAGCAGGCGCGGCTGCGGTTCTTCATCACGGCGCGCCATTCGGCGCAGCAGATCGAGGCGGCGGTCGACCTGACGGCACGGGAACTGTCGCGGCTGCGCAAGGAGGCGCCGATCGCCTTCGGGTTGGCGCAGACCGGCAACTAGCCTCTGTCGTCGGCGATCTCGCGCTCGCCCTCCGGGTCAGGCTCGACCGTGGCCGCGAGGCGACCGACGATCCAGCGATACAGCGGCGATGGGGCAAGCGCCATCAGCCGGATGCCGAGCGCGAGTTGCCAGGGGAACGCGACAAGAGGCCGCTTGCGGTCAAGGCGGCGGCGGATGTAGCCGGCGGCCCTGTCCGCCGGCCACGCAAAGTGATTCGCGCCGCGGTGCCGCCGGCTCATGGCGGAAGCGACATACCCGGGACAGACAACACTGATCGTCACGCCACTGGATCTTAGCCAGACGCCCAGAGCCGTGCCGTACGACACCAGCCCGGCCTTGCTGGCACTGTAGGCGGGCATGTGTGGCTGCGGGACCAGACCCGCGAGCGAACTCACGAATGCCACGTGACCTGTCCGGCGCTGCTGCATCCGATCGAGCAGCGCGGCAGCGGTCCTGACCGCGCCCGTCAGGTTGACATCGATGGTGCGCTGCGCCGACGCGAGTGGCTCGATCGTTCCTTGAGCATCGACGCCGGTCTGCACGCCGGCGTTGACGATCAGCAGATCGACGGGGTGCCGCCGGTCGAAGGAGTGCAGCCAGTCGGTCAGGCGCTCGGCATCCCGCACATCAAGCAAACCGGTCTCGACCGTCGCGCCGCGCCCGCGGCAAGCCTCGGCCACTTCCTCCAGCCGCTGCGGGTCGCGCCCCAGCAGGCCGAACGTCGTGCCGGCGCCGGCGTACTCGATCGCCAGGGCCCGGCCGATGCCGCCGGATGCGCCGGTGATCACCACGGTCCGCGCCATCAGGCTGCACCTCGGCCGTCGGCGACAGCCCGTGGCGGCAGCCACGGCAGGCCCTCCTCAAGACGCTGCACCGTCGCGGGCACGGCCATGTCGAGCGCCTGTTGCGTGTAGTAGCCGCCGCGCACGTGCAGGGCGCCGGCAAGCAGGCGGATGAAATCGCTGACCAGCGTCGGGTCGGGCCGTGGTGGCGTTGTCCAGAAATCCGCCAGCGGCCCCTGAAACGTCATCCCCGGCACGTCGAAGATGGCGTTGCCCAGGACTTTGAGGGGGCAGCCGCGCTGCAGCGCGAACAACCCCACCGTGCTGTTGACCAGGACGCAGCCGGCGGCGGCTCGCAGCATCTCGCCAAGATCGCCGCCGTCGACGTAGAAAACCCGCTCGGCGACGCGGCTGTCGGCGGCCATCCGGGCAATTGTCCGCCGCCAGGGCGTGAGGCCGGCATCGAGTGGGTGCACCTTCACGACCAGACGCGACGATGGCGGCGCGTGGGCGGCAAACGAGGCGATGACCTCGCGCGCGGCCGTCGGCATGTCGGGATAGGGCGAGTGGTCGCGGATTTGATAGTCGGTCGACAGTTGCAGCGGCAGGACAAAGGTCGGGGCGTCGCTGGCGCGCAGTGCCTCGAAGGCGCGGGCCGTGCGCCGTCGCTCGATGGGCGATAGCAGCCAGTGCCGGACCCAGGCGGCATACTCGGCAAAGGGATGATAGATCGCGTGCCGCTTGTAGCCAGGGTATAGCGGCCAGAACAGGACCGCGGCGCCGTTGTAGACGATATCCAGCACGGACAATCGCCAGAAGGGCGTGGTGCAGCGGATTTTCATGTCGGGCGGTCCGAACTTCGCAGCGAAGGCGCGGATCGTCTCGGGATCGCGCGGCATACGGGAATAGGTGCTCATCCCGTCGCGCTCCAGCACCAACCAATCCGGTCGCAGATAGCCGAGTTCGGCGCAGATGATCTCTGCGCCGCGAGCGCGCGCCTCCTCGATGGCAATGCGATGGTGCGGACGGCGGTCGCCCAGCAGGAACAGATGGGTGATCGGGTCGGCATCGAGGATGCGCGTGATATAGGCGTGCCAGCCGTCGATCGTGCCACGGTAGTCCCTCGCGGGCAGGCGCCAGAACAAGCGGTCACCGAAATGCAAATTGATCCGCGACGCGCGATGACCGCGGGCGATCAGCAAACGGGCAACTTGCTCCATGTAGAATGACGAGGGTCCTTGCAGGAAAAGCACATGAAGCGGCCCCGTACGCTGATGGTGCTGGGTATCCTCGTCGGCCATCGTGTTTCGTGCAGGTTCCGGGGGCAGGGCTGGCTCTTAATGGCTTCGACCGTGTTTGTCATCCGTACGACCGCTCGCCGCCGGGGTTGATGAAGCGGGTGTTCTGTGACTCTATGCTTGTCTGCGCCCGACGCGCGGATTTTGCACGGATTTGCGTCGGGCGCTGGAGGCAGCCTTCTTGCTGTTTGCCGCATCTTTCATTCTGTATCTCTGCCTCGCCCTGCTGATCGATTCGCGGGCGGCGCCGCGTGGCCGTTTCCTCAGGCGGCCTGTCTGGGGGCACGTGACATCGGTTGTCGGTCTGAGCCTGCTGTACGCGGTGTGGTTTGCGCCGTCGCTCCGGCCGGTGTTCGCGTCCGGGGCGGCCCTGATCTCGCTCAGCATTGTGATCCTGATCTCGGACTACAAGTTCCAGAACGTGCAGGAACCCCTGAACTTCATGGATTTCGCGCTCATCCCGCAAATCTGGCGTCATCCGATGCTCTACCAAGCCAAGTTCCTGCGTCATCCGCTGTTTGTTGCCGCCGTCGCCGGCGTGCTGGGCATCATCTTCGGCTGGTGTCAGTTCGTCGAGCCGCCGCTGCTGGCCGGTGCGCAGTACGGGATGGGGGCCGCGGCCGCTACCGCGCTTGTCGCGGCGGTGATCGTCTGGAGCGTTGCCGGCCCTCTGCCGGCGAAGCTGACCTCGGGCTTGCATCGTCGTCTCATTCCGGTCAATTCGGCCCGCACGTCCGTGAACTCGGTCTGACAGCGTCCCTGGTTGCCGGTTTCCTGGGCTGGCGTCTGCCGATCGTCGGGGCGCCATCGGCACCTGCGACCGTCCGGGCGCTCGATGGTGCCACGGATCCGGCGCCCGTGGTCATCGCGGTCCAATCGGAGTCATTCGTCGACCTGCATGGCGCCGGCCTGCACGCGGAAAAGCTGCCGGCCCTGGAAGCGGCGAGGAGCCAGGCGGTCGCGCACGGGCGGGTCAAGGTGCCGGTCCAGGGTGCCTGGACGCTGCGCTCGGAGTTTGTCTTTCTGGCGGGGCGCCCGCTGGAGACCTTCGGCCTGGATGCGCTGCATCCCTATCTGCGGCTGCCGACCCCGCCGCGCACACTGGCGCATCAGCTGCGCGATGCCGGTTTCGCGACCACGTTCATGCATCCGTTCGACTTGTCGTTTTTCAACAGGCGTGCCGCGATGCCGAAACTCGGCTTCGACCAGCTGCTCGACGACGAGGACTTCGCGCAGGTGGCGCGCGATGGCTACTTTGTGCCGGACCTGGCTCTTGCCGACCGGGTCCTGTCGGCGGCGGCGGCGGATTCGCGGCCCATGTTCTGCATGATCGCGACCATGGAAAACCACAACCCGTGGGACAAGCAGCGCCTGCCGGGGATCACGACGCCCGTCGAACAGTACGTGCATCATCTGCGCAACGCCGACCGGATGATCGACCGCCTGACGCATGGCATCGAGCAGCTGGAGCGGCCGGCGGTGTTCGCGTTCTACGGCGATCACGTGCCGACTATGCCGGATCTTGCAGACCCGTTTCCTGACCCGCGGACCGACTACTTTGTCATGGGCCGACGCAACGGCACATGGCTTGCGGGCGGCCACCACGATTGCGATCTGCACGAACTCGCGGACATCGTGCTGGAGACGCTCAATCAGGTCCGTGGTGCCGCGGCGGCGTAGGTCGCCTTTGTGACGCCGCGATGGCGCCGCCAAAGTTTCATGCCGGTGTCGGACGGCGTGGATGTTCAATGGGCCGGAAAGGGCCTAGACTCTGCGTCTGTCGATGTCGCAGTCGACGACTGACTGCGACGGTCGGACGACGGCGCAGTGAGACCGCGGAATGGGTGCCGGTCGCCCCAAGTCCATACCCTCTGATCCGCCACAAGGACACAGGCGAGGCGCATGATCCCCAACGTCCTGATGGTGTTCCCCAAGTTCAACCCGAACTCGTTCTGGAGTCTCCAGGCGGCGTGCGACGTCTGGGGCGCGCGGTGCCCGGCACCGCCGCTGGGTCTCATCACCGTCGCGGCGCTGTTGCCGCCGGACTGGCCGGTTCGGCTGGTCAATCGCAATGCCGAAGAGCTGACAGCGGCCGACCTCGACTGGGCCGATATGGTCATGACCGGCGGCATGCTGCCGCAGCGGCCCGACGCGCTGGCGTTGATCGAGCTTTGCCGCCAACACGGCAAGCCGGTGGTCGTCGGTGGCCCCGACGTATCCTCGAGCCCGGAAGTCTATGAGGCTGCCGATTTCCGGGTCGTTGGCGAAGCCGAGGGTATCATTGACCGCTTCGTTGACGCGTGGAACGCGGGCGACCGTAGCGGCCTGTTCCAGGCCGAGAAATTCAAGATCGACGTCACGAAGAGCCCGATACCCCGGTTCGACCTGCTCAAGCTCCAGCACTACCTGTTCGTCGGCGTGCAGTTCTCGCGCGGTTGCCCGTTCAACTGCGAATTCTGTGACATCATTGAACTGTATGGCCGCGTTCCGCGATCGAAGTCGAACGAGCAGATGCTGGCTGAGCTCGACGCGCTGTACCGCACGGGCTATCGCGGCCATGTCGACTTCGTCGACGACAACCTCATCGGCAACAAGAAGGCGCTGAAGAAGTTCCTGCCGGCGCTGCGCGACTGGCAGCGGGCGCGCGGCCATCCCTTCAAGTTCTCGACCGAGGCGTCGATCAACCTGGCGGACGACGCGCAGCTGCTGCAGATGATGCGCGACGCCAATTTCTTCGTCGTCTTCGTCGGCATCGAGAGCCCCGACACGGCGACGCTGGTGTCGGCGCAGAAAAAGCAGAATACGCGGCGCAGCCTGGCGGAGAGCGTCCATCGCATCTACGCCGCCGGTATGTTTGTCACGGCCGGCTTCATCATCGGCTTCGACACCGAGCAGACCAACGTGGCCGACGGCATGGTCGACTGCATCGAAGCCACGAGCATTCCGTGGTGCATGGTCGGCCTGCTGACGGCACTGCCGAACACCCAGCTGACGCGGCGTCTGGAAAAGGAGGGGCGGCTGCTGCACGACGTCTGGGGCGGCAGCGAGGCGGACCAGTGCACGGGCGGCCTGAATTTCGTGACGCTGCGGCCCAAGCGCGAGGTGCTGGCCGACTATCGCGCGGTCCTGCAGCGGGTCTACGAACCGGCCGCGTTTTTTGCCCGGGTGCGGCATGTCGGCCGGGTTCTGCGGCGGTCAAACCCCGGCGCCGCGCCGCCGGCTGCAAGCGACGCCGGACCGGTTCCGCCGGGCAACGAGGTGCCTGCAACCGCGGCGACGGACACCATGGCCGAGTCTGGCGCCGGGTCGGCGTCGTGGATCGAGGCCAGGACGGCCCTCTGGAAGGGCAGGCTGCGCGAGTATCGTGCCTTGGCGCGCGTGATGTGGCGCATGACGGTGCGCCGCCCCGATCTGCGCCGGCATTTCTGGCGCACCTTCATCGATTGCGCGCGTCACAACCCGGCGGCCCTGGAGTACATTGTGATGATGATGGTCGTGTACCTTCACCTGGGGACGTTCGCCGACTTCGTCATCAGGGAACTGGACCAGCGCATCGAGAGCGAGCCGGCCCGGGTGCAGCCGGCCGTGGCGCTGCGCGGCGTGCCGCAAATTGCCTAGCGTCCGGCGGTGGTGCGGGCGCGATGTTAGCTGACGATCAGGCCTGAGCGATGGAGTTGGAAACCGTTCTGCGGGCCATGACGCCGGGCGCCGGCTGGCTGGACTTCGCCGTGCTGCTGGCGGTGGTGATCGCAGCCATCGTGGCGATCCTGCTGGGCACCGGCCTGTTCTTCGAGGTCATGAACGCGCGGCACCCCGAGCGCAAGGTGCAGAAGAACCGGGTCAACCGGCGCAAGTGGCGGGAATTGGCCTATGCGCCGGGCTCGATCTTCACCCTCTCGCTGTGCTTCGCCGCCGGCCTGTTCGCGCAATGGCAGGGTTGGGCCCTGACGCCGCTGCCGCTGTCGTGGTGGTCGGGGCCGCTGATGCTGCTGATCTCGGTGCTGCTCTACGACACTTGGTTCTACTGGGTGCATCGCTTGCTGCATCTGCGGCCGATGATGCGGTTCCATGCGCTGCACCACACCAGCGTCTCGCCGACCTGCTGGACGAACCACCACGAGACCATCGTTGAGGCCCTGCTGAACCAGCTGTTCTATTTCGTGATCGTGTTCGTGCTGCCGATTCCCTGGCCGATGCTGGTGGCGCAGAAGATCTACGACCAGATCAGCGGCATGCTGGGCCATGCCGGCTACGAGCATTTCGCCTCGCCGCTGGCCCGCGCCCCCTGGCCGCTGGCCAGCACCGTGTTCCACGACCAGCACCACGGCCATTTCCGCTACAATTTCGCGCACACCTTCTCGGTCTGGGACCGCATGATGGGCACGCTGTATCCCGGCTACGACGCCACGGTGGAAGCGTTCGAGCGCGGCGCGCCGCCGGCCGAGGCGCCGGCGGTCAGATCAGGCCGTGATACGAGCCCCCGTCGAGCTGCAGATTCTGTCCCGAAATGAAGCCGGCCTGAGCGCTGCACAGGAAGGCGCAGGCGTCGCCGAATTCCAGCGGCTGACCGAACCGCTTGGCGGCGATCGAGCTGGCGATCTGGCGGCGCGCTTCCTCGAAGGTGATGCCCTGTTCCTTGACCATGCGCTCGGCCATGAAGCGCTGACGGTCGGTATCGAAACGTTCGGGCAGCATGTTGTTGATGGTGACGTTGTCGGCGGCGACCTCGAGCGACAGCGACTTGCAGAAGGCCGTGAGCCCGGTGCGCGCCGCGGTCGACAGCGCCATCGGCGGGCGCGGCGACTTCACCATCGCCGAGGTGATATTGACGATGCGGCCGAACTTGCGCTGCCGCATGCCCGGCACCAGGGCGCGGATCAGGAGGATCGGCGCCAGCATGTTGGCTTCCAGCGCCGCCAGCCAGGCGGCGTGGTCCCAGTCGGCGAGCTTGCCGGGCGGCGGCCCGGCGTTGTTGTTCACCAGGATGTCGGCATCCGGGCAGGCGGCCACCAGCGCGTCGCGGCCCGCTGCCGTGTTGATGTCGGCCGCGACCGGTGTTACCGCGGCGCCGGTGGCGGCCTGGATCTCGGCGGCCGCCTTGGTCAGCTTGGCCACGTCGCGACCGTTGATGACCACGGCACAACCTTCGCGCGCCAGCGACGTGGCGCACGCCTTGCCCAGTCCCTGCGATGAGGCGCAGACGATCGCTTTGCGTCCCTTGATGCCGAGGTCCATCTGTGTCTCCCGATTGTCGACTGTGAATGGCCGGGGGCCGGGCGGCCGCCGGTCAGGCGGCTGGCCGCGGCGGCGTCTCGTCAGGCGGCATCGCCGATCGCCGGACGTTCGAGGATGCCCGACTCGACCAGCGTGCGCGTCGTGCTCTCGTAGTGCTCCGCCAGCATCGCGACCGCCCTGTCGGCATTGCGCGCCAGTGCCGCGTCCAGCAGGCCGCGATGCTCGCCCGCCTTGTTTCGCCGCCGCCGGTTGAGCATGTAGGACAGGCGGCGATACAGCTCCGAAGTGTCATAGAGCGAGCGTTGCAATTCCAGCAGCCGCGGACTGCCGCAGGCCTCGGTGAGCGTCTCATGGAACTGGGCATGCGCCTGCGCGTAGGCCTCGCTCAGGCGCTTGGGGTCGGCCGGCGAATGCACCGGCGTGTGCGCCAGCCTGTGGTGCGCCGCGAGCAGGCGGGACTCCCACTCGACGCCGCCCAGTTCGATGGCGCGCCGCAGCGCCACGCTTTCGATCGCAATGCGCACGAAGGTGAGGTCGCGCAGCTCGGCGACTGACAATGCCGTTACCGCGAAACCCTGTTGCGGCTGGGCGCGCACCAGCTTCTCGGCCGCCAGGCGCGTCAGGGCCTCGCGCACGATGCTCAGGCTGACGCCGTGCTCGTCGCACAGCAACGCCAGCTTGAGGCGCTGGCCGGGCAGCAACCTGCCGGCGAGGATATCGGCGCGGATGCGCTGATGAACCTCTTCGGCCAGGGTCTTGGCGTGTTGCGTGTAGGCCACCGGACAACATCCATCCGCCCGGAACGGGCGGGACGATCTTTCGATTTATGTTTAGATTATCGATTTATAATTTACAAATCGAAAACAGCGCGGCACCATGCCCGCGCAAACGATTCGCCGCCGGCCGTGCGTGCGTTGCCGGCGGCGCGTCAGAACCAGGGGGAAGCGATGACCAGGACTGCGCAGCCGTGGCGGCGTCGCCACGTATTGGCTGGCCTTGCCGGCGCTCTGTCGGCGGGATTTGCGGCGACCAGCAGGGCGGCGCCCTCGGGCAAGCCGGTGCGGGTCGGCAGCACCTTGTCACTGACCGGTCCGCTGGCGCCGACGGCGATCATCCACAAGATCTCCGGCGAAATTGCCGTCGAGATGATCAACAAGCGCAACGGTTTCCTCGGCCGGCCGGTCGAGTGGCTGCTGCTCGACGACCAGTCCAAACCCGAGGTGGCGCGCAGCCTGTACGAGAAGCTGATTACGGTCGACAAGGTCGACCTGATCACCGGCCCGTATGCGACGGCGCCGATTCTGGCGGCGATGGGCGTGGCACAGCGCTATCAGAAGTTCTACGTGCAGAACAGCATGGGCATCCCGAAGCATCTCACCTACGAGATGGCATTCCCGGCGACGCCGTTCGGCTCGGAACCCGACAAGACCTTTCCCAAGGTCCTGCTGGATGCGATGGCCAGCACCGCAACGCCGCCCAAGAGCATTGCCATCCTGACCAGCAAGTTTCCGTCGGCGCAATTCATGGCGCTGGGTACGCGCGAGGTCGCCAAGGAGCGCGGGCTCAACGTTGCGCTCTATCTCGAGTACGAGTTCGGCACGCGCGACTTCGGCGCCATGGCGGCGCGGGTGAAGGACGCCAACGCCGACTTCCTCTGGGTGGGATCGCTCGGCCTCGACAGCAACCTGCTGCTGGAGGCGCTGAAGAAGCTCGACTACGCGCCCAAGCGGCACTTCCATCTCTATCCGGCACCAGGGCCGCTGGCGCTGTCGCCGGACGGCGATCTGGCGCTGAGCTCGACGTTTCTGGAGCCGGCGCCGCCGTTCCTCGACCGGCCCGACGTGCCGGAGCTGGCCAAGGAATACAAGGAGCGCGCCACCAAGGCCAACGTGCCCTACACCGAGCTCGACGCCCAGGGCGCCGGCATGTACAGCCAGTGGCAGATCCTCGAGCAGGCCGTGAATGGCGCCAAGAGCCTCGACGACAAGGCGATTGCCCAGTGGCTCAAGAAGAACGGCGCCACCACGATCTACGGCAAGCTGCGCTTCGACGGCCCGTTCAACCACGGCGATCCGGCCCAGCTGGTCAAGCAGGTTCAGAACAAGAAGTGGGTCGTCGTCTGGCCGACAGCGTTCGCGCCGCCGGGCGTCAAGCTGATCGCACCCTAACAAGGGATCGGGTCGGGGCGATGTGATCGGGCGGCGTCTGTCATGCCGAGTTTCACGCTGCTCGGTCAGTCGCTGGTCTCCGGTGTGCTGGTGGGCGGTCTCTACGGGCTGGTGGCGCTGGGCCTCAGCCTGAGCTGGGGCCTGCTGCGCCTGGTCAACCTGGCGCACTTCGCGTTCGCCTTCCTCGGCGCCTATCTGGTCTATCAGATGGGCACGTCATGGCACCTCTCGCCATGGTGGGCGGTACTGCTGATCGTGCCCTTGTTCTTCGCACTGGGCGTGGTGCAGCACGCAATCTTCCTCTACTTCCGGGTGGTGGAGCTGACCTCGCTGCTGGTCACGTTCGGCATCAGCGTCATCATTGAATCGGCGTTGCAGTGGATATGGACGGCCGATTTCCGGCGTTTCGAGACGCCGTACGCCAGCGTCTCGCTGAAAATCGGCGCCATGTACGTCCCCGTCGTCGAGCTGATCGGCTGTATCGCGGCCGCCGGTTTGGCGTGGGCGACCTGGGCCTGGCTGCGCTGGACCTATGTCGGCAAGGCGCTGCGCGCCACGGCCGAGGATCCGGAGATCGCCGTCGCGTTTGGCGTCAACCAGCGTTTCCTGTCGTTTCTGCTGTCCGGCGTCTGCGCCGCCTATGCCGGCATTGCCGGTGCTTTCATCGCCCTGATCTCGACGCTGGCGCCATCGCAGATCTGGGCCTGGCTCGGCGTGGTGTTTGCCGTCGTCATCATCGGCCGGCTGGGCAATCCGCTGGGCGCCCTGATCGCCGGCATGCTGATCGGTGCCGCCGAATCGGTGGCCATGGCGACCTTCAGCCCGGCATGGGCGCCGGTCGTGTCGTTCTCGGCGCTGATCGTGCTGCTGCTGTGGCAGCCGGACTGGCTATGACGGCGCACCGCGCGATCTCCGGGGCCGGCATCGGTCTGGCGGTTTGCCTGCTGGCCCTGCTGCCGCTGGCGGGGCTGCCGGCGTTCTACGATTCCTTTCTTTACATCGTCTTCTACTGGATATCGCTGGCCACCAGCTGGGCCATCCTCAGCGGCTTCGGCGGCTATTTCAGCTTCGGCCACGCCGCGTTCTTCGGCGCCGGCATGTATACGACCGCGACGTTGAGCGTGAAGTTTGGCGTGCCCTTTCTCGTCACCTTGCCGGCCGCGGCCGCCGTGGCGGCGTCGCTCGCGGTCGGGGTCGGTGCCATCGTCTTCCGCCTCAAGCGGCTGCGCGGCGAATTGTTCGCGCTGCTGACTCTGGCCGTGTCGTTCATTCTGGCGACGATCATCCTCAACACCCCCATCGATGGCGGCGCCGGCATACTGACCAGCAGCGTGCCGCTGCCGCACATCATGCCCTCGCCGTCGCAGACCATCTATCTGCTCGGGATGTTGATGTGCGTCGGCACCCTGGCGCTGGCCTACATTGTTGCGCACTCGCGGCTGGGACTCGGGCTGTACGCGATCCACGACGACGAGGACGTGGCCGAGGTTAAGGGCGTGCCGACCTTCCGCTACAAGCTGGCGGCCTTTGCGATCTCGGCCGCGATCGCCGGTGCCGTCGGCGGTGTACATGCGACATACGTCGGGTTTCTGACGGTCAGTGAGACGTTTGGCATCACCGTGCCGCTCTACGTCGTGCTGATGAGCGTGCTGGGCGGCGCGCGCCACTGGCTGGGGCCGGCGGTCGGTGCGGCGCTCATCGCCGCCTCGCTGTACACCTTCACCAGCGGTGATCAGGCGATGATCGGCCGCGGGCTTGTCGCGTTGGTGCTGATCGTGGCGATCCTGATCCTGCCCGATGGCATCGTGCCGTCGTTTCTGCGGTGGAGGGCGCGCTGGACGGCGCAACGGGCGACCGCGCCCCTCCCGCCTGTCGAGGCGCCGCAGCCGGCGGCGACGCCGTCGGGCGGCGACCGGCCGGCAAACGCGCAGGACTCCGGCATCGACAGGCCGGTGGCCCTGGCGATCCGCGACGCCAGGAAGTCTTTTGGCGGTTTGCAGGCCCTGCGCGGTGTCACGTTGGACATCCATGAGGGGGAAATTCTCGGCCTGGTCGGGCCGAATGGCTCGGGAAAGACGACGCTGATCAATGTCATCACGGGGCATTTCCCGCTGAGCAGCGGCGAGATCAGGCTGGGCGGCGCGCCGATCCAGGCCCTGCCGGCGCACGAGATCGCGCGTCGCGGCGTGGCCAGGACCTACCAGATTCCCCGGCCCTTCATGCATCTGAGCGTGCTCGACAATGTCGCCATGGCGGCCGCCTTCGGCAGTGCCGACCATGGTCGTGCCGCGAGCATCGAGGAGGCCCGCCGGTGGCTCGATTTCACGGGGTTGCGCGCCAAGGAGAGTGCTTTGCCCGCCGAGCTCAACCTGCATGAGCGCAAGTTCCTGGAACTGGCGCGCGCGCTGTCGGCCGAGCCCCAGCTGCTGCTTCTCGATGAGGTCCTGTCGGGTCTGAATCCGACCGAAATCGACCACGCCATCGCGCTCATCCGCCAGATCCGCGATCGCGGCACCACGATCGTGTTCGTCGAGCACCTGATGCGGGCGGTGGTCGAGCTTTCCGACCGGATCGCCGTTCTCAATGAGGGCACCTTGTTTGCGTTGGGCGAGCCGGGCTCGGTGATGCGCGATCCCCGCGTCGTCAGCGTCTATCTCGGGAAGGCCCATGCTGCTTGAGGCGCGACAGCTGCGCGTCGCCTACGGCGACGCCACCGCGGTATGGGACGCCTCGCTTGAGGTCGACGAAGGCGAGATCGTGTCGGTGATCGGTCCCAACGGCGCCGGTAAGACGACCCTGATCAATGCGATCGCCGGTCTGCTGCGCTGCAGCGGCGGCGAGCTGCGTCTGGACGGTCACGACCTGACGCGCGTGCCGGCGCATCGCGTCTGCGCCCAGGGCATCGCCCTGGTGCCGGAAGGCCGCAGGCTGTTCACCCGTATGTCCGTCGAAGAGAACCTGGAAATCGGTTGCTACGTGCCGGCGGCGCGCGCCGCGCGCAGCGCCACGCTGGAGCGGGTCTATTCGCTGTTTCCGGTGCTGCGCGAACGGCGCGACGCGATGGCCGGATTGCTGTCGGGTGGCCAGCAGCAGATGGTGGCAATCGGCCGTGCCCTGATGGCATGCCCCCGGCTGATGTTGTTCGACGAGCCATCGCTGGGTCTGGCACCGGCGATCGTCGACGATGTCTTCGACGTGGTGCGGCGGGTGCGCGAGGAAGGTGTCTCGGTCCTGCTGGTCGAGCAGAATGTGCTGAAAGCCATGGAGATCGCGGATCGTGCCTATGTGCTGGAGCAGGGCAGGATCGTGTCGTCCGGCGTACCGCAGGATTTGCTCCAGCAATCGCACATCCGCGAGGCCTATCTCGGCGTCTAGCGGTCGGCGGCGGGTATCGAAGGGGGAGGGGATATGGGCGCTACACTACAGCGGCGGACCGTGCTCGGCGCCGGGGCTGCCTTGGCGGTGGTCGCGTCGAACGCCGCGCGGGCGCAGCAGGGGTTCCCCAACCGGCCGCTGCGCGTCGTGCATGGCTACGACGCCGGGTCCAATCCGGATGTGATCGCGCGGCATCTTTCCGGACCGCTGACCGAGCTGCTCGGTCAGCAGGTTGCCGTCGAGCCCAAGCCCGGCGCGGCCGAGCGGCTCGCCGCGGCGCTGGTGGCGCGGCAGCCGGCCGACGGCCATACGCTGTACCTCATGACCGGCGGCCAGGTGGTGGTGTCGGCCACCGACAAGACGCTGCAGTACGACCTGCTGCGCGATTTCGATTTCATCTCGACGGTGACCCGGTTTCCCTTCGTCCTGGTCGTGGCGCCCGACTCGCGGTTCAAGACGCTGGGCGACTATCTGAGCGAGGCGCGCCGCTCGCCCGGCAAGCTCAGCTACGGTAGCTCCGGAATCGGCTCGACCTTGCATATGGCCATGGAGCTGATGCGCAGCCAGACGGGCATCGAGCTGCTGCACGTGCCCTACAAGGGCAATCCGGCGCAGCCGATCGGCGACCTGACGACCGGCCGCCTTGACCTGCACGTCATTACCTTCACCGGCGCCCAGCCGCTGATCAAGGCGGGCAAGTTGCGGGCGCTGGCGGTGACGTCGAAAGACCGCTGGCCGTTCTTCCCCGATGTGCCGGCGATTGCCGAGTCGGTGCCGGACTTCGACGTCTCGTCCTGGCTGGGCTTCACCGCACCGGCCGGCGTGCCGGCACCGGTCGTCGAGCGGCTGGCGACTGCCATTCGCACCGCGGTCGGTCAGCCGACGATCCGCGCCCGGCTGGAGGAACTCGGCAACGAGGTGTATCCCAGTACGCCTGCCGAATTCCGGGCACGCGTGATGTCGGATTTCGCGAAATGGAAGCCCCTGGCGCACGTCATCGGCTAGGGCGTCAGAGGGTAGCGCCGCCGGGTGTCCGGCGGCGGCTGAACTGGTTCACTGGAGGTCGCCTGACATGGGCAAGTATGGCATCGGACAACCCGTCCTGCGCTTTGAGGATCCGCGCCTGCTGCGCGGCCAGGGCCGCTTCGTCAACGACGTCAACATCCCAGGCCAGGCTCATGCCGTCATCCTGCGCTCGCCGCACGCGCATGCCCGCATCCGCTCGATTGACGCCGCGGCGGCCCGCCAGATGCCGGGCGTCGTGGCTGTCTACACCGGTGCCGACTACGCCGCCGACGGCCTGGGCATGCCCAAGGCCACCATGCCGCGCAAGCGTCCCGACGGCTCGCCGATGTTCGCGCCGCAACGTCCGGCGCTGGTCGTCGACCGGGTGCGCTACGTCGGCGATCCGGTGGCAATGGTAATCGCCGACACGCTGGCGCAGGCCAAGGACGCGGCCGAACTGGTCGAGGTCGACTACGAGGCGCTGCCCTCGGTAACCGATACTGCCCAGGCCGTGACGCCGGGCGCGCCGGCGGTGTGGGACGAGTGCCCCGACAACATCTCCAACATCGTCGAGCGCGGCAACAAGGCGGCGACGGAGGCGGCCTTCCAGAAGGCGGCGAAGATCATTCGCCGGCGCTACGTGGTGACGCGCGTGCACGCGCAGTTCATGGAACCGCGCGGCGCATTGGGCACCTACGATCCCGGCGAGGACCGACTGACGCTCTACGCCGACGTGCAGTATCCCCACCGCGTGCGCAACATGCTGGCGCAGAGTGTCTTTCGCGTGCCGGAGAGCAAGCTGCGGGTCATCGCCGGCGACGTGGGCGGCGCCTTCGGCACCAAGGGCTGGCAGTATGTCGAGCACCGGCTGACCTTGTGGGCGGCGCGCAAGCTGCTGCGGCCCGTGAAGTGGACCTGCGAGCGCTCCGAGGCCGTGATGGCCGACGAGCACGGCCGCGACAACATCGGCGACATCGAGCTGGCGCTCGACGAGAACAACAAATTCATCGGCCTGCGGCTGAACATGCTGGCCAATATCGGCGCCTATATCGGCTCCGACCGCAACCTGCTGTCGCCGTTCGGCATGATTGGCACGGTGATCGGCGTCTACGCCTTCCCGGCCGCCTACGTGCATATCACCGGGCTGCTGTCCAACACCAACCCGACGGCGCCGTATCGCGGCGCCGGGCGTCCCGAGGCGATCTATCTCATCGAACGCCTGATCGACGACGCGGCGCGCGAGCTGGGGGTCGATCGCGTCGAGCTGCGGCGCAAGAACATGCTGCCGGCCTCGGCCTTGCCATACCAGAGCCCCTTGGGGCCATACTACGACTGCGGCGAGTTCGAGAAGAACCTCGACATGGCGCTGGAGCTGGCCGACGTCAAAGGCTTTGCCGCCCGCCGCGACGAATCGCGGCGGCGTGGCAAGTTGCGCGGCCTGGGCATCGTCAACGCCATCGAGCAGGCGGCCGGCAATGTCCAGCCGGAATATGCCGAAGTCCGCTTCAATCCCAGCGGCACGGCCATGCTACTCATGGGCACCAAGGCGCAGGGCCAGGGCCACGAGACGATGTACAAGCAGATCCTTAACGAGCGTCTGGGGATCGATCCGGGCGACGTGCAGTTCATCGACGGCGATACCGACAGGGTGGCCTTCGGCATGGGTACGATGGGCTCGCGCTCGACCGTGATCGGCGGCTCGGCGCTGTTTTTCGCGGCCGAAAAGGTGATCGACAAGGGCAAGAGGATCGCCGCCCACTTGCTGGAGGCGGCGGCCCAGGACATCGAGTTCGCCGACGGCAGCTTCCGTGTCGCCGGCACCGATCGCACGGTGAGCCTCAAGCAGGTCGCCATGGCGTCCTTCCAGCCCGCGCGCCTGCCGCCGGGCGTTGAAGGCGGGCTCTACGAGCACGCCACCTACGTGCCGCCCAAGGAGACCTTTCCCAACGGTTGCCACGTCTGCGAGGTCGAGGTCGATCGCGAGACCGGCCACGTGCAGCTTATGAGCTACGCCGTGGTCGACGATGTCGGCACGGTGATCAATCCGACCGGGCTGAAGGGTCAGATCCACGGCGGCGTGGCGCAGGGTGTCGGCCAGATCCTGATGGAACGGGTGGTGTGGGACCGCGAGTCTGGTCAGCTGCTGACCGCCAGCTTCCTTGACTACGCCATGCCGCGAGCCGACGTGATGAGCGACGTGGTAATCAAGAGCAACCCGGTCCCGACCAAGTTCAACCCGCTGGGTGCCAAAGGCGCCGGCGAGGCCGGAACGGTCGGTGCGCTGCCGGCCGTCATGAACGCCATCATGGACGCGCTGGCGGAAGTCGGCGTCACGCAACTCGACATGCCGGCGACCCCGGACCGCGTCTGGCATGCCATCGACGCGGCCCGTTCGGGATCGGCGGCGTGAGATTGAAATTCCCGGACGCTGCCGCGTCCGGTCGTTGAGGTGAATGGAGGAACCGATGTCCGTGATCAAGGTGGCGAACCTCGCCTATGGACGCCTGCGGGCGCCCGATCTCGATGCCCAGGAAGAGTTCCTGACGCATTTCGGCATGGTGCGCGCCGAGCGCACACCGACGGCGCTGTACATGCGCGGCACCGACCCGCAGCACCACATCCATGTTACCGAGAAGGGCGATGCCCGCTGTGTCGGGTTCGCCTATTACGCCGCCAGCGAGGACGATCTGAAGAAAGTCGCGGCGGCGCCCGGCGCATCGGGGATCGAGACCATCGACGAGCCGGGCGGCGGCAAGCGGGTACGGTTGACGGAGCCCAACGGCTATCAGATCGAGGTCGTTTACGGCATCCAGGAACTGGCGCCGATCCACGTGGCGCGCGATCCGATGAATTCCGGTGACGAGCCGCTGCGCCGCGCCGGCAGACTCATGCGGCTGTCCAAGTCGCCGACCCTGATCAAGCGGATCGGCCATACGGTGCTGGCCTCGCCGCGGGTCGTGGAGACCGTGAAGTGGTTCCGCGACGTCATCGGCTTCACCTGCTCCGACGACATCTACGCCGGCAGCCGCGACAACGTGATCGGCTCGTTCAACCGCCTCGACCGCGGCGCCGACTACGTCGACCATCACGTCTTCTTCTGCGTGCACAACGACAAGGCCGGCCTCAACCACCTGTCGTTCGAGGTGCCCGACATCGACGCCGTCTTCAAGGACCACGAGTACATCAAGAGCCTGGGCAAGTACGAGCACATGTGGGGCATCGGCCGGCACCTGCTGGGTAGCCAGGTGTATGACTACTGGTGCGATCCGTGGGGCCGCGTGCACGAGCGCTGGGCCGACACCGACCGCCTCAACAAGGCCAATGGCGGCAACCTGCTGAGCGCCGAGGAGGGCTTCCAGTCGCAGTGGGGCGAGCGGCCGCCGGAGAAGTTCCTCGGCCACGTCAGCCTGTAGGCGTCGGTCTCGGCACGTCGCGTGCGCGCCGTCCGGGCGGCGACAGCGGCCCGGACCGGTGCTCGGGTCCACTCTGCGGAAGGAACGGCGGCGGACCGCGGTCGCCGGCATGACAGGCGCGCCGGGCCGGCTGTACCATCCGCCGCAGGTGTATTGCCTGCGAGGAAACGATGGACCTGGGATTGGCCGGCAAGAGCGTCATCGTCACCGGTGGCGCCTCGAATATCGGGCGCGCGATCGCCCTGGGCTTCGCGCGCGAGGGCGCCAATCTGGTGATCGCCGATCTTGATGTCGCCCAGGGCGAGGCGGTCGTGCAGGAGGCGCGGCGGCTGAGCAACGGCGCGGCCGAGCTGGTGCCGACCGACGTGACCGACGCCGGCCAGGTGCAGCGCCTTGTCGAGACAGCGGTCAAGCGCTTCGGCGGTGTCGATGTGCTGGTCAACAACGTCGGCTGGGACCAGCTGATGTTCTTCACCCAGACGACGCCGGAGTTCTGGGAGAAGATCGTCCGCATCAACTATTTCAGCGTCCTGCACTGCACCCGCGCCGTGCTCGAGCCGATGATCAAGGCGCAGCGCGGCGCCATCGTGTCGCTCAGCTCCGACGCCGGCCGCCAGGGCGAGCCGCGCGAGGCGGTCTATGGCGGCATCAAGGCCGGCATCAGCGCCTTCATGAAGACCATCGCCAAGGAGAACGGCCGCTACGGCATCCGCTGCAATGCCGTGTGCCCCGGCGTGACGGTGCCGGAGGAGGACGTCGAGGTCGGCGACAATTCGATGTGGAAGCAGAAGGACTCGATGTTCACGCCGGAGCAGTTCGACCGCATCGCCAAGGCGCTGCCACTGCGCAAGCTCGGCCGGCCGCGCGATGTGGCCAACGCCGTCGTCTTCCTGGCCTCCGACACCGTGGCCGGGCACATCACCGGCCAGGTGCTGAGCGTCAGCGGCGGCTACAGCATGGTGGGCTAACTCAGAACACCTCTCCCCGTCGGGGAGAGGTGGCCGGCAGCCAACGCGGCTCAATACGGCACCGCCACGCGGCCGACCTTTTCGCGGGCGACGATCATCTTCTGGATCTGCTCGGTGCCGTCGCCGATCATCAGGCCGAGCACGTCGCGCAGGCGCTGCTGGTGCGGCAGGTCGCGGCTGTAGCCGCTGTGGCCGTGCGTCAGCAGGCAACGGTGCGTCGTCTCGAACGCCAGCTTGGGCGCCCACCACTTGACCATCGCCGCCTCCGCGGTGTGCGGCCGCCCCTGGTCGCGCAGCCACAGCGCCTTGTAGCAGAGCAGCTTCGCCGCGCTCATCAGCGTCTCGGCCTCGGCCAACGGCTCGGTGACGCCCTGGTACCTGGCCAGCGGGTTGCCGAAGGCATGGCGCTCGGTGATGTATTTCCAGGTCTCGTCGAGCGAGGCCTGTGCCGCCGCCAGCACCTGCAGGCCGATCAGGGCGCGGCTGTAGTCGAAGCCGTTCATCACCTGGTGGAAGCCGGCGCCGTCGCTGCCCAGGCGGCAGGACTCATCGACCCGCACCTCGTCGAAGAAGATCGAGCCGCGGCCGACGGCGGCCGAGCCGACGTCGGTGAAGGCGCTGCGCGAGATACCGGCGGCATCCATCGGCACGAGGAACGCCGTCACGCCGCGTGCCCGCTCGCCGGGCTGGCCGGTGCGGGCAAAGACGATGGCATGGTCGGCCTGGGTGACCAGCGAGATCGACGTCTTCTCGCCCTTCAGCACGTAGCTGCTGCCGTCGCGGCGGGCGCTCATCGTCAGGCTGGCGGCGTCCGAGCCGCCGCCGGGCTCGGTCAGGGCCAGCGCCACGATCGACTCGCCGGCGATGATCCTGGGCACCAGCGTCTGGGCAATATCGGGCCGCGCGTGGCTGGCCACGATGAAGCCGTTGAGCGAGCTCAGCAGGCAGATGTAGCCGACGTTCAGGTCGGCGTAGGAGACCTCCTCGATGATGATGCCGGACGTGACGCCGCCGGCGTCGAGGCCGCCGAAGTGCTGCGGCAGTTCCGGCGCGATCAGGCCCAGCGCGCCCATCTCGCGCACCAGATCGCGGTCGATGCGGCCGCTGGCCTCGCGGGCGGCATAGCCCGGCGCCAGACGCTCGCGCGCGAAGCGGCGCGCGGTGTCGCGGATGGCGTCCTGCTCGGGCGTGAAGTCGAAATCCATGGGCGCTCCGTTGGCTTTGCGGGCGACAGGATTGCGCGCAGCGGCGCGGGGATCAACGCTGGCATGCCGCGGCGCGCAGCGCTGCCGCGCGCCGGGATGCGGCAAAATCGGTTGGGTGCCGCTGTGCGGTTGGGCATCATGGCCAGGGGTCCGCGGGGAGGGGAGCGTTCATGCTGCACGTGCCAGTCGAGCGTCTGCGTCGGCAATGCCTGGAGATCCTGGTCGGCTGGGGCATGAGCCCCGAGCACGCCGCGATCACCGCCGACATCCTGTGCGAGACCGACTTGCGCGGCGTGGAGTCGCACGGCATCTCGATGCTGCCGCTCTACGACGGCATGCGGGCAAAAAAGCTGAACATGCGGCCCGATATCCGGATCGTGCGCGACGCGCCGGCGATGGCGCTGATCGATGCCGATAACGCGCTGGGCCACGTGCCGTCGAAGATGGCGGTCGACCTGGCGATCGCCAAGGCCAGGGGCATGGGCGTCGCCGTCGTCAACGTGCGGCGCTCGGCGCATTTCGGTGCCGCCGGCTGCTACACCGACATGATCGCCCGCGCCGGCCTGATCGGCATGGCCATGACCTCGGCACGCGGCATCACCATGGTGCCGACCTTCGGCACCCAGCCGGTGTTCGGCACCAACCCGATCTCGGTGGCGGCGCCGGCCGGAAGGCACCCGCCCTTCAATCTCGACATGGCGACGACGCCGGTAGCGATGAACAAGCTCAGGGTCTACGGCCTGAAAGGCATGGCGCTGCCCGAAGGCTGGGCCTACGACGCCGACGGCAAGCCCGAGCGCGACGCCGAGCGCGCCTACAAGACGCGCCGGCTGGCGCCGCTGGGCGGCACGCGCGAGACCGGCGGGCACAAGGGCTACGGCCTGGCGATGGTGGTGAACATCCTGTCGGCGACCCTGTCGGGCACCTCGTTCCAGCCGCTGCGCGTGCAGCGCGAGGGCGCCGACACGCCCGACAATATCGGCCACTTCTTCCTGGCGATCGATCCGGCGATGTTCCGCGATCCCGGCGACTTCGAGCGCGACCTCGACGAGATGATCGACTTCCTGCACGGCCAGACGCCGGCCGACCCGTCGCAGCCGGTGCTGGTGCCGGGCGATCCCGAGTACGCCGAGCGCGCGACGCGGCTGAGGGACGGCGTGCCGATTCCCGACACCGTGGCGCAACA
>JAHCJT010000040.1 GCA_026126245.1 Alphaproteobacteria bacterium
ATCACGTGGCGGCGCTTGAACGCCGCGGAAGGCGCCAGGCGCGTCACGATGCAGGCCCTGGCACGGCTCGCCGAGGCGGGCTTCGCCCGCTGAGGCCAGGGGCGCCGATCAGGCCACGAACTGGCGGAACAGTTGCCGCAGATCCTGCTGCTCCTGCGGCGTGATCTCGCCGTCGAGCACGCGTGCCTCCCAGCCGCGCAGCTCCTTCTTGACGTCGTTGGGCGTGCGGGGACTGAGCAGCAGCATGAAGAACTGTTCGTAGGGCGACAGCTCGCGCTCGCGCCGCATGCCCATCGGGCCCGGTCCCGGCAGGGGCTGGAACAGCTCGTCGGCCGGCGCACCGCCGGGGCGCGCGCCGCGCTTGGGCTGCAGGTCCTCGCGCAATGCCTCGTCCCAGGTGAAGCCGGCCTGCCGCAGCATGGCACTGGCGAGCTTGGCGGCGGCCAACACCTCGCCGGCGTGATCGCTGTCCAGCACGTCCAGCACCTTGACCAGCGTCGTGCGGCTGAACTGGGTCATCGTCGGACCCCCTGCCGGCGCCCTGGGGACGGAAACCGGCTTGTTTTTGTTGACGCCACTAAGACAAGGGTCATTCTTGGGACCCGAACCACAAAATATGGATTTTACTGAGACATGGCAAGCGACATGTTCTTGCCGTCTCAGCTACTGTGCCGCCCGCCGGTGCGTCCCGGCGCCACGTGAAGGTGGACATCGTGCGAACGTCGCCGGCGGCCCCAGCCCATGCGCTGCCGCCCTATCTCTTCGGTCTGGGCTCGTGGTTCGTGGCGCTGGGCATCGGCATGGTCATGGTGCAGTGGATCGTCGCCGAAATGCTGCACCAGCCGGTCGCGCGCATGGGCGTGGTGCAGATGTGCGCCATGGGCCCGTCGATCCTGTTCATGCTGTGGGGCGGCACTGTCGCCGATCACTGCGACACGCGCCGCCAGCTCCTGATCTGTCACGGATTGGCGGCCTTGCCGTCGTTCGGGCTAGCCGTGCTGGCGGCGGCGGGCGAACTGCACTTCGGCGCCATGATCGTCTATGCACTGGCGTCCGGTACGATCAGCGCCTTCGCGATCCCGGCGCGCGACGGCCTCTTGCCGCGCGTCACCTCGTTGTCGTTGCCCAAGGCCGTCGCCATGGCGACCGGCGCACAGTATCTCTGCCAGCTCATCGGCATCGCGCTCGCCACGACGGCCGATACGATTGGCGCCGTGCCGCTGCTGGCGACACAGGCGGCGGTCATGCTGGCGGGCGGTATCGCCGTGTGGCGGCTGGCGCCGCAGCCGCCGGTGCCGCGCGCCGACGATGCGCCCAAAGGTTGGGCGGCGCTGTGGGACGGCGTGCGCGTGGCCCGCAGCTCGCCGCAGATCTGGCCGGTTCTGGCGCTGCTGTTCTCGGTCGGCCTGTTTTTCGGTGCCACGTTCGTGGTCGTCATTCCGATCGCGGTGCGCGACGTCTATGGCGGCGGCTCGGTGCGCCTGGCGCTGGTCAATTTCGTCTTCTGGACCGGCATCATCGCCTCGAGCTTTGCGCTGATGCGCCTGGGCACGACCGTTGCCCGCCGCGGCCGCGCGATCATCATGGCGCTGAGCTGGGGCGTGCTGGTGCTGCTGACGATCTCGCTGTTGCCGCCGTTTCCGGTCCTGCTGCTCCTGGTGTTCTGCTGGGGGGCCGGCGCGGGAGTTACCATGACGCAGGGCCGGACCATTGTGCAGGTGGCGACACCGGCCAGCCATCGCAGCCGCCTTCTGGCCTTGTTCCAGCTCGGCTTCATGGGCGGCACGCCGATCGGGGCGCCGATCATCGGCTGGATCGCCTACGGCTGGAGCCTGACCGGCGCCATCTGGCTTGCCTGCGGCGGCGCTGTCGTCACCTTGGCGCTGATCGTGACCGTCTCAAGAATCTGGCGTCAGGAGCTGCGCAGCGCGCCGGCGTGAGCGCGCATCGGCGGAAGGGAGCAGGGGATGCGGATTTGCGTGTTCGGCGCCGGCGCGATCGGCGGACATATGGCGGCGCGGCTGGCGGCGGCCGGTCACGATGTGTCGGTGGTGGCGCGCGGCGCTCACCTGGCGGCCATGCGGGCGCAGGGCATCACCCTGCGTGCCGGCGAGCAGGTCATCGAGGCCAGGGTGACGGCAAGCGATGATGCGGCCGCGCTGGGGCCACAGGAGGCGGTGCTCATCACCGCCAAGGCCAACGCGCTGTCGCCGTCGGCACCCGCGATCGCCGCGCTGCTCGGCGAGGATACGCCAGCGGTCTTTGTGCAGAACGGCATCCCGTGGTGGTATGCGCTGCGCCTGACACGTGGCCGGCCGACGCCGCCAGACCTGTCGCGCCTTGACCCGGGTGGGGCGTTGCGGCGCGCCGTCGGTGAGCGGCGGACCATCGGTGCCGTGGTGCTCTCGTCCAACGAGGTGGTCGCGCCTGGCGTGATTGTGAATCACACGCCGCAGCGCAATCTCCTGACCCTGGGTGAAATCGATGATCGTCCGTCGCGGCGCGTCGACGCCTTGCGCACCGCGTTGCGCGACGCCGGCATCGCCTCGCCCGACGTCGACGATATCCGCACCACGGTCTGGCAGAAGCTGGTGCGCAACCTGTCGCGCTCGACCCTGTGCTGCCTCGTCGGCGAGACGATTCGCGAGTCGATCGGCAAGAGTGCCGCCCTGCGCGAGATCGCCAAGGAGGGCACGCGCGAAGGCCTGGCGATCGCCGCCGCCCACGGCATCGTCTTCGACTATGACATCGACGCCGACTTTGCCCCGACGGCGATGTACCAGCCACACAAGCCGTCGATCCTGCAGGACTACGAACTGGGACGCCCGATGGAGATCGAGGCGCTGTTGCGTACGCCCCTGGCCTTCGCGCGGGCGGCAGGCCTGCGAACCCCGACGCTGGACACCCTGGTGGCCCTGATTGTCCACCGGGCTAAGGCCGGGGGGCTTTACGACGACTAGCGTCGCCGGTCGCCAAATCGCCGGCCAGCCATGCAATCGCGCAATCCCCGTGCCTGATTTCTCTTGCGTTTAGCAGACAATTCTTCTATTTCCATACGGAGATAATTCACTCTCTTTTACATTCATTATCAGCATCTTATTTGAAATTCATCATGTAGAATCCTGTACGTGAAGACGCCAAAATCCACCTGGAAATATCGGTCGATGGTGGAAAAATCCACGTAATTTCAATAACTTCGTCATTGCAGGCGACTGAAATAAGATGGTATGTTGGGATACAGCAAGAATATAAAGCCAACGTGCATCATTTGGCCTGCGAGTATGGAGTTGCGTCATGAAAGCCATGATCCGGGGACATTCGATAGCCGTCGCCGCGCCGGTTTTTCTGGCGGACATGGACCACACCAGCGCCAGACTGCGCCTGCATGTCCGCCGCGGCATCGATGTCGCCGACGTGCAGGCACGGGCCCAGGCGGCCCTCGATACCGCCGGGCAGCCGATCGAGGTGGTCGTCCGGGCGCATGACCTGCGCAGCCTGGCGTTTCCAAGGTCGCTGGAGCATTGGCTGGGTCGCTTCCAGCTGGGTGAAGTTGTCTACGATCCGACCATGATCGTCGGGCGCGCCCGCGCCCTGCTGCGCGGCGCCAAGGCCTGCCGCGCCGGTCTGGCGGGCAAGGTGCGGGGGATCTTCTTCGACCCGGGCCGCCGCTCGCTGTTCGTGCTGATCAAGGGGCAGGGCGGCGCCGATCTCGCCACCCGCGAACAGGTCCGCAGTCTGGTGGACGCCGCGTGGTCGCCGGAAGCGGCCGAGGCGGCCGACTCGGTTGCGACACCGCCCCGGGTCAACGTCCAGGCGGTAACCAGCTTGCCGCGCGGCGAGGTGGTGCCGGTCGACAACAAATCGGCCTCACTGGCGCGACGTCTGGGTAGCGAAGTTCGTCGCTGGCTGGCACCGCTGGCCCTGGCGCTGGCGGCTGCGGCGATTGCCGGTCCGGCCACGGCAAAGACCGACGGCCGGCTGCCGGGTTTGGCCGGCGATGCGCGCACGGCGAGCAAGAGTGCAACGGTGCCGGCCGAGTTCGGTGTCCTGTCCGGGCTGTCGGTGTTCGCCGACGGGCAGCGGCGGTTCGAACTTGATGCCTTCGCCTCAAGCGGCCTGCATATGTTCTTCGGCAGCACCATCCATCGCACCCAGGGCGTGCAGGTGGCGCAGGGCAATGTCCTGCGGCGGGCCGAGCTGTCGGACACCGACACCGGGACGGCCAGCGGCCAGCCCGGTTCCTGACCCACGCCGGTCGGTAGCGTCGGTGCACGACGCAGCCAGCGGCGGCCGTCGGGTGGCATACGAGGCGGCAATTTCGGCCGCCTGAAACGATTCCATTGTCGCGTGCCGCCATTTTGCGGCAATACCTTCGGCGATGGATGCTTTTGCCCAGGCATGCCGCGAGTTCGGCATGGTATTATGTAAATAGTTGAAGTCCTTATCCCGTGTGAATTGACAGATATGTCCAAGACTTTCTGTGCTCTGCCGTTCCAGCATCTTTGCATCGGCCCTGAGGGGACGGCGCGGGTCTGCTGCGTCGCCCACGATCTCGTCAGCGAGCACGGTGCGCCGATGTCGCTGAACATCCACACGATGGACGAGATCTGGAACTCGGCCTACATGCGCAACGTCCGGCGCGGCATGCTCAAGGGCGAGCGCATCTCGGCCTGTGAGGTCTGCTACGAGAGCGAAGCGGCCAGCGGCCAGAGCTATCGCACACATACCGGCCTGGAGCCGATCTCCGGACGGCGGCAGTCGGCGGCCACGCTGGCCAAATACGGTGCCGCGGCGGGTTTCCGGGTCGACCAGCGCCGGGCTTCATCAAGCTCGAGATCAGCAATCTCTGCAATCTGAAGTGCCGCATGTGCTACGGCGCGGCCAGTTCGCAGATCGAGCGCGATCCGGTGCACAGCCGCTGGAGCGGCGGCGTCGATCCCATGCACGCCGTCTGGCGCGGCCAGACCGCCCGCGTCGGTCCCGAGCCGCGCATCGGCGTGCGTGCCTCGGGCCTCTATCCGCATGAGTACTACGACGGCATCGTGCGGGCGTGGACCGACGGGCATGCGATCCTGAACCTGCCGCTGCAGGCCGGCACGCGGCTGGACGGCCTGGACATCACCTTTCACCACGCCGGTGCCAAGGGCCAGCGCTACCAGATCGTCGTCAACGGCCGGCCGATAACGCGCGGCACGCTCAACAGCGCCGAGCAGCCGGTGGTGATCGACCTCAACGGCGTCGACGCCGGTCGCGAACTGATCGTCGAGATCCTGAGCAACAAGATCATCGAAAAGCCCGGCGAACCGGAGCGCGGCGTGCCGCTGTCGGCCATCATGCTGCGCCGCCACGTGCCCGCGACGCCAGCCAACGACATCGTGCGGCCGCAGCTTCTGTCGCCGCGGCCCGGCGTCGAGGGGCCGTGGTACATGGACGACGCCAAGGTGTTCGGCGACGCGCTGAAGTCGGCCGATACGCTGGAGCGCCTGTACATCACCGGCGGCGAACCGCTGATCAACGAACGCGTCGCCGACATCCTGGAGTATCTCGTCGACAGCGGCGCCGCCGAGCACATCCACCTCGAGCTGTCGACCAACTGCACCAGCGTCGATGCCCGCTACATCGAGCGCATCAAGAAGTTCAAGCGCGTCGAACTGCTGCTCAGCCTCGACGCCGTCGGCGACACCTACGAGTACATCCGCTACCCGGCGCGCTGGAGCACGGTGGAAGCCAACGTACGCAAGCTGAAATACGAGCACGGCCTGGTCTGCAAGGTGCCGCCGGTCGTGCAAGTCTACAACATCCTGAACCTCGTCGAGGTGTTCCGCTTTTGCGATTCGATGGACATGGAAATCACCATGAACATCCTGCACATGCCGGACCGCCTGGCGATCCACCACCTGCCGCCGCGGGTGCGCAAGGTCGCGGCCCAGAAGCTGTTTGCCTATCACGACGCCGACTGCCGCGACTTCACCAAGTCGCAGGTGCTGTCGCTGGCGCGCTATCTCGACAGCATGGACACGCCGTTCAACCCCGACGTCGTGCGCGAGCTGATGCTGTTCTCCAACGACCTCGACGCCACGCGCGGGCAGAGCTTCCGCAAAACCCACGCCGAGCTCGTGGCGCTGCTGGCCGAGGACGGCTTCGAGTGGACCGACGAAACGCGGTTCGTGACTGGCGACATCAAGATGCGGCCGGCACGCGAGCGCGACTACGCCTGGCTTTGACGGGTCCGCACGGAACGATCGGCGACGCTGCAAAACAGTAGTGGAATTGATTGATGCGCGTATTGATTTGTTATGACCAGGGGGCGCCCGCCGAGTCGATCCGCGACGCGCTGACCGTCGGCAAGGCCTTGATGGATCGCGACCATACGGTGGTCTATGTCGTCGGCGATCCGGTCGCGTTCGTCGACCACGCCGCCAGCTGGACGCCGGACGAACTGCACCAGGCACCGGTGCGGCATGCCGCGCCGCACCTGGTGATGAAACGTCCGCCGGTCGATGGCTTCGCCGACCAGATGGCGATCTCGGGCTACGACAACAAGGACGCGCTGATCACGCTGGCCACCGTCTGGAGCCGCCAGCTCGAGGCCCTGAAGCCCGATATCATCGTTGGCTTCTGCACGCCGGTGCTGTGGCTGGTCGGGCCGCTGCACGCGCCCACGGTGGCGATCGGCAACGGCTTCGCGCTGCCGCCGATTCTCGGCTCGTCCTTTCCGCGCATGTCGGTCGAATCGACGCCGCTGGCCGACGAGGAGCTGATGCTGACCAACGCCAACGCGGTCCTGGCGCGCCTGGGCAAGCCGTCGCTGGCCTCGCTGTCGGAAATCCTCGGCGGCTGTACGTCGATTCTCTACGGTCTGCCGGCCTTCGATCCCTACTTGCAGCTGCGCCGGTCGCTGACCATGGGGCTGCTCGGCGCGCAGCCCGAGCCGACGGTGCCGCCGGCCGAACCGCGCCTGGCGGTCTTCCTCGACGTCTACTGTCCCGGCATCGAGATGATCGTGCTGGCCGTGGCCGGCTTCGACCAGATCCCAGTCGACATCCACATCAGCGGCGCCACGACCAGCATGCGGCGCTTCCTCGAACAGCAGCCGCACGTCAAGGTGTGGAGCGACCATGCCGGGCTGCTGGACCAGGCTGCCAGCGCCAGCGCGCTGGTGCACCACGGGGTGCAGGACGTGGCCCAGCGCTGCCTCACGGTCGGCCGCCCGCAGCTCCTCATTCCCTGGACGCGCGAGCAGGAAATCCTGAACTACATGGTCGGCTGGATGTCGTTTTCGTGGATGAAGGCGCCGACGATCCAGATCGACGAGATGGCGATGACCCTGCGCGACCTGCTGCGTGACAGCTCGCTGATGGTCGCCGCCCAGCACCACGCGCGGCAACTGGCCAACGCCAACATGCCCAACGCCCTGCCGGCGATCGTCGAACGCATCGAGGGACTGGCGCGGCCCTGAACGTCAGCCGTTGCGGTACATCTTCTTGCCGTCGAGCACCCACTTCAGCCGCTGCCAGCGGAACTTCAGCGAGTGCTCGGGGCAGCGCAGGCTGGCCCACACGACCTTCAGCAGCGAGACGCGGCCCAGCCAGTAGAGGTTGGTGACCCGCCACTCGTTGCGGTCAAGGTCAATGTTGAAGCGCCCGCCGTGGCGCTCCATGACCTGGCGCAGCGAGAACATGCGCCATTCGATGCGACGCACGTCGCTCTCGCGGATCTCGCGCGAGCGGTAGGAACGGTCGTCGCGGCCGGCAGCGTACAGGTTGGAACCGTGCAGGCGGCGGTGCGTCAGCGCCTCGGGCAGCGCGGCGATCTCGCCGGTCACGGCGCAGAAATCGGTCAGCAGCGTGTCGGCGCCTTCGCGCACGGCGTAGGTCGGGATCGGCAGCGCCTTCTTGATGTGCTCCGGCCGCAGCACCAGCACCGAGGTGATCGGGCTCCACCACGTGCCGCCCGAGCGCAGATACTTCCGGCGATAGTCGCCGTTGGTCAGGGTATGCGGCTGCGGCAGGCCGAGCTCATTGCCTTGTTTGTCGATGTTCTGGAAGCGGTGGTAGAGCATCACCGCGTTGGGCCGCCGGGCCGCCAGCTCGACCATGCGCTCGACCTTGTCCGGCATCCACGTGTCGTCGGCATCGAGCAGCATGACCAGCTCGCCGCGCGCCGCCGGAATGCCGACATTGAACGTGTGACCCTGGCCGCCATTCTCGGTGCGGATGACCCGGATCTTCTCGCCGTACTGCGCCAGCACCTGCGGCGTGTGGTCGGTCGAGCCGTCGTCGACCACCAGGATCTCGATGTTGGGATAGGTCTGGTTCAGGACGCTGTTGATGGCGAAGGGCAGGTAACGGCCGTAGTTGTAGGTATTGATAAGGGCAGTCACCAGCGGACGGTCGGCGGACATGGCGATACGGAACCCATAAGGCCGAATGCAACAAACGCGACGCGCATTGGCGAGCTACAGCCGTTAGTTAATATTCTGCACTAAATCGCAAAAATATGGAAGGGAGAGCGCGGCCGGCGCCCCCGGAAAGCTGTGAAAATCGCTGATCGGCGCGGCCGGCATGTCCCGTCGCGCCGGCCTAGCGCTCGTCTTCGCGATGCACGTCGTGCACCACGATCCCGGCGCCGTCGGGCGGGATCACCAGCCAGTCCTTGCGTTTCAGGGTGCGCTTGGTGTCGTCGTAGCCGCTCTGCCAGTGTTCGTGCATCGAGGCGGCGGAAAACTCGTAGTCGCGGGCGTGACCCTCATAGGCCTTCCGCTGGTAGATCAGGTGCAGGATGGTGATCTCGGGCAGGTCGGCGAACTGCCGCATCAACTGCCGGTCAGCGTCGCTCAGTTCGGCCTCGGGCACGCGCACCAGGGCGGCGTAGAGGCGCTTTTTGAGAACCTGCAGCTGGCGGTAGACGTCGGTCGTGTAGCGCGTGCGCGAGGAGTACATGATCTCCTTCTGGCGCCCCAGGACGTCCTGCATGTCGCGCGGCAGGGTGCCGCGCGCGCTGAACAGGTCGACCTGGAAGACCAGCGCGTTGGCGCCGTCGTCGTTGTCCAGCAGATGCTGAAGCGGCGTATTGGAGACGATGCCGCCATCCCAGTACAGGTCGGTGCCGACCCTCACCATCGGCAGGCCGGGCGGCAGCGCGCCGCTGGCCATCACGTGCTCGGGCCCGATCGTCTCGTGGCGATTGTCGAAGTAGTAGAAATTGCCCGACACCACGTTGACGGCGCCGACCGAGAAGCAGACGGCGCCGCGGTTGATGCGCTCGAAGTCGACCAGCTCGCGCAGCGTGTCGTGCAACGGCGTGTTGTCGTAGTAACTAGTGGCGGCGCGGGCGCCGGCCGGGCTGAGCCATGGACCGGGGACATGCGGGCTGAAGAAGCCGGGCTGGCCCAGCGTCATCGACATCAGGGCGCTGGTGGCGTTGAATGCTTGGCGGAAAATGTCGCCGTCGGGTAACGCATAGGGCCACACCGGCCGGTCGGTGATGCGCTCCCAGAAGGTGCGCAGCCGGGCCACACGGTCCTCGGGGCGGTTGCCAGCGATGATCGCGGCATTGACCGCGCCGATCGAGACGCCGGACACCCAGTCGGGCTCGATGCCGGCCTCGTGCAGGGCCTGGTAGACGCCCGCCTGGTAGGCGCCCAGGGCGCCGCCGCCCTGCAGCACCAAGGCGACGCGCTGGCAGCGTTCCGGTCGCCAGCCGCCGGCCGCCGCGTCCGGTGCCTCGGTCGGGAAGGAACCCCCCGCGGTGTCGTCCATCTCAGGTCCACCTCCGGGCGGCGCCGCGCGCGCCGGGCGGCCGCGTCACGCCGCCTGCGAGCGCGCCAGACCGAGCTCCTGCCAGACGTCCTGCAGCGCCACGACCAGCGCGTCCATCAGCCCATCGTCGTGCACCGGCGAGGGCGTGATGCGCAGCCGTTCGCCGCCGCGCGGCACGGTCGGGTAGTTGATCGGCTGGATGTAGATGCCGTGCCGCTCCAGCAGCAGGTCGCTGGCCTGCTTGCACAGCGCGGCGTCGCCCACGAACACCGGCACGATATGGGTCTGCGACGCCATCAGCGGCAGGCCGGCGGCGAGCAGGCGGCGCTTGAGGGTGGCGGCGCGTTCCTGGTGGCGCGTGCGCAGCTCGGGATGGGCCCGCACATGGCGCACGCTGGCCAGCGCGCCGGCGGCGATGGCCGGCGGCATGGCGGTGCTGAAGATGAAGCCTGACGCGTTGCTGCGCACGAAGTCGACCAGCGCCGCCGAGGCGGCAACGTAGCCGCCGACCACGCCGAACCCCTTGGCCAGGGTGCCCTGGATGACGTCGAGGCGATCCATGACGCCGTCGCGCTCGGCGACGCCGGCGCCGTTTGCGCCGTAGAGGCCGACGGCGTGCACCTCGTCGAGGTAGGTCAGGGCGCCGAACTGCCGGGCGGCGTCGCGGATTTCGGCGATCGGCCCGATATCGCCGTCCATCGAGTAGACCGACTCGAAGGCGATGATCTTGGGCGCCGCCGGGTCGGCCTCGGCCAGCAGGGCGCGCAGATGCGCCACGTCGTTGTGGCGGAACACGCGGCAGGCGGCGCGGCTGTTGCGCATGCCGGCGATCATCGAGGCGTGGTTCAGCGCGTCGGAAAACACCTGGCAGCCGGGCAGGCGGCTCGCGAGGGTGGCCAGCGTGGTGTCGTTGGCGACGTAGCCCGAGCTGAAGACCAGCGCCGCCTCCTTGCCGTGCAGCGCCGCCAGTTCGCGCTCCAGCTCGACGTGCAGGTGATTGGTGCCGGAGATGTTGCGGGTGCCGCCGGCGCCCGCGCCCTGCGCCGCCACCGCGTCGCGCATGGCCTCAAGCACCGCCGGGTGGCTACCCATGCCGAGATAGTCGTTGCTGCACCACACCACGACCTCGCGCGGCGGGCCGGCCGGGGGCCGGTACAACGCCAGCGGAAAGCGGCCGGCCAGCCGCTCCAGGTCGGCGAACACGCGGTAGCGGCCTTCGCGGCGCAGTCCGCCCAGCGCCTCGGCGAAGAACCGCTCGTAGTCGAACCCCATGGCGATCTCCCGGCCGCCGCGGCTTGACGCGGCACGCGGCCCATACCCTCTACAACCCTGTTTCGCCAGTAAAATTCCATCGCACCATGGGACTCGGCGTTGACCTGCGTCAAGGCCGCGGCGGTCGGGCAAAGTGTCCCGGTCGCGGCGAAGGTGAGGCGCAGCGGCCGGCGTGCTACAAGCCCGCCCCATGGACCGGGCGCTGGACGATCGCCTGCGGCGGGCACTGGCGGCGACGGCGCGCGGTGAGCGGGCCGCCTTCGCCGACCTGTACCGCGCGGCGGCGCCGACGCTGATGGCGGTGGCGCTGCGGGTGCTGGCGCGACGCGATGCCGCCGAGGACGTCCTGCAGGAGGCCTTCCTGGCGATCTGGGACAAGGCCGGGCTGTACCAGCCGGAGCGCGGCGCGCCGCTGACCTGGATGGCGATGGTGGTGCGACATCGTGCCATCGACCGGCTGCGCCACGAGCGGCGGCGCGGCGAGGACGCCTATGCATCCCCCGACGCGGCCGCGGACGTACCTTCCCTGACGGCCCCGGCCGACGGCGCGACGCGCGACGTGCTGGCGTGTCTGGGCCGGCTGGCACCCGAGCCGCGGCAGGCGATCTGGCTGGCAGTGCGCCACGGCTTCACCCACGACGAGATCGCGGTCCGCATGGACCGGCCGCTGGGCACGGTGAAGAGCTGGATCAGGCGTGGCATGATGGAGTTGAAGGAGTGCCTCGACGCATGAGCGATGCCGATCTCGACGCGCTGGCCGGCGACTACGTGCTGGGGACGCTGGATGGCGACGCGCGCCGCGACGTGGCGGCGCGGCTGGCGGTCGAGCCCGACCTGCGCGCCCGGGTCGCGGCCTGGGAAGCGCGCCTGGGGCCGGCAGTGACGGCGGCGACTCCACCCGTCGCCCCGGCGCCTTCCGTCTGGGCACGCATCGAGGCCGCCCTGGAGGCGCGCGAGGCGGTCGATTTCGGGGGCGTCACGGTGCGCGCCGACGCCGGCACCTGGCAGTACCTGGCGCCCGGCGCCGACATCAAGGTGCTGTGGAGCGACACTGCGGCGCGCACCCGCACGTTCCTGCTGCGCCTGCAGCCCGGCGCCCAGGTCCCGGCCCATCCGCATCCCACGCCGGAGGAGTGCTTCGTGATTGCCGGCGATATGATGATCGGCGAGACCGTGTTCCGCGCCGGCGACTACCACGCAGCGCCGACCGGCATTGCCCATCCGGCGATCAGCAGCCGCGGCGGCGGCGTGGTCTTCATCCGCGGCCCGATCTACGACGACACCGCGGCGTAGTGCGGAAGTCAGATTGACGCTTCCGTCTGGCTGTCGAAGACGTGCAGGCGGTCGGGATTGAAAGCCAGGCGCAGCCGGTCGCCGACCTTGGCCGTCACCGTCGGTTCGACGCTGGCCACCATCGGCGCGGGGCCGGCGGTCAGGTCAAGCAGGATCTCGGAGCCGAGCTGTTCGGTGACCTCGACCGTCGCCTCGAACGTGTGGTCCGCCGGATCGGCGCCGTTGGTCACGCGTAAATCCTCGGGGCGGATGCCCAGCAGGACCGCCTTGCCGGTATGGCCGCGCAGGCGTCCGGCCATTGCTGCCGGCGGCTTGACGCGGAACTCGGGGCCCACCGCCCAGAGGCTGCCGTCGGTATCGGCCAGCGTCACCGGCAGGAAGTTCATGGCCGGCGAGCCGATGAAGCCGGCCACGAAACGGTTGGCCGGCCGGTTGTAGAGTTCCAGCGGCGCGCCGACCTGCTGCACCAGGCCGTCCTTCATGACCACCACGCGGTCGCCCAGGGTCATGGCCTCGACCTGGTCGTGCGTGACGTAGATCGCCGTGGTGCCCAACCGGTTGTGCAGCTTCTTGAGCTCGACCCGCATCTGCACGCGCAACTTGGCGTCGAGGTTCGACAGCGGCTCGTCGAACAGAAACACCTGCGGGTGGCGCACGATGGCGCGGCCCAGCGCGACGCGCTGGCGCTGGCCGCCCGAAAGCTGTCGCGGCTTGCGCTTGAGCAGCGGGCCGATGTCGAGGATGTCGGCGGCCTCCTGCACGCGCTGGGCGATCTCGGCCTTGTCGAACTTCCGCATTTTGAGGCCGAACGCCATGTTGTCGTAGACGCTCATGTGCGGATAGAGCGCGTAGTTCTGGAACACCATGGCGATGTCGCGGTCCATCGGCGGCAGCTCGTTGACCACCGTGTCGTTGATC
Source organism: Alphaproteobacteria bacterium (assembly GCA_026126245.1). Classification (GTDB taxonomy): domain Bacteria; phylum Pseudomonadota; class Alphaproteobacteria; order Reyranellales; family Reyranellaceae; genus Vineibacter. The sequence continues at coordinate 13,245 of JAHCJT010000040.1, forward strand.
AGGACCTCGCCCGAGGTGATCGACTCCAGTCCCGCGACCATGCGCAGCGTTGTGGTCTTGCCGCAGCCCGACGGGCCGACGAAGACCATGAATTCCTTGTCGTTGATCTGCAGGTTCACGTCCTTGACGGCGTGCACCTCGTCGAACTTCTTGTTCAGGTTCCTGATGACGACCTGCGCCATGAGACCGTTACCCCTTTACCGAGCCCGTCAGGCCGGCGACGTAGTGTTCGACGAAGAACGAGTAGACCATCGCCACTGGGATCGAGCCCAACAACGCGGCCGCCATCAGCGGCCCCCAGAAGAAAACGTCGCCGCGGATCAGCTCCGAGGTGACGCCGACCGGCACCGTTTTCTGTTCGGGTGACGACAGGAACACGAGTGCGTAGATGAACTCGTTCCACGACAGCGTGAAGGCGAAGATGCCGGCCGACAGGATTCCGGGAACGGCAACCGGGATGATGATGTACAGCATCGCTTGCAGACGCGAGGCGCCGTCGATGCGGGCGCACTCTTCCAGCTCCTTGGGGACCGACTTGAAGTAGCCCATCATCAGCCAGGTGCAGAACGGGATCAGGAACGTGGGATAGGTCAGGACCAGCGACCACGGCGTGTCGCCGAGCTTGAAGTTGCGGATGATGTCGGCCAGCGGGATGAACAGCAGCGTCTGCGGCACCAGATACGTGACGAAGATACCTGTGCCGAGACTGCCCGCGAACGGGAAGTTCAGCCGCGACAGCGCGTAACCTGCCAGCACGCCGCAGAACAGCGAGATCGCCGTCGAGATGGTGGCGATGAACATCGTGTTCCACAGCCAGGCTGAGAACAGCGTCTCGGCGAACAGGTACTTGATGTGGTCGAGTGTCGGATTGCTGGTCCAGAACGGCTGGTAACGCGGCGAGTTCCACGGCTGGTACAGTTCGCCGTCGGGCCGGAAGGTCGTGATCAGCATCCAGTAGAACGGAAACAGAAGCACGAACACGAACAGCGTCAGCGGGATGTAGAAGAACACCCAACGCCGCCAGGCTGCGCCTTCGATCATGGCATCACCTTGTCTCGACCCGGCGGATGTAGAGCAGCTGCACGACGACGATCAGCAGCAGGAACGGGAACATCGCAAGCGAGATCGCGGCGCCCTCCGACAGCAGTCCGGTGCCGATGCCAATCTGGTAGGCGTAGGTGGCGAACAGATGCGTGGCGTTGGCCGGGCCGCCGCCGGTCATCACGTACACGAGCTGGAAATCGGCGAACGTCTGAATGACCGAGAACAGGACCACGACCATGGTCACCGGCAGCAGCAGCGGCCAGGTCACGTACCAGAAGCGCTGCCATGGCCGCGCTCCGTCAATCGCCGCCGCCTCCTGCAGTTCGGGACTGATGGTCTGCAGGCCGGCCAGCAGGCTGATCGCGAAGAACGGCACGGCGCGCCAGACGTTGACAACGATGATCGAGGCCATTGCCAGGTCAGGATCGCCCAGCCAGTTAATGCGGGCTGAGATCAGGCCGACCTTGAACAGCGCCCAGTTGATGACGCTGAAGGTCGGATCGAACATCCACTTCCAGGCGAAGGTCGACAGCACCGTCGGGATGATGAACGGCAGCAGGATCGCGGCGCGGATATAGGCCTTGCCCTTGAAGTGGCGGTTCAGCAGCAGCGCCAGCCACAACCCGAAGCCCAGCTTGAAGACCGTCGTGACGGCCGTGTACCAGAACGTGTTCCACACGGCGGTGCGAAAAATGCTGTCGTTCCAGATCTTCGCGAAGTTGGCCAACCCGACAAAGTCGCCTTCGATGCCGACTCGTGAGCTGCTCAGGGACAGCATCACGCCCTTGAAGAATGGATAGGCGATGAAGAGCCCCAGCAGGATCGCTGTCGGCATCAGCAAAGTGAAGGCCAGCCACCGCTCGTCTTCGAGCAGGCGGTTGCGCGGCCGGGGATTCCTTTGCCGGTTCTGCCGGGCGGCCGCGCCGATCGTCGCTATCGCCATGGGGTACTCTCGTCCTCGCCGCGCCCGGTGCACCGATCAGTTGCCGGCGGGCGCACCGGACACTTGGTGGCGATGCGCCGGCCGCAGACGGGCCGGCGCGCCGCCGCCGCACAGGCTTTCGACTAGACGTAGACCTTCTTCAGCTCGCCCTCAGCCCACTTGACCGCTTCTTCTGCCGGCATGCCTTGGACCGCCTTGGCGTACATGTCGGTGACAATGTACTTGGAGAAGACCTCGGCCGCCTTGGCGTTGGGCGGACCGGCGTAGCCCGGCGCCTGGCCGAGGCGGGCGGCGACCTTGTAGGGCGTCATCACCGGATCTTCGTCCCACAGCTTGTGCTTCTCCCAGTTGGCGGTGCACGGCGTGGCGAAGCCCTTCTGCGAGATGAACCACTTCTCGTAGTTGGCGGTGGTGTGGATCCACTTCAGGAACTTCTTCGCTGCGTCCTGGTTCTTGGAATATTTCATCAGCATCTGCGATTGCAGCAGATGGAAGCCGAACTGCCCCGCCGGCCCCTTGGGAAGAGGCGCGTGCAGGATGTCCTTGTTCATCGGCGTGCCCTTGTCAGTCTTGTACTGGTCGGGCTTGCGCAGCGTCTCGATGTAGATCGAGGCGCCGTTCAACGTCGCGGCGATAGTTTGCGACAGGAAGGCGCGGTTATTGTTGGTGTCGTCCCATGCCAGCCCGCCTTCGTCGTGTGCGTCCTTCCAGAAGCCGGCCATGAACTTGACCGACTCGACGGTCTCCTTGCTGTTGATGACGACGGTCTTGCCGTCGGCTTCGACTTCCTTGCCGCCCCACGACCACAGGTAGGGGTAGGTGAAGCCGGGCGCGTCGCCGAAGGTATGGCCCAAGGTCTGGCCGATCGGATGGCCCTTGGCCTTCAGCTTCTTGCCGACGTCGCGATAGGCTTCCCAGGTGTCGGGGAACTTCGTGACGCCGATCTCGTCGAACCACGACTTGCGGTAGGCGATCATGCCGCCGATCACCGCCCACGGCATGCCCATGAACCGCTTGCCGTCGCTGCAAATGGCGCGCGCGTATTTGTAGAGGCCGCCTTCCTTGCTGGAGAGGTCCTCGGCCAGGTCGCTCACATCCACGACGCTGTCGGCGTACAGATGCGTCTGGTTGTTGAACGCCATGATCAGGTCAGGCCCGGCGCCGGACTGGATCGCCGCGGTGGCGCGCGGCTGCAGGTCGTTGCCGTTCACCGTTTCGAGGTTGATCTTGATACCGAGTTCCTTCTCGGCCTGCGGCAGCAATTCCTTGCGCAACAGGGCATCGGATGCCGGCACGAAGTCGTTCCACTTGAGCCAGTGGACCTGCATCGTCTGGCCGTAGGCCGGTGCCTGCCCGCTGGCCAGGATCGCGGCGAGACCGCCGGTCTTGGCGATCGCGGCGCCACCGCCGGTCGTCTGCAGAAGCTTTCGCCGAGTAATACGCGCCATAAGTTTTCCTCCCGCTGCATTTCAGTTTGTCGGCTTGACCAGTTGGTCTTGGGTCGTGAAGCCGCAAACGCAATTCTTATAAGGCTGGGAGAATTTCGTTCATCCGGCAATGGGAATCAAGGACTCCCGGCTGGGAATGCCAAGGTTGTCTTTGCCAGCCGCCGACGGCCTGGCCGCCCAGGGCAGGGAGTCGCCCGACTTACCGGCCGGTGACGGCGGTCGCCTCGGCGCCGTTGCGCTGAGCTTTGCCGGCTCAGTCGACGATGAACAGCCGCGCCCCGGTGGCGGTGCGGGAGCGGTGCGGCTCGGCGCCGTCAGCCACCTGATAGGTCATGCCGGGCCTCAGCACCGACACCCGTCCATCCTTCAGCTCGGTCTCCAGTTCGCCGTCGAGGCACAGCAGGATGTGGCCCTTCTCGCACCAGTGGTCGGCCAGGTAGCCGGGCGTGTAGTCGACCAGGCGCACCCGGATATCGCCAAACTGGCGGGTTCGCCACAGCGCCTTGCCGGTCACGCCGGGATGTTCGCTGGGCGCGATCGACGACCAGTCGGTGGTGCCGAAGGGGATGTCGGACATCTTCATGGCGCGCTCCGTGCGGCGATGCCGTGCCGGCGCCACTGCGCCGGCGAAGGGGACAGCAGGATACACAAGCCGGCGAGCAGGGCCAGCGCCGCACCCACCAGTATCGTGCCGATGTAGGAGCCGAGGACGTCGAACACGAAGCCGGCCGCGGTCGGCCCCAGCAGCGCGCCGGCCGCGACGCTGGCGTACTGCGCGCCCAGGATGGCACCCAAGGCGCGCGTGCCGAAATAGTCGGCGATCACCGACGGCGCCATGGCGACAAAGCCGCCGTAGAACGCGCCGAACATCGTGGCGAACACCGCCAGCAGCCAGGCGTCGCTGGTCGTGGCCCACAGCAGCTGCGTGGCACCGGTGCCGAAGAACATCGCGGCATAGGCGCGCTGCCGGCCGACGCGATGCGCCAGGCCGGCGAAGGCAAAGCGGCCCACCGTGCTGCCCACGCCCAGTAGCGCGATCAGCGTGACGCCGTAGGCCTCGGGCAACCCGGCGTCGCGGGCATAGGGCACAAGATGGACGTAGGGAATGAACAGGCCGAAGGAGTTGGCGGCGCAGGCGATCCACAGCAGCCAGAAGGGCAGGGTGCGCGCGGCGACGGCGAGCGAATCGCCTGCCTCGTGGAAGCCGACGGCGCCGGCCGGCGCGGCATCGCCGTCGGGATGCTGGCCGTAGACCGACGGTGCCCGCAGCACGGTGCAGGCCGCGAAGAGGGCGCACGCCAGGGCGACTAGGCCGAGCGCGAAATAGGCGTCGCGCCAGCCGTGCGTATCGATCAGCACCTGTGCCAGGGGCGGCGCGGCAATGGTGCCGACGCCGATGCCGGCCACCGCGATCCCCGTGGCCAAACCGCGCCGCCGCACGAACCAGCGTTGCAGGGCGGCGACCGCCGGCACATAGGCAAAGCCGATGCCCAGCCCCACGCCGGCGCCATAGCCGACATAGACCTGCCACAGCGACGTTGCCCGGCTGGCGGCGAAGGCGCCCAGCGCCACCAGCGTCATGCCGCCGGCGACAACGAAACGCGGGCCAACCCGATCGGCCAGCGTGCCGCTCAGCAGGCCGAGTGAGAAGTAGAGCCCGCCGGCGATGGCGAAGGCCAGCGAGATGTCGCCGCGGCGGGCGTTGAACTCGGCCTGCAGCGGCAGAAAGAACGCCGAGAAGCAGTAGGCGATGCCGAAGCCGACGCAAAGCACGGCGAACGTGCCGGCGACAACCCACCAGCCGTAGAAGGCAAGTCTGCTCATCGCATCGGCGGAACTGCCCGGTGGCGGCTCGGATGCCTAGTCGTCATTGCTGCCGCCCTTGTTGTCGCGGACCGCGTCTGGCGCCAGCGGATCCCAGCCGAAGGCGTCCTTGGCCGCCTGCACGACTTTCGGATCGAGTTCCGGGGGTGTGAGGTCGGCGTCGTCAGCCACCATGTCCGCCACAAGCTCGATGCCTTCAATACGCGCCCGGCGCTTGTTGTCGGTGGCGATCACGGTCCAGGGCGCGTAGTCGGTGTCGGTGCGCTCCAGCATGTCGTCGTAGGCTGCGAGATACTCCTTGCGCTTGGCGATGTTGCGGAAATCGTCCAGTGTCACCTTGAAGCGCTTCTCCGGCGTTTCCAGGCGCTCGATGATCCGCTTGCGCTGCTCCTTGGCGCTGACGTGCAATATGAACTTCACCAGCCGCACGCCATCGTCGGTCAGCGCCCGCTCGAAGCTGTTGATCTCGTCGTAGGCGCGTCGCCAGGCTTCCTTCGGGGTATAGCCTTCGACCCGCTCGACCAGCACGCGGCCGTACCAGGTGCGATCGAAGATGGCCATCTCGCCCGGTGCCGGCAACCTTTGCCAGAAGCGGTAGAGGTAGTGACGTCCCTGTTCCTCCCGCGTCGGGGCGGCGATCTGCCACACATAGAGCGGCCGCGGGTCGAGTCGCTCGGTCATGCGTTTGATCAGGCCGCCCTTGCCGGCCGCGTCCCAGCCTTCGATGGCGACCACGGCGCGTTTGCCCGTGCGCGCCAGCCACTGCTGGATGTGCACGAGTCGATACTGGACCTGGATCAGCCGCTCCTCATAGGCTTCCTCGTCGAGACCATCGGCAAGGTCCATCTTGTCCAGTTTCTTCCATCGGCCCATCGGTCGTTCCTCCCAGGCCCCAGTCTGCCCAGCCGTTTGCACTTGAGGCAAGCGGACTTAGCCTGCACGCGCCGCGCCGCGCCCGTCGACCAGGTCGACTCGCGATACAAGTCGTCACATGGTCTTCAATTCGTTGACAGGGGCCTGCCGCTCGCTTCCAATCGCCGCCGATGACGGACCTCGCTTCACGCGCCGCCGGCGCTTGGCTGCGCCCGGTCGACCGGGGCGGCCGGGTCGTCCTCGAAGCCGGCGGCGCCTGGACGGTGTTCGCGGTCGCGGAACTGAGCCGCATCAAGGATCCGACCGGCGGCAGGCGCAACGTGGCGGCGATCGACGTCGCCGGCATCGAGCGTCTCGACACGGCCGGCGCGCTCGAACTGGTACGCCTGCAGCAGCGCCTGCCCGACGCCGCGCTCGAGGGTGCCAGGCCGGAGCATCGCGCGCTCCTCGATCTGGTCGCCGGCAACGTCGGCCGCGGCATGGCCAAGCCGGCTGCGATGAGCTGGGTGACGCAGGCGCTCTACGATCTCGGCGAGATCGTCATGGAGTTCCTCGAGCAGACGGCGCGGCTGCTCGGCTTCTTCGGCGAAGTGCTGGTGGTGATCCTGACCGGTATCCGCCAGCCGCGCCGCTTCCGGCTGGCGTCGGTGGTGGCCCAGATGCGCGAGGTCTGGATCCACGCCATGCCGATCGTCGGCGTGCTGACCTTCCTGATCGGCGTGGTGATCGCCTATCAGGGTGTCGAGCAGCTCAAGGCGTTCGGCGCCGAAACGTTTACCGTCGAGGCGGTCGGCATCTCGATCTTCCGCGAACTGGGCGTACTGCTGACGGCGATCATCGTCGCCGGCCGCTCCGGCAGCGCCTTCACGGCCCAGCTCGGCACCATGCAGGTCAACCTCGAGCTGGACGCCATGCGCACCATGGCGCTCAATCCCATCGAGTGGCTGGTGGTGCCGCGCATCGTTGCCCTGGTGCTGTCGATGCCGCTGCTGGTGTTCTTCGGCAACGTGCTGGGGCTGCTGGGCGGTGCCTTCGCCTGTGTCATCTATCTCGATTTCACCCTGCCGCAGTTCTTCGCCAGGCTGCGCGACACGGTCGGCATCTGGCATTTCTGGACCGGCATGATCAAGGCGCCGGTATTCGCCTTCGTGATCGCCGCCGTCGGCTGCTACGAGGGCCTGCAGGTGCGCGGTTCGGCCGAGAGCGTCGGCCGCCAGACCACCAAGGCGGTGGTCGAGTCGATTTTCTTCGTCATCGTGCTCGACGCGCTGTTCTCGATCATCTTCCTGCTGGCGGGGGTGTGACGTGAACGACGTGCCCGTCCTGCCGCCGCTGGTCGAGGGCGGGCAGATCACCGACCAGTCGCACGGCCGCGAACGGGTGATCTCGATCCGCGGCCTGCGCAACCAGTTCGGCACGCACGTGCTGCATGATCGTCTCGATTTCGACGTCTTTCGCGGCGAGATCGTCGGTCTGGTCGGCGGTTCGGGATCGGGCAAATCGGTGCTGTTGCGCACCATCGTCGGCCTCAACCCGTGGCGCGCCGGCCGCATCGAGGTGCTGGGCCAGGACGTCGGGGAACTCGACGCCGAGGCACGGCGCCGGCTGCAGACGCGCTGGGGCGTGCTGTTCCAGGACGGGGCCTTGTTCTCATCGCTGACCGTGGCCGAGAACATCGAGCTGCCGCTGCGCGAGCATGCGCGCGTGCCGGCGGCGGCGCTGGACGACATCGCGGCGCTGAAGGTGGCGCTGGTCGGCCTGCCGCCCGACGCCGGCGGCAAGAAGCCGTCGGAACTGTCGGGCGGCATGCGCAAGCGCGCCGGCCTGGCGCGGGCGCTGGCGCTCGATCCGGAGCTGCTGTTCCTCGACGAGCCCACGGCCGGCCTCGATCCGATCGGCGCCGCCAACTTCGACCGCCTGCTGCGCGAGCTGCAGCGCAGCCTGGGGCTGACCGTGCTGATGGTGACGCACGACCTGGATACCCTCAACGCCATCTGCGACCGCGTCGCGGTGCTGCTCGACAAGCGCATCGTGGCCGGTACGATGCAGGAGCTGATGGTCTACGATCACCCGTGGATCCGCGAGTACTTCCATGGACCGCGCGCGCGGGCGGCGGGGATCCGCTAGGCGCGGAGCAAGGAGAGCGCATGGAGAACCGATCCCCCTACGTCCTGGTCGGTGCCGCCGTCGTGATCTTCGTGATGGCGTTCACCGGCTTCATCATCTGGAAGCTGCGCGCCGGCGGTGAACAGCGCCTGGTCTACTACGAGATTCTGTTCTCGGGCGAGGTACAGGGCCTGACCACCGATTCGCCGGTGTTCTATCGCGGCATCCGCGTCGGGCGCGTGCACTCGATCTCGCTGCGCACCCGGCCCGAGGAACTGCCGGGCGGCGGTGCGCCGCGGCCGGTCGAGCGCATTTCGGTGGTCATCGCCGTCGATCCGAATATCGACATCCGCGAATATGCCACCGCCATCCTCGAGAGGCCGCTGGTTGCCGGCGCCGCCTTCCTGCAGATCGTGGCGCAGCCGGAGGCGGGCGGCGCCGTCAAGCCCAAGAAGGGGTTGGGCGAGACGCCCTATCCCGAGATCGCCCAGGGCTCATCGCTGTTCCAGGCCACGACCATGAGCGCCCAGGAGCTGCTCGCCAAGGCGGTCCAGGTCGCCGACCGTATCAGCGATGCGCTCAGCCCCGAGACGGTCAAGGCATTCAACCAGGTCGTGACCAACCTGTCGGAGATCACCGCCATGGTGGCCAAGTCGGAACCGTCGTTCACCAAGGCGATGGGCGAGCTGCCCGACACGGTCGCCGAGCTGCGCCGCACGCTGGCGCGGTTCGAGGCGGTCGGCTCGCAGGCCGAGCTGATCCTGGCCGAGCTGGGTCCGCAGGACGAGGCGTCGCGCAAGCTGCTGGCCGGCCGCACGCCCAGCGAGCTGAAGCAGTCGGTGATCCAGCTGCGCGACGCGCTGGCCAACGTCAACGCCGCGGCCGGCAACCTCAACCGCACGGTGACCGAGAGCCGTGCGCCGGTGCGCCAGTTCGCCGAAGGTGGCCTGGCGGAGCTCAGCGTCGCCATCCGCGAGCTGCGCACGCTGATCGCCAGCCTCAACGCCATCTCGGCGCGGCTCGACCGCGATCCCGCCGGCTACCTGCTGGGCGGCGGCCGCCAGGGATACCAGCCGCGATGAACCTGATTGCCAGGGCGCGCAGCGCCGTTCTCGCCGTCTCGGCCGGCACGCTGCTCGGCGCCTGCGCCCTGCTGTCGGCCGGCGAGGAGTCACCCAACCTCTACACGCTGACGCCCAAGAGCACGTTCGACCCGGCGCTGCCCCAGGTCTCGTGGCAGCTGGTGGTCGAGACGCCGACCGCGGCCGCCTATCTCAACACCTCGCGGATCGCGCTGGCGATGGCGCCGACCTCGGCCGACTACTACGCCAAGTCGGCATGGACCGACCGCGCGCCGCTGCTGGTGCAGACGATGATCGTCGAGTCGCTGGAGAACACGCGGCGCATCGTCGGCGTCGGCCGCGACCCGCTGGCGGTGCGGCCGACCTATGTGCTGCAGACCGAGCTGCGCGAGTTCCAGGCCGAGTATTTCAGCGGCAAGCCGCCCACCGTGCATGTGCGGATCGTCGCCCGTCTGGTGCGCCAGTCCGACCGGCAGATCGTTGCCAGCCGCGGCTTCGAGCGCTGCGCGCGCGCCGCCGCCGACCAGGTGGCTTCGGTGGTCGAGGCGTTCGACGAGGCGCTGGGCGGCGTCCTCAAGGGGCTGGTGTCGTGGACCCTGACGGTGCCGCCGCCGCGGCCGCTGCCCGACGGCGTGCCGTTCCCGGCGCGGCGCGGTCCGCCGGGCGGCGAGGAGACCCGCGACTGTCCCAAGTCCGGCGCCTGAGCCGCAGGCGGTCATGGCGAACGCCTGGAGCAACTGGGCCGGCAATCTCAGTTGCGCGCCGCGCACCATCGTCGTGCCACCCGATCGCGAGGCGGCGATCGCCGCCGTGCGAACCGCGCTGCGCGACGGCGCGCCGATCCGCGTGTCGGGCGCGGCGCACTCCTTCTCGCCGATCGTGCCGTCCGACGGCACCTTGCTGTTGCTCGACCGGTTGGCCGGTGTGCTCGATGTCGACAGCGCGGCGGGCACGGCGCGGCTTGCCGCCGGCACGCGCATTCACGCGCTGGGCGATCCGCTGCGCGGCCACGGACTGGCGCTGGCCAACCAGGGCGACATCGACCAGCAGGCGATCGCCGGTGCCATCGCCACCGGCACGCACGGCACCGGCCCGTCGTTGGGCAGCCTGTCGACCATGGTGGCGGCGGTCGAACTGATCGATGGTCGTGGCCAGCTGGTGGTGCTCGACGCATCGCGGCCGCGCGAGCTCAGTTGCGCGGCGCTGTCGGTCGGCGCCCTGGGCGTCATGCTGTCGGTGACCTTGCGACTGCGGCCAGCTTATCGCCTGCACGAGCGCGTCTGGATCGAGCCAATCGACTCGGTGCTGGCGCGGCTCGACGAACGCATCGCCGCGACGCGACATTTCGAGTTTTTCTGGCGGCCGGCGTCGGACGACTGCGAGTGCAAGGCGCTGCAGCCGACCGAGGCGCCGATCGGCGTGCCGCCGGATCGCGACGGCGAGCGGGTCGATCACAGCGCCCGTATCTTTCCCTCGGTGCGCCTGCACAAATTCGTCGAAAGCGAATGGTCGGTCCCGGCGGCGCGCGGGCCGGACTGCTTCCGCGAGCTGCGGGCGCTGATGCGCAGCCGCCATCGCGACGTGACGATGCCGATCGAGTACCGCACCGTCGCGGCTGACGATTTGCCGCTCAGCCCCAATCACGGCCGCGCCAGCGTCACGCTGTCGATCCACGATTTTCCGCAGCGGCCGTGGCAGGCGTTCTTCGCCGACGCGCAGGCGATCTTCCGCAATCATGCCGGCCGGCCGCACTGGGGCAAGTGGCACGGCCTTGTGGCGCGCGATCTTGCCGAGCTCTATCCCGCGTTCGCCACCTTCGGCGAGGTGCGGCGCGCCTTCGATCCCGGCGATGCCTTCGTCACGCCGCAGCTGCGGGCGCTGTTCGAGCCGTGACGGTGACGGGTCATTTACCGCCCCTAAAAGGAGCGCGAACGCACTGTTGTTTCGAACTGTGGAATATTGGTCCGAGCCTCGGAAATTGCGTGCCGGCGCCGCGTTGACCCTGCCCGGACCGCGTGCCAGCGTGCCGCGCCGATCGGGCGGGCAGCGATGCGATGTGCGCCGGTCGGACAGACACACCAGCAGCGGGAGCGACGCATGAGCCTCGACGTGGCGCGGCCGGATCTGATCGTGGGCGTGGTCGGCACCGGCGCCATGGGCCGCGGCATCGCCCAGGTCTCGGCCCAGGGCGGCATCCGCACCCTGATGTTCGACGCCGCCGCCGGCGGCGCGGCCGCGGCGCGCGACGCCATCGTCGCCACGCTCAAGGGCCTGGTCGAGAAGGGCAGGCTGGCGGCCAACGCCGCCGAT
>JAHCJT010000400.1 GCA_026126245.1 Alphaproteobacteria bacterium
GACGCTGGCGGGCGTGTAGCGGCGACGAGGCGGGACCGCTGCCCGCCTCGCCGGTTGCAGTCTCAGGCTGCACCGCCCGGAACCTGGTCGAGGAAACCGGTGACGGCCTGCAGCCGGCCGTCGGCGACGACGGCGAAGTCGGTACCCTTCACCAGTGCCGGCCCGCCGTCGGGCGCCAGCGCCCAGCAGAAGCGCACCCGGTCCTCGACCGCGTCGACCTTGCCGGCCAGGCTGAAGCGATGGCCGGGGAACTTCGCCTGCACGCCGGCAATCATGGCGTCGATGCCGGCATGGCCTTGGCTGCGCATCAGCGGATCGAGGTAGCTCGCGCCTTCGGTCCAGGTGCGCGCGATCAGATCGCGGCGGCGATCGGCATCGGTCTCGTTCCAGGCGGCGATATAGCGGTCGACCAGGTCGGTATGGTTGCTCATGTCGGACTCCATCGGTTGCGGACATCCGGGCCGGGCATTGCGTGGCCAGGCGGATGCCTCGCGGCCATCATGGCGAGCCGACGCCACGTCTCTCAATTCCGTGGCAGGTAATGAATGCGCCAATGCATCACTTCGGTCGCGACACCGGTCTCGCCAAGTCGATATGTAATCGCGTCGAGGTGTGTGCCGCGTCACGCAGTCTTGTCGAACACCATGACGCGCGACAGGAACGCGATCTCGGTGGCGCGCGGCGCCAGGCCGTGCGCGGCGAACAGCGCATCAGGGTCCGACGTGACCCAGTCGGCGAAATACGGTTCGTGGAAGTAGTAGGGAAAGAGGTCGAACAGGCCTTTCCAGTCCGGCCGGTCGCTGGCCAGCGCCGAGTCGACGACGACGACCAGTCCTCCCGGCTTCAGCACGCGTGCCATCTCGGCCACCGCCTCTGCCCGCACCTTCTTCGGCAGTTCGTGGAACAGGAACGACGACGTGACGACGTCGACGCTGGCGTCGGCGAAGGGCAGCGTTTCGGCGGCGCCTTCGATCCATTTCAGCCGTTTTGACGCGCCGATCGTGCGCCGCGCGTGCTCCAGGTAGGGGCGGCTGAGATCGAGGCCGGTGATGCGCACCCCGGGGAAGGCGTGGTGCGCGAAACCCGGCAGGCGGCCGGTGCCAGTGCCGACATCGAGCAGGCGCACGTCGCGCTGATCGCGGCCCTGCACAAAACGGGCGATCGGCAGCAGCGCGCGGCGGCGCATGACGTCGGCGGCGCCGGTGAACAGGGTCTCGACCTGCACGTCGTAGACCGCCGCCGACTCCTCGGTCAGCCAACCGCCGCTCTGGTAGTGAAAGTTCTGCCGGTAGTAGCGCGGCAGGTGGGCGTGCGCCGGATCGCCATCGGGTTCGTCGTTGATGCGGGCGTGGCGCCGCGCGTCGACCCGCGGCAGATCGCGGAAATAGAGCGCGCTGCGGCGCAGCCAGGCGACGGGGTCGGGGTCGAGCACCGGCGGCGCTGGCAGCAGCCCGCTGGCGATATCGTCCCACTCGCGCTCGAACAGCGCGCGCATGTCGCGCAGCAATTCCTGGCGGTCGGGAAACGGACCGACGGCAAAATCAGGCCGCGGCAGCGGCTTGAGCCGCCGCCGCCCGGCGGCATAGTGCGCCAGGTACCAGCCGACCCGGGCCGTCTGGCCGGCGGCATACGCGACCCGATCGAGCACCGTGGCCATACCCGCTCCGCAACAATGATCGCCAGTATAGCGCCGGCGGCCGGCCGGGCGACACGTCGCCGCGTCGCAGCGACACCTCGGGTCAGGCCGATGGCGGCAGGTGCCGCAGCTTGTCGGGATTGCGCATGATGTAGCCGCCGGCGATGTGCTCGTCGACGATGTCCAGCGCCAGGGTCAGGTAGGGTGCGCCGTTCAGATAGGCGATCAGGCCGGGCATGCCGTTGAGGCGGGCCGGCACGCGGCGCATCGCCGCCGGCTGCTTGCGTGTGACGCCGATCATGAAGCGCGTGATGCGGTCGGCGCCGCGGATAATATTGAGCGCCGCCACTGCCTTGCCGCCGCCGTCCGACCACAGCTCGGCTTCCGGCGCCAGCAGGGCCATCAGCGCCACCCGGTCGCCGCTGGCCGCCGCCCCGGCGAAACGCGCCGCCAGGCCGTCGGCGGTGGCGCGGTCGGGTGCGAAGCGCGGCCGGCCTGCCTTGAGGTGCCGCCGCGCGCGCGACACCAGCTGGCGGCAGGCGGGCTCGCTCTTGTCGAGCGCGCGGGCGATCTCGGGATAGTCGACCTCGAAGGCCTCGTGCAGCAGCCAGGCGGCACGCTCGGCCGGGCTCAGCCGCTCGAGCACCACCAGGAAGGCCAGCGACAGAGTGTCGTCGAGCGTCGGCGAGTCCGGCGTCTCGACGACCATCGGCTCGGGCAGCCAGGGACCGACATAGGCGGCGCGTTCGGTGCGGGCCCGCCGCAGGCGGTCGATGCAGATGCGGGTGCAGGCCGATACCAGCCAGGCCTGCGGCGTGCGCACCGCGGCGCGGTCGGTGCGATGCCAGCGCAGGTAGGTGTCCTGCACCGCGTCCTCGGCGTCGCCCAGGGTGCCGAGCATGCGATAGGCCAGCGCCCGCAGCCGGGGCCGCTCGGCCTCGAACGTGGCGACGGGATTGTCGGGCGCGATCATGCCGGGCGGTGTCGGGTCCGGATGCGACATGGCGGTCGAAGCGGGTCGGGACATGGGTGAAAACAGGCTCCTGCACCCGGCCAGGCGGGCGATGCGGCCCGGCGCCGGGCCACGCTGCCACGGCCGGGGCTGTTGCGTCACCTCCCAGACGGACCACGGGCGGTGTTTGTGACGCGGCGGCAAAGCCTTGATTTGCTGCGGGATTTCGCCGCTTGCCCCGGTTCGGGCGGTGCCTATACTCCGGCCGCCTCGCCGGACCCGCGCATTTTCGGTCCGGCGCCATCCCTTGCCGGCGTCGGTCCGCGCCGCCCGAGAGGTTCATGTCCGTGTCCGTCCAGTACGCCGGCCCCTACAAGCGGGGCGACATCAAGAAGGTCGTGCTTGCCTACTCCGGCGGCCTAGATACGTCGGTGATCCTGAAGTGGCTGCAGACCAGCTATGGCTGCGAGGTGGTGACCTACACCGCCGATCTCGGCCAGGGCGAGGAGCTGGAGCCGGCGCGCAAGAAGGCCGAGCTGCTGGGCATCAAGCCGGCCAATATTTTCATCGACGACGTGCGCGAGGAATTCGTGCGCGACTTCGTCTTCCCGATGTTCCGCGCCAATGCGCTCTACGAGGGCCAGTACCTGCTGGGCACCTCGATCGCGCGGCCACTGATCGCCAAGCGGCAGATCGAGATCGCGCGCCAGCTCGGCGCCGACGCCGTCTGCCACGGCGCC
>JAHCJT010000401.1 GCA_026126245.1 Alphaproteobacteria bacterium
GGCGGCCATACCTTCGGCAAGTGCCACGGCGCCGGCGACGCGAAACTTGTCGGGCCTGAGCCGGAGGGTGCGCCGATCGAGGATATTGGCCTCGGCTGGACCAGCCGCTTTGAGAGCGGCAAGGGCGTGCATGCCATCACCAGCGGCATCGAAGGTGCCTGGACTCCGACGCCGACCAAGTGGGACAGCAGCTACTTCGACATGCTGTTCGGCTACGACTGGAACCTCGTGAAGAGCCCGGCCGGCGCCTTCCAGTGGGTGCCGTCGAATCCGGCTGCCAAGGAACTGGTCCCCGACGCGCACGACGCCACAAAGCGGCACGCGCCGATCATGACGACCGCGGACCTGGCGTTGCGTATGGACCCGATCTACGAGCCGATTGCACGGCGTTTCCACAAGGATCCCGCGGCTTTTGCCGATGCCTTCGCGCGCGCCTGGTTCAAGCTCACGCATCGCGACATGGGCCCGCGTTCGCGCTACCTCGGACCGGAGGTGCCGGCGGAAGAACTGGTGTGGCAGGACCCTGTCCCGACAATCGATCACAAGCTTGTCGACGCCGCCGATGTCGCCGCGCTCAAGGGCAAGGTCCTCGCATCGGGACTGTCGATCCCCGAGCTGGTGTCGGTGGCGTGGGCGTCGGCGTCGACCTTCCGCGGCTCGGACAAGCGCGGCGGTGCCAATGGCGCGCGCATCCGGCTTGCACCGCAGAAGGACTGGGAAGTCAACCAGCCGGCCCAGCTGGCGAAGGTGCTGAAGGTCCTCGAAGGCGTGCAGCGGGACTTCAATGCCGCGCAGGCCGGCGGCAAGAAGGTCTCGCTCGCCGACCTGATCGTCCTGGCCGGCTCGGCCGCAATCGAGCAGGCGGCAAGGAAGGTGGGCCACGACGTGACCGTTCCCTTCACACCGGGCCGTACCGATGCCTCGCAGGAGAAGACGGACGTCGACGCCTTCGCGGTGCTCGAGCCGATGGCGGATGGCTTCCGCAACTACCGCAAGGCCGACGTCAACGCCCCCGACGAGGCGCTGCTGGTCGACAAGGCGCAGTTGCTGACGTTGACCGCGCCTGAGATGACGGTGCTCGTTGGCGGCCTGCGTGTCCTGGGTGCCAACGCCGGCAAGTCACCGCACGGCGTCCTTACCAAGCGGCCCGGGACGCTAACCAACGACTTCTTCGTCAACCTGCTCGATATGGGCACGGTGTGGAAGCCGGTTGCAGGCTCTAAGACCGCGTTCGAGGGACGTGATCGCGCGAACGGCGCACTGAAATGGACCGGCACGCGTGCCGATCTGGTCTTCGGCTCGAACTCCCAGCTCAGGGCGCTTGTCGAGGTCTATGGCTGCGCAGACGCGCAGGAGAAATTCGTGCGCGACTTCGTGAAGGCCTGGAGCAAGGTCATGGATCTCGACCGTTACGACGTCGCCTGATGCCGACATGCCCGCCGGCGCGATACGCGCACCGGCGGGTCGTACCGCTCTTGTGCTGCCGCCGGCAAACTGGCGACCAACAAAAGGCTGCTTATATGTTGAAGCGGAAGTGGAAGATGTCGCCGTCGGCGACGACATAGTCCTTGCCCTCCAGGCGCATCTTGCCCGCATCCTTGGCGCCCTGTTCGCCGCCGCAGGCGACGAAATCGTCGTAGCCAATCGTCTCGGCGCGGATGAAGCCTTTTTCGAAATCGGTATGGATCGCGCCGGCCGCCTGCGGCGCCTTGCTGCCGCGCTTGACGGTCCAGGCGTGCGCTTCCTTGGGGCCGACGGTGAAAAAGGTCACCAGGTCGAGCAGGGTGTAGCCGGCGGCGATCACCCGGCTGAGGCCGGTGTCGTGCAGGCCGAGCGACTCGAGATATTCGCGCTGCTCCCCGGACGGCAATTGCGCCACTTCGGCCTCGATGGCGGCCGAAATGATCACGAAAGGCGCGCCGACCATTCTGGCGTAGTCCGCTGCCTTGGCGCTGATCGCATTGCCGGAGGCCGCCGAGGCCTCGTCGACGTTGAGCACGAACATCTGTGGCTTGGCGGTCAGCAGCTGCATGCGCCGCACGATCGCCACCGATTCGGCCGGCACGTCAACCGTGCGCGCCGGCTTGCCGTC
Source organism: Alphaproteobacteria bacterium (assembly GCA_026126245.1). GTDB lineage: Bacteria > Pseudomonadota > Alphaproteobacteria > Reyranellales > Reyranellaceae > Vineibacter. The sequence continues at coordinate 2,093 of JAHCJT010000401.1, forward strand.
GCGCAGGGCGGCCACGATGCGCTCCATGACGGCCGCTTCGGCGGCCGCCTCCTTGTCGCCGCTCTTGGCCTTTTTCTGCAGGTTGGGCAGGCGCTTCTCGAGGCTCTCGAGGTCGGCCAGCATCAGTTCCGTCTCGATGATCTCGGCGTCGCGCACCGGATCGACGCTGCCGCTGACATGCGTCACATCGCTGTCTTCGAAGCAACGCAGCACCTGGGCGATGGCGTCGACCTCGCGGATGTTGCCGAGAAACTGGTTGCCCAGGCCTTCGCCCTTGCTGGCGCCTTTCACCAGTCCGGCGATGTCGACGAATTCCAGCTGTGTCGGCACGATCTTCGCGGACTTCTCGATCTGCGCCAGGGTTTCCAGGCGCGGATCGGGCACCGCGACGCGGCCGACGTTGGGTTCGATGGTGCAGAACGGATAGTTGGCGGCCTGGGCCGCCTGGGTGGCGGTCAGCGCGTTGAACAGCGTCGACTTGCCGACATTAGGCAGGCCGACGATACCGCAGTTGAAACCCATGCTTAGTCCTTCGCCTCCGTCGGCGGCGTGCCGGCCGTCGGATCGCTCTTGGGGGGCTTGGCCGGCGGCGGGCTGATGAGGAATGCCACGCGGCTCATGAATCTCTCGTCATCGGTCTTGCTGCCGCCGGCCAGCAGCGGCGCCTCGGTCGCGATGGCGTCGAGCACCTTGGGCAGCCAGTCTTCGCGCTCGGCCTTGCTGAAGTCCTGCAGCACGTAGCCGTAGACCAGATCCTTGTGGCCGGGATGGCCGATGCCGATGCGCACGCGCCGATAGTCGACGCCGAGATGCGCATCGATATCGCGGACGCCGTTGTGACCGCCGGCGCCGCCGCCGGTCTTCACGCGCACCTTGCCCGGCGCCAGATCGAGTTCGTCGTGGAACACGACGACGTCACCCAGCGCCAGCTTGTGGAAACGAACGGCCTCGCCGACCGACTGGCCGGAGTCGTTCATGTACGTCATCGGCTTCAGGGCCAGCGCACGCCTGCCGCCGAGGCTGCCTTCGGCAGCCTCGCCCTGGAAGCGCTTGCGCCAGGCCGAAAAACCATGGCGGCGGACGATGAGGTCCACCGCCATGAAACCGACGTTGTGGCGCTGCGCGGCATGCTTGGGCCCGGGATTGCCGAGCCCCACCAGCAGCAGCATGACGGTGTCGGAGCCGGCAGGCTCCGCCTACTTCTTGGTCGGCGCCTGCGCTGCGGCGGCCGGCGC
>JAHCJT010000402.1 GCA_026126245.1 Alphaproteobacteria bacterium
GCCATCGTCATCGCGATGTTCAGCGGCTTCGCGCCGACGCTGATGGAAGGCGGCACGCTCGGCCAGAACGCCTTCATCCTGATCGGCTTCGCCCTGCTCGGCCTGTCCTACGGCCAGGCCGCAGGTGCGGTGACGGCCAACTTCGGTCGCCACTACCGTTATACCGGCGCCGCGCTGACCTCGGACCTGGCCTGGCTGATCGGCGCCGCGTTCGCGCCGCTGGTGGCGCTGTGGCTGTGCGCCGAGTTCGGCCTGGTGTGGATCGGCGCCTACCTGTTGTCCGGCGCGATCGGCACGCTGGCCGCGCTGGGGGTCAACCGGATGCTGCGGTTGAACAGCTGATGGCCGGACCGGTCGCGGCGGACCTCGCCGCGCCATGAACGTTCGGGCGTGGGCTGGAAGCTCCGGCCGGCGGCCCCCGCGTCCCCTGTCCCACCTCGCGGCCCCTCGTCCGGCCTTTGCGCACCTTCCCGCGACGGGGAAGGATGAAAGCCCCGCTTCCTCCGGGAGAGGAGGCATGGCGAGGCGTCACTGCAGTGGAGGCGGCATCCCGGCTGCGGCGGCCTCATCGCTGATTCCGCCTCGATGCCGGAAAAGGAACGCCGGCCTTGCGGCCGGCGTTCGCGTGACGCGGGTCTGGCGCCGCGGCGCTACTTGGTGATGTCGACGTCCTTGGTTTCCCTGAGGAACAAGGTGCCGATGACGAAGGTCATCACCGCGACCACGATCGGGTACCACAGGCCGGCGTAGATGTTGCCGGTCAGCAGCACCAGGGCGAAGGCGGTGGTCGGCAGGAAGCCGCCGAACCAGCCGTTGCCGATGTGGTAGGGCAGCGACATCGAGGTGTAGCGGATGCGGGTCGGGAACAGTTCGACCAGCCAGGCCGCGATCGGTCCGTACACCATGGTCACGTACAGCACCAGGATGGTCAGGATCAGCAGCACCATCGGCTTGTTCATCTGCGCGTTGTCGGCCTTGGCCGGATAGCCGGCGGCGTCGATCGCCGCAGTCAGGTCGGCGGCCAGCTTGTCCTGCGCGGCCTTGGCCTCGTCACCCGACAGCGCGCTCAGGTCGACGCTCTGGATCACCGTGTCGCCGATGCGCACGCTGGCCAGCGTGCCCGCCGGAGCGGCTTCGTTGCTGTACGACACGCTGCGCGCGTTCAGCAGGTTCTTCACGATGTCGCAGGAGTTGCTGAACTTGACGTGGCTCTTCAGCTCGCCCGGCACGAACTGGAACGAGCAGTCCTTCGGATCGGCCACCACCACCGCCGGGTTGGCCTCGGCCGCCGCGGCCAGGGCCGGGTTGCCGAAGTGGGCCAGGCCCTTGAACAGCGGGAAGTAGGTCAGCGCGGCCAGCAGGCAGCCGGCCATGATGATCGGCTTGCGGCCGATCTTGTCCGACAGCCATCCGAAGAAGATGAAGCCGCCGGTGGCGATCGCCAGCGCCGCCGCGATGAACAGGTTGGCGGTGATCGGATCGACCTTCAGCGTCTGCGTCATGAAGAACAGCGCGTAGAACTGCCCAGCGTACCACACCACGGCCTGGCCGGCGGTGGCGCCGAGCAGGGCCAGCAGCACGATCTTGCCGTTGCTCCAGTTGCCGAAGCTCTCGGTCAGCGGCGCCTTGGAGCGCGTGCCTTCTTCCTTCATCTTCTGGAACAGGGGCGACTCGTTGAGCTGCATGCGGATCCACACCGAGATCAGCAGCAGCAGGAACGAGATCAGGAACGGGATGCGCCATCCCCATTCGGCGAACGCCTCGTTGCCCAGGATCAGGCGGCAGCCGAGGATCACCAGCAGCGACAGGAACAGGCCGACGGTGGCCGTGGTCTGGATGAAGCTGGTGTACAGGCCGCGCTTGCCGTTCGGGGCGTGTTCGGCAACGTAGGTCGCCGCGCCGCCGTACTCGCCGCCGAGCGCCAGGCCCTGCAGGCATCGCAGGACCACCAGGATGATGGGGGCGGCGATGCCGATCGTCGCGTAGGTGGGCAGCACGCCGACCAGGAACGTCGAGAGGCCCATGATCACGATGGTGATGAGGAAGGTGTACTTGCGTCCGATCAGGTCGCCGAGCCGGCCGAACACGATCGCGCCGAACGGACGCACCGCGAAGCCCGCCGCGAACGTGAGCAGCGCCATGATGAACGCCGGTCCCGGTGCGAGCGAGGAGAAGAAGTGCACCGCGATGACCGCGGCGAGCGAACCGTACAGGTAGAAGTCGTACCACTCGAAGACGGTACCCAGGCTGGATGCAAGGATGACCTTGCGGTGCTCCTTGGTGATGCCGCCCGACTGGACGGCGGGATTGCTCGTGGACATCGGTGCCTCCCCTTAGAAGCTGTACTTGACGGTGGTGTGGATGCGCTTCAGGTCGCCCTTGCGGTCGTCCTCGAGCGCTCGCTCGCCCCAGCTGACCTCGGCGCCGATGTCGAGCTTCGGGAACGGCGAGTAGATCAGGTTGGCGTGGAACGACTGGGCGCGTTCGACGGCCGCGTAGCTCAGCGGACCCCAGCCCGCCAGGCCCTTGTCGTTGTCGAATTCGGCGACGGAATACATCAGGTTGGTGCGCAGCTGCGGCGTGAAGGCGTGCCGCCAGGCCACGAAGCCGCCGGCACCGGCCTGCGAGTGCAACTCTCCGTTGGCGTCGAGCACCGCGTCCGCGCCCAGGCCGAAGGCCAGGTAGCGCCCGATGCCCTCGCCGTAGTTGGCCATCCAGCGGATGTCGTCGCTGGCGCCGAGGTTGAACCTGCCCGAGAGGCTGATGGCCGCACCGGAGGTGCTCTCGTTGCCGATCTTGAGCTGGCGCAGCAGGCCGGCGACGCTGAAGTGGCCCCAGTCGCCCTTGGTGACGTAGCGCGCGGTCAGGTCGGGCAGCAGGTTGCTGCCGCCGGCGTTGCTGCGCGCGGCGGTGACGACGTTGCTGACGGTGGTGGTCGGGTTCTCCAGCGCGAACGAGAACGGCCCCTTGGTGTAGCGGACCTGCGCCTGGCGCACGAACGTAGTGCCCTCGGTGACGCCGACGAAGTCGACCGCCTCGGGCAACGCCGCCACGTCCTGGAAGTTCGACCAGGTCTGGCCGGCCAGCCAGTTGTTCCAGCTCACGTAGGCGTGGCGGATGGTGATGCCGTGGGTGTTGGTCGAGACCTCGTTGCCGAGGTTGGCGGTGCCGCCGCCGAACATGTCGGCCTCGATGAAACCCTTGAACTTGTTGCCCGCCTCGGAGGTGAAGTCGGCCGAGAGCCAGAAGCGCGAGAACGCCGCGTGGAAGTCGGTGTACGGATCGGTATCGGGCTCG
>JAHCJT010000403.1 GCA_026126245.1 Alphaproteobacteria bacterium
ACCTCGCCCAGCGCGACCAGCACGGCGCTGCCCGATGAGGAGCCGCCGGCCGAATAGCCCATCTTGTGCGGGTTGTGGACCGGGCCGGTGGCGTTGGTGTGGCTGCCGCCGGACAGGCAGAAGAACTCGCAATGCGCCTTGCCGGTGATCGTGCCGCCGGCGTCCAGGATGCGCTGCACCACCGTGGCGTCGACGTCCGGCACATAGCCTTCCAGCGTGGCGGCACCGTTCATCATCGGCACGCCGGCCAGCATGATGTTGTCCTTCAGCACCACGGTCTTGCCCTTGAGCTTGCCGCGCGAGGCGCCCTGCACCGTCGTCTTGACGTACCAGGCGTTCCGCTTGTTCTCGTCCGGCCCCGGCCGGTAGCCCGGCGTGCGCGGGTATTTCACCAGCGGCAGGTTGTCGGGCATCGCATCGACGACGTTGTAGGCCGCCACGTTGGGACGGATCAGGCCGATGAACGAATCGACGTCGGCATCGGTGAGCGACAGGCCCATGTCTTTCGCGACGTCACGGAGTTGCTCGGGCGTTGGCACCTGGACGGCCATGTTCTCCTCCATCAGCCTCTTGGGGTGGACCCGTGAAACGGCGGGCTGTTCCGCGTCAGGGCGACAGGTATTTCAGCAGCTGCGGGTCGTTCTTGACGTCGGCGGCGGCGCCTTCCAGCGCGATCTGGCCGCGGTCCATGACGTAGGCGTAACGCGCCACGTCGAGCGCCAGCTCGATATGCTGCTCGACCAGGATGACCGACATCGTCTTGGCGAGCTGGCGCAGCCGCTCGGCGATCTCGCCGATGACGCCGACCCAGACGCCTTCGGTCGGCTCATCGAGCATCAGCAGGCGCGGCCGGCCCAGGATGGCGCGGCCGATCGCCAGCATCTTGCGCTCGCCGCCGGACAGCGTGCCGGCGGTCTGGCCCAGCCGCTGGGCCAGCTTGGGAAAGAAATCGAGCACATCGTCGATGCCACCGCGGTCGCGCTTGCCGATGGCGCCCAGCAGCAGGTTCTCGCGCACCGTCAGCTTGGCGAAGATCGCCTGTTCCTGCGGCACGTAGCCCAGGCCGCGGCGCGCGCGCCGTTCGGTCGGCTCGTCCTGCGCCTCCTTCCCGTCGAAGCGGATGGTGCCGCTCATCGGCCGGATCTCGCCGGCCAGCGTCTTCAGCAGCGTCGACTTGCCGACGCCGTTGCGGCCGAGGATGGCGATGGCGCCCTGGCCGCCGGCGCTCAGCGACAGGTCGAACAGCACGCGGCTGCGGCCATAGCCGGCGCTCAGCTTGTCGACCTGGAGCAGGGGGGCGGTGTCAGACACGGGACGTGTAGACCTCCTGGACGCGGGCGGACCGCTCGATCTGCTCAATGGTGCCGTCGTCCAGCACCTTGCCCTGGTCGAGCACGGTCAGGTGGTCGCAGATGTCCTTGATGAAGTCGAGATCGTGCTCGACGATCACCAGGGCACAGTGGCTGCGGATCGGCTGTAGCAGCTCGCCGGTGACGCGCCGCTCCTCCGGGCTCATGCCGCCGGTCGGCTCGTCGAGCAGCAGCAGCTTGGGCCGCGACGCCAGCGCCATGGCGATCTCCAGCCATTGCTGCTGGCCGTGGCTCAGCTCGCCGGCGAGGTCGTCGGCCCGGTCGGCCAGCCGGAACCGCTCCAGCGCCTCCATGACCTTGCCGTTCAGGCCGCGCCGGGTGCGCGAGCGCACCAGCGACCACAACGACTCGCCCGACTGCAGTGCCAGCAGCACGTTGTCGTAGACCGACAGCTCGGGCAGCACGGCGGTGATCTGGAACTTGAGGCTGAGCCCGGCGCGCGCCCGTTCGTAGGGCGTCGCCGACGTGATGTCGCGGCCATCGAAGATGACGCTGCCGCTGTCGGCGAAATGCGCCCCGGCGATCGCCTTGAGCAAGGTGCTCTTGCCCGATCCGTTGGGCCCGATCAGGCCGTGGAAGGTGCCGGTCTCGACCGTGACGTCGACGCCGTCCAGGGCGCGCAGCGAACCGAAGGTCTTGGCGACGTTGCGGACCTCGAGCAATGCCATGGCGCTACCCCCGGTCCTCCGGCGGCGCGCCATAGGAGCCGATGCGCTCGCGGTCCGACACGAAGAAGCCGAGGATGCCCTTGGGCTGGAACAGCACGACGCCCAGCAGCACAAGGCCCAGCAGCACCGGCCAGATGCTCTTGATCTCGTCGACGTCGGCCAGGGCGTAAGTGATCACCTCGACGGCCGCGGTGCCGAGAACCGGTCCGATCAGCGTGCCCGAGCCGCCGAACAGGCAATAGAGCACGGCCGTCGTCGACAGGCCCGGCCCCATGTTGCCGGGGCCGATGAAGCCCTGGTGATAGCTGTACAGCGCACCGGAGACGCCGGCGACGCCGCCGGCCAGCGAGAAGACCAGCGCCTTGAAGAGCTGCACGCGGTAGCCGAAGAACGCCAGACGCTCCTCGTTCTGGCGCATGCCGGCGAGCACGAGGCCGAGCTGCGAGCGGACCAGAATGCGCGACGCCGTGTAGACCACCGCCAGCACGCTCAGCGCCAGGAAATAGAACGGCACGCCCTCGACCAGCTCGTAGCTGCCGACCTGCAGCAGCTTGACCGACGACAGCCCGTTGCCGGCACCGACATATTGCCAGCCCGACACCAGCCGTTCGGCGGCGTAGGACCCGGTCAGCGTGCCCAGCGCCACGAAGATGGTGGTCGGCGCCTTGCGTCCCAGCAGCAGGAACGACCCGAGCAGCGCCGCCAGCAGGAAGCCGACCACCAGCGCCAGCGGCAGGGTTCCCCAGATGTGGCTGAACTCAAGGTCGCGGCCGACCAGGGCGATGACGTAGCCGGCGACGCCGAAGAACAGCGCCTGGCCGAAGCTCATGATGCCGGACAGGCCCCAGCACAGGTCGAAGCTGATGGCCAGCAGCGAGAGGATCAGCACGTTGGTGGCCAGCGTCACCAGATCGGTGCGCTCGGCGAAGGCGAACGGCACGACAATCGCCACCGCCAGGGTCGCGACCTCGACCAGCGGCAAAACGCCAGCCGGAAAGCGGTGCCGGAAAGCGGGCTTGCCGCTCGCCGACGCCGTACCTTTTTCATCCATGGGCGCCGCCTCAGCGCCGACACCCGCCTCGTTCAGCATTCCTTGGGGTCGACCATCTTGTAGCTGCTGATGACATCGTAGCGGGTCTTGCCGGCGTCGACTTTGCACTGCGCGACGTACATGTTCATCTTGCAGTGCATCTTGCCCGGCACCATCTCGGCGCCGCCGCCGGGGCC
>JAHCJT010000404.1 GCA_026126245.1 Alphaproteobacteria bacterium
ACAGCGCGAGCGAGTTGCCCATGACGCAGAGCATCGTGTCCTTCGTCCGGCGGGCGAGCGAGGAGGCGATCAGGTTGGGCGACGGCATCAGGCCGTAGCCGTTGGAATGGTGCTCGTTGACGCACACCGCGTCGAAGCCGCAGTCGGCCGCGAACTCCAGCTCGTCCATGAAGTCGTTGTACATGTGATGCGCGCGCCGGGGGTCGAACAGCGACGAGTGGATGTCGACCCACACCGACGGATGCTTCTTGTTGAAGTCGTCCGGCAGCTCCGTATAGGGCATCAGGTGGAACCACATCAGCTTCATGGTCGGTCCTCCCGTGGCATGCGGCGGCGCACGGCCGCGGTAAACGGCCGTTCATATCGCCGCGAAGGGTGCGTCGCAGGCGGCGCAAAGGCAAGGCCGAAGCTGCAAGGCGGCGTTGCGTGCGACGGGCGGGTTGGGAATCGGTCGCAAACGGCACTTGATTGTATTTAACGGAGCCGTTAATTATAGGCTATGTTAACTGCATCCGATGGCCTCAGCCGGACCTTCCAGGCGCTCGCCGATCCGACGCGCCGCGCCATCCTGGCGCGGCTGGCGGCGGGCGAGGCCACCGTCGGCGAACTGGCGCAGCCGTTCGACATGTCGCTGCCGGCGGTGTCGCGCCATCTCAAGGTGCTGTCGGCGGCCGGCCTGATCGAGCGCCGCACCGATGCGCAGTGGCGCCGCTGCCGGGTGCGCGGCGAGAAGCTGCGGGCCGCCGCCGAATGGATCGAAACCTACCGGCAGTTCTGGGACGGCAGTCTCGATCGTCTGGCCAGCCTGGTCGAAACCATGGCCAGGGACGCGAAGCGGAAGGAGAAACGGCATGCCCGACGCCGCCGCCGATCGTGAACTGCGGATCGTCCGCTCCTTCGCCGCGCCTCGCGACGTGGTGTTCCGCGCCTGGACCGAGCGCGAGCTGTTCGCCCGCTGGTTCGGGCCGACCGACATGCGCATCACGCGCTGCGACCTGGATGCGCAGGTCGGCGGCGCCTGGCTGATCACCATGGCCGGCGCCGCGCGCAGCCATACAGTCAGCGGCAAGTTCCTTGAGATCACCCCGCCGGCGCGTCTGTCGTTCACCTGGGCGTGGCACGAGACCGCCGATCCGGCGACCACCCGCGAGCACGAGACGGTGGTGACGGTCGATTTCACGGCACAGGGCGAGCGCACCGAGATGGTGCTGGTGCAGCGCCTGTTCCAGGACCGCCAGGGCCGCGACAACCACGCGGCGGGCTGGACATCGTCTTTCACCGGGCTCGACCGGCTGCTGGCCGGCGGCGAACCGAAGCAAGCCTGACCCATCGGCATTCGACGAGGGAGAGAACCATGGCCGAGCTGAAAATCTGTGGCGTCGCACCCAGTACCTTCACCCGCACCGCCCGCCTGGTGGCGCACGAGAAGGGGCTTGCCTACGACCTGCTGCCGCCCGGCACCGAGGGCGCGCCGCGTCATCCCTTCGGCCGCATGCCGGTGGCGGCGCGCGGCGATACGGTCGTCTGCGAAACGCCGGCGATCGTGCGCTGGTTCGACGCCATCGGCAGTGGCCCATCGCTGGTGCCGGCCGATCCGCTGGCCGCCGTGCGCATGGAGCAGTGGATCAGCATCTGCTGCGACTACGTCTATGACACGATCGTGCGCGGCGTTCTGCTGCCACGCTTCGGGCTGCGGCAACGGCCGGAGGCCGACGTGCAGGCCGACCTGAAGAAGGTGCCGGACCTCTGGCGCCCGCTGGAGGCGACCTTGAAGTCCAGCCGCTACCTGGCCGGCGACGCCGTCAGCCTGGCCGACTTCTTCCTGGTGCCGATCATGTTCTACGTGCCCGAGGTGCCCGACCTGATGGCCATCGCCAAGGACGGCTGGACCGAGATTCCCCGCTGGGCCCGCGAGATGGGCCAGCGCGACAGCGTCAAGGCCACAGATCCGATGCCGGTGCTGAAGCAGATGATGACGCGCGCCGCCCAGTAGCGCCGCGCGCCGCCGTCAGGCTTTGACCTCGAAACCACCGGTCCGGCAGTCCTTGAGGATCTCCGGCTTGAAGCGCACGCCGTGGCCGGGATGCTGCGGCGGCTTCAGCATGCCGTTCACGGGTACGGCCGGCTCGACCCACAGATCGTCGTTCCAGTCCATGTATTCGGCATAGTTGGCGTTGGGGATCGAGCACAGCAGGTGCACCAGCAGCTCGTGGAACAGGTGCGGCGCGATCTGGATGCCCCAGGTGTCGGCGATGGCGGCGATCTTGCGCAGTTCGGTGAGGCCGCCGCGCATCGGGTCGGGCTGCAGGATCGGCGAGGTGGGCTGCTCGAAGAACGGCCGCAGGTCGAAGCGGGTGAAGTGGCTTTCGCCGCCCACGACGCGGGTCTTCAGGGCCTGCGCCACGCGCCGGTAGCCGGCGAAGTCCTCGCACACCACCGGCTCTTCCAGCCAGTAGACGTCGGCCTCGTCGAAATGGTGGCCGGCCTGGATCGCGGTATCGGCGGTCCAGCCCATGTTGACGTCGATCATGATCTCGATGTCGGGTCCCAGCGCGGCGCGCATGGCGTGCACGTTCCTGACGTCCTCGCGCCAGGGACGGATGTGCGCCGCCTGCATCTTGATGGCCTTCAGGCCCATGGCGGTGAAGCGCCTGGCCTTGTCAATCATGCCGTCGCGGCCCAGGCCGCGCCATACGCCCGAACCGTAGGCCGGCACCTCGGCGCGGCAGGCGCCCCACAGGCGGTAGAGCGGCAGGCCGGCGCGCTTGCCCAGGATGTCCCACAGCGCGACGTCGACCGCCGACTGCGCGAAGGTCGTCACGCCGCCGCGGCCCATCCAGTAGGTGCCGCGCCACAGCGCCTGCCAGATGCCCTCGACCTCGGTGGCATCGCGGCCCAGCACCATGGGCGCGATCATGTCCTTGAGGCAGGCGTCCAGCGTGTCCAGCCCGCCGCGCAACGGCTGCAGGTAGCCCATGCCGACCAGGCCGCCCCTGGTCTCGATCTCCAGCACCAGCATCGTGCGATGGGTCGGCGGCATGATGCCGTTGGCCGGCGGCTCGCCCGACCAGGGAATGGTCAGCAAGCTGGTACGCAGGGCTGCGATTGTCGTGTCGGTCATGCGGGCGCCTCCTTCTCGCGGCGCACAGTACGGACGAGTGCGTGTTCTGACCAGCGATGCCGCGGGGTACAGGCGGCGGCGCCAAGGGCTTGAGCCGCGCCGCGCGGCGTGGAAGAACCGGCGCCAGCCATCGTCGT
>JAHCJT010000405.1 GCA_026126245.1 Alphaproteobacteria bacterium
CGGCCGAGCCGCAGCCCACCCGCATGCGTTCCTCGCGCTGGGCGTTGACCACCGGCGCGCGGCCGGCCTGCACCACGACGCTGGCGCCATCGTCGACGCTGAACTCGACCGGCTCGCGGTTGCACAGCGCCAGCAGCGCCTCGCAGGTGACGACGCCTTCCTTCTTGCTGCCGCCGGTCAGATGCCGCACGCCGCCCAGCGACAGCATCTGCGAGCCGTACTCGGCCGTGGTGACATGGCCGACCTGCTCGCCCTTGACCCGCACCGCCGCCTGCTCGGGGCCGAGGAAGCGGTCGGTGTCGATCTTCACCTTCACGCCGCAGTAGCTGAAGATGCCCTCGGTGACGACCGTGACCATGTCGACGTTGTCGACGCGGCTTGAAACGATGAACGGCGCCGGCTTGTAGTCGGGATAGGTCGTGGTGGCGCCGATGCCGGTGACGAAGGCGCCACGGCCCAGCGCGCCGTCCCACGTCTCCTCGCCCTGCGCGAAGGGCACGCGCGGTGCCTCACTGCGCTTCAGCAGCACCAGCGGATCGACCCGCACCAGGGTGCCCGCCTCGTTGGCGTAGCGGTCGCAGGCGCCGGCCTTGCCCGGCCGGATGCGGCACAGCACGGGGCAGGCATCGCAGCGCACGATGCCGGCGTCGCGCTCGGCTTTCGACAGGGCGATGTCGTCGGTCATGGGCGGACCTTTCCCTCCCCGCGCCGCTCCAGGTCATCGCCGATCGTGGTGACGCCGACGACGAGGTCGTCCCGAGCGCCGCGAAGGACCTTGCGGTGGATTGACTGCAACACGCCAGCGGTCGTGATCTGCCGACATGACCCTGCGTCGCTCACGACACCGCAGGGCCCTTCGCGGCGCTCAGGGCGCCGGTCAGACCAGCCATGTTCGAATTCCATACCCGCACGCGGCGAAGAAGTGAATCGTGCGACACCGGCAACAGACATCATCACCGCTCCTTGGCCCTGAGCGCCGCCAGAACGCGGTGCGGCAGGGCCGGCACACGGGTGAGCCGCACGCCGACGGCGTGGTCGATGGCGCCGAGGATGGCCGGCGCGGTCGGCACCAGGCCGGGTTCGCCGACGCCCTTGGCGCCATAGGGGCCCAGCGGCTCGCGATCCTCGATCAGGATGGTCTCGATCTGCGGCATGTCGCCGGCGGTCGGGATCAGATAGTCGTGCAAATTCTCGGTGCGGCCCGGCAGGTATTCCTCCATCAGCGCCAGGCCGAGGCCCTGCGCGACGCCGCCCTCGATCTGGCCCTCGACCTGCATCGGGTTGATGGCGCGGCCGACATCGTGTGCCGCCACGATGCGCAGTACGCGCGTGGTGCCGAGCTCGACATCGACCTCGACCTCGGCCATCTGGGCGGCGAAGGCGTAGCTGGCATAGGGAATGCCCTGCCCGTCCCGATCCAGCGGTGTGGTCGGCGGATCGAACATGCCTTCGCCCAGCAGCACGTCGGCGCCGGCGACCGTCGGCAGATCGGCCAGCGCGATGCGCCGCACCGTGCCGCCGTCCGACACCGTCAGCACGGCCCCGTCCAACCCCAGCGTCGCACCGGCGCCGGCATTGGCCAGCCGCAGGACTTGACGGCGCAGATCGGCGCCGGCCAGCTCGGCCGCCTTGCCCGAGACGAAGGTCTGGCGCGACGCCGAGGTCTTGCCGGCGTCGGCCGTCAGGTCGGTGTCGCCCGCCACCAGCCGGAATTGCGCCAGCGGCAGGCCCAGCGCGTCGGCAGCGATCTGGGTCATGATGGTGTTGCTGCCCTGACCGATATCGACGGCGCCGTTGTACAGCGTCAGCGCGCCGTCGCGCGCCAGACCGACGCGCATGGTCGAGGGGTTGGACATCGACGTATTGCCGATGCCGTACCACATGCAGCCGACGCCCACGCCGCGACGCGATGCGCCGCCGCGCGCCATCGCCGCGGCATTGAAGCGTGCCGCGTCGTCCAGCGCCCGCCGCCAGTGCGGCCGCAATGCTTCGAGACAGGCGGCCAGCCCCGCCGAATGCGTCAGCGTCTGACCTGTGGCCGTGCGGTCGCCGGCGCGCAGGGCATTGCGATGGCGGAACTCCAGGCGGTCGATGCCCAGCCGGTCGGCCAGCATGTCCATCGCCGCCTCGTGGGCGATCGCCGCCTGCGGCACGCCGAAGCCGCGAAAGGCGCCGGACGGCGGATTGTGGGTGAAGATCGCCGCGCCCCAGGTGCGCACGTTGGGCACGACGTACGGCCCCATGGCGTGCACCGGCACGCGGTTGGCCACCGTGGGTCCCCACGAGGCATAGGCGCCGGTGTCGAACGCCGCATCGACATCGCAGGCCGACAGCCGGCCATCCGCCGTGGCGGCGAAGCGGGCGCGGATGCGCGCCGGATGGCGCTTGGTGGTGGCCGCCATGCTCTCCGGCCGGGTGTAGACGCAGGCCACCGGCCGCCGCAGCAGCCAGGCCGCCAGCCCGACCAGCGGCTGCACCGACTGGTCGAGCTTGCCGCCGAAACCGCCGCCGCAGGCGGTGGGCACGATGCGCACCTGCCACGGCGCCAGGCGCATGACGCTGGCGACCTCGTCGCGGTCCATGTACGGCGTCTGGGTGGTGACGTGGATCTCCAGCCGATCGCCGACCCGCCGCGCCCAGCCGGCTTCGGGCTCGATATAGGCGTGCTCGACAAACGGGGTTTCGACCGCCACCTCGGCCAGCGCCGCGGCGCCGGCGACCGCTGCATCGACGTCGCCGCAGCGCACGCCGCCATCGACCAGCAGATTGCCCGGCCTGCCGTCCTGCACCAGCGTCGCACCCGCCGCCCGCGCGGCATCGATGTCGGCGACCGGCGGCAGCGGGGTCCAGGCGACCGGCAGGTCCTCGTCGCGCAGACGCAGCACCGTCTCGCGCGTGCCAACCAGCGCCAGCACGGCCTCGCCGCGATAGCGCACCAGACCGTCGGCCAGCACCGGCTGGTCCTTGATGTCGGGATAGATGCCGAAGCCGTTGAACGGCACGTCGCGCGCGGTGAGGATCCGCACCATGCCGGGCTGGGCCCTGAGGATCGCGTCGAGGTCCCCCAGGGCGACGCGCGCATGCGCATGCGGCGAGCGCACGACGCGCAGCCACAGCGCGTCGGCCGGCACCGCGTCGGCGCCATAGGCCTCGGTGCCGGCAACCTTGGCGACACCATCCAGCCGCACGACGCGCGCCCCGACGGCCGCGCCGGCCGCGGGTGACGGCGGCACGGCGAGCCCGGCGCCGGC
>JAHCJT010000406.1 GCA_026126245.1 Alphaproteobacteria bacterium
CGCCAGGCTCGATGGATCGTGCGTGTCGATCTCCAGCCAGGTGAGCTTGAACGGCGCGACGGTGTCGGCGACCCGTTTGTAGCCCTCGGTCTTGAAGTTGAAGTTGGTGTCGAGCATCAGGCCCATCTCCGGGCCGATCGCCTCGCGGATGGTGCCGAGTTGGCGCGCCAGGTCGGTCAGCAGGCTGTCGTCCCAGTTCAGCTCGGGCCAGCCGGCATGGCGGCCGAAGCCGGGCACGAAACTCTGCAGCTTGCCGTCGCGCCAGCGGAAGATGTTGGTCTTCAGGCAGCGGAAGCCCCTGGCCTTCACCTCGGCGGCGTGGCGCGCGAGATCGTCGTAGGTGTTGAGCTCGGGCAGGAAGCCCTTGCCGCGCTGGGCGATGCGATAGGTCGCGAAATGCGACCAGTAGACCGGGATGCGCTCGCGGATCGGCCCGCCGAACAGCGCCGTGACCGGCTTGCCCGCCTCCTTGCCGCGGATATCGAGCAGGGCATTCTCGATCGCGGCGATGGCCTGCTGGTTGAGGCCGCCGCGCGTCTGGCGCGTGGCAACGTGCAGGCGCGCCAGCACCGCCTCGCTGCGCCGCGGGTCCATGCCGATGATCATCGGCGCCAGCGCGCTGATGACGGCCGACAGGCCCTTGCTGCCGAAGTCCTCGTTGTATTCCGACCAGCCGGTGATGCCGCAGGCTGTCGTGATCTTGAGGAACGAGAAGGTGCGCCAGCCGGCGTCGGCAGTCAGCGGCTCCACGCGGTCGATCTTCATGGCGTCCTCCCCCGGTGCCGTTCGTTGTCAGCGGCGCAGTATCGCGGCGGTGCGCCAGCGCGTCGACGGCAAAAGCCGGACGCATTGCAGCATCGCCGTAGGCTCAGCGCTGCGGCGTCACTGCAGGTTGGTGGCGGCATCGCTGCGCCACAGCTCGCCGCGCCAGCGCACGGCGATGACAAGCAGGAAGACGACACCGACGACGCAATAGGCGGTCGCCGTCGCGGCGAAACCGAAACGCTCGATCAGCGGACCGGCCGCCAGCAGCCCGACCGGGTAGCCGTAGACCGCCAGCATGCGCACGCCCAGCACGCGGCCGCGCAGGGCCGGCGGCACGACGCGCAGCAACGCCACCGACATCGGCACCATGCACAAATTCTGCGCCAGGCCGACCAGCAGCAGGATGGCGCAGCCCCACATAGGCGCCGCAGCGTGCGCGAAGACGATGGTCAGGGCGTACCACAGCGCACCACACACCAGCATGATGCGCGCCGGCCGCAGCGTGCTGCCGCGCACGCTGAGCGCGATCGAACCGATCAGCGCGCCGGTCGCGAAACTGGCGACCAGCCAGCCCAGGCCGCGCTGGTCGAGATGGTAGATGTCCTTGGCGACATGCGCCAGCAGCGCGCCGGTCAGCGGAAACACGGTGAGGTTGACCAGGAAGGCCAGGACCATGATGGCGCGCAGCACCGGCGTCGACCAGATGTAGGCCAGCCCGTCGCGCAGGTCGCGCAGCGGCGAAGCGCGCGCCGTCACGCCCGGCGCCACGCGCGCACCGCCGCCGGCGACGCCCAGGGTCAGCAGCAGGCTCAGCAGATAGAAGGCGCACACTGCGATGTAAGCCGGCCCCATGCCCAGGGTCGTCACCAGGCCGGCGCCGGCCAGCGCGCCGGCGATGCGCGCCGAATCCATCGTGGTGCGCGACACGCCCATGGCGCGCATCAACAGGCCGGGCGGCATCGTCTCGCCGATCAGCACGTTGCGCATCACGAGGTCGGACGGGCGGATGGCGCCGGCCAGCAGCGCGACGATGAACACCGAGACCGGGCTGGCCGTGCCGGTGAAGGCCAGCGCCATCAGCACCGCCGCCAGCACCGCGTAGGCGGCGCGCATCAGGCACAGCAGGTTGCGGTAGCCGATGCGGTCGCCGGCCACGCCCAGCAGCGGCGCCAGCAGGGTGCCGAGGAACTGCAGCGAGCCGAACACCGTCAGCACGATCACCGAGCCGGTCTCGACCAGCATGTACCAGCCCAGGATCAGCGTCTCCATCTCGAACGCCCACGCGGTCGCGAGATCGGCCGGCCACTGGAAGCGGAAGCTGCGCACGCCGAACGGCGCCAGCGCCGCGATGCGCGACGCCCATCCGAGGCTGCCTTGCGCTGATGGCGGCGACGGCTGGCCGACTCCGGCGGCAACATCCGGCGTCGCGGCGTGGGGCAAAATGCGTTCGGACAATGGCCGCGACCGGCGGCGCGCGTCAGTGTGCGGGACGCATCGCGTCCGCCGGGCCACGGCGCCTCGAGCGTCGCGCCGCCGGGCTGCATGGCGACGCTCCACTGTCGGTTAAGTCCGCATCCGGGCAGGCAGCGACGAATCAGGTCCGGCCGAACTGGGCCGGCGGTGACGGCGCGACGCCGGATTCCCCCCTTCATTGTTGGGCGTTGGCAAAACTATGGGCGGTCCATGATGGCGCGACAAGGTTGACGTTCGTTGCGCGCCCGCGTCCAGGTCGGGGCTGCTGCACCATCAGTGCGTGGCCCTGCAATGGCGTCAGGATGTCCACCTCGCTCGGCTGTACACCGCCATCGCCTGCAGGGCAGGCGCGTCGAGTCGCTCCGAGCGAAGGTCTTCTCGCGCATCTCATTGACCGGATGCACGAAACCGTGTCCACCATGCACGTCGATCAGGGGAGGACATATGCCGACGAGAAGCGGTGGATGCCTGTGCGGGGCGGTGCGCTACGAATGCGGCGGCGAGCCGCAGTTTGCGCTGCAATGCCACTGCCGAGACTGCCAGCGGCAGAGCGGTGCGCCGCACGTCGCGGCGGTGCGCATGGCGGCGGCGGCGTTCCGGATCGTCAGCGGCGCCCCCAGACGCTACGTGGCAAAGTCCGACGCGGGAAACGATATCACCCGTGTCTTCTGCGGCGACTGCGGCACGCCGCTCTATGTGCAGGTGTCGACCCGGCCGGACATCGTCGGTGTGCGGGTCTGCACGTTTGATGATCCAGGCTGGTTCCGCCCCGACGCCAACATCTTCGTCAAGAGCGCGCAGCCGTGGGACCATCTGGATCCCGACGTGCCCAGCTTCGCGACCTACCCGGACGGACAGGCCTATTGAGCGGCATCGTCGTCTCATCGGCGCGCCGTGCCGTCCCGATCGCCAGGCGCGGCGCGTATTGCGCGTCAGGCGGTCTTTGGCCGCTCGTAATGCGCCGCGATCAGGCAGGCCGCGGCCACCGTCACGCGCTTGCCGGTCGG
>JAHCJT010000407.1 GCA_026126245.1 Alphaproteobacteria bacterium
GAGCTTGCCGCCGACCGGGGGGGGGGCGTGGCGCGGCGCCCCGCCGTCCGCATCCGCGCGTTGCCGTTGTTCGTCGCGCAACAGACGAAACATAACCGGCTGGCGCCGCAATTCTGGCAAAACGCGGCAGGCGTAGAAGGCACTCCGCCGGCTCATGGACATGGGCCGCGTCTCAGGAGATCGCCATGACCACGGAACCGCTCTCGGCTGTTCGCCAGAAGGCCAAGAAATTCCTGGACCAGCTGCCGCCCAATGTGGATGTCACGTCCGACGGCAACACAGCCGCCCTGTTCACGACGCTGACCGGCTCGTCGCATACCTCGCTCCAGGCGACCTGGAAGGCGGAAGACGTGGCAAAGGCGGAACGTCGCAAGAAGGGCGAGAGCACGGCCGGCCTGCCGACCACGACGACCTGCAACCTGTTCGTGGGCAAGGTCGGTGGCGCCATCGGGTCGCCGATTTCGCTCGGCCAGTTCGACATCGAGAAAAAGCTCAAGGCGGCCGGTCTCGGCGAGGCCTGGATCCCGGCCGGCAGCGGTAAGCGGCCGGGCTACGGCGATGTCTTCAAGCCGAGGAAATTCCACATGGGCGTGTCGCTCGACTTCGCCGGCGACAGCTGGAACACGGCGGAATCCGGTCAGGGCGGGCCCGGCGTCGACTACACCAAGGGCCACGACATCGTGAAGCGCAAGCAGCAGCCGTGGGACCCGAGCAATCTCGAGGGCTGGGTCGACATCGATATCCTGATGCGAATCGTGCAAAAGGCGCCGAAGTGGATGGTCGGCTGGTGGCGCTTCGAGGTCGGCCCGACCAAGGAGTTCGTCTACATCCCCGAGCGCGGATCAGCGCGTGCCTTCAGCGTGGCGCCGGTTAACGTCAAGCTGCCGGCGCCGGCCGGCGGCAAGGCCGGCGAATTGACCCACGACAGCGATGGCGAGGGCGTCACCATCAGCTGGCCGGACAAGGTCACCGACACGCTGCGCCACCTGCCGGGCGTCGACTACATGCTGGGCGAACGCGGCGGCCAGCAGCTGCAGGCCTTCAAGCTCAAGTGACATGGGCAACGTCGCTGGCCGCGGGTCGGGCGGAGCCCGGCATGAGCGCAGCGGCCGAGTAGCGGCGCTCCGTCTGCGGCTGGGCGGTGCGTAGCCGCGCTGCGGGCGAGCCCGACATCCGTCGCCCGCCGCTGACCGCGCGGCAGGATGGTCGGCCGTTCAGGCCGTTTCTTCCGTCGCGCGGCGCGCGCCGCGGATGACGCCGCTGAGGTCGGCCGTGATGCCCGACTGCAGTCGACCGTCGAGCACTTCGGCCGCCAGGCGGTCGGCCTCGCGCTCGCAATCGTCGTCTTCGTCGCCAACAGTCACGAACCCGGTGCGATCGCGGTGCCGCGACAGGCCGGTCCGGCCGGCGCGCTGCTGCAGGACGTGCACCAGCTCATGCGCCAGCAGCCAGCGGCCCTCGGATGATGTCGGTTCATACTCGCCGTCGGCGAACAGGATGTCGTTGCCCAGGGTCAGCGCTCGCGCCTTGAGCGTGTCGCACAGGCGGGCCGCGACCGGCCCGGTGTGGATCCGCACGTCGCTAAGGTCGGTGCCGAAGCGCGCTTCCATAAAGCGCCGCGTGCCCGGCGCCAGCGGCGCCTCGTCGCCGAACGTCAGCCACATCTTCAGCAAGTCGCGCGGGATCAGCACGTTGGTGTTGCTCATCGTCGGATGCCCCGTATCCTGGATTGCGTTGCCGTCGGCAGTTGGGTTGCTCCGGTCGCAATCAATAAGTGAGTGTTCGCTTATTTAAGTGAGCGTCGGCTCACTGTCAACGGCATCCGGCGGCGATACCCCCATATTTGTGGATAACTTGCCCACCGCCTGGCGGGAAGGCGAAATTCGTTCGTCGTTGCAATTACTTAGGAGAGCGGCCGACGCGCGATGCCGGCCCGGATCCTGTGGCCGGAAGTAGGTCAACCATTGGCCGAAAGCCCCGATCGGGGCCTCAGACGGCCACACAAGAAATGGCGTTGCGGCAAGAAGGCGAGGTCGCCGGGGGCAGCGCTGCCGAGCGATCAACGATGCGCGGCGCGCGGGCGTATGGCTCAGGCGGCGGGCGACCTGCGGCGGGCGACCGGCGCCTGTCGGGCAACGGTCACGTCGGGCTTGGCCTCGGCCAGGTCATCGAGAATGGGGCACTCCGGTCGCTGATCGCCATGACAGTGCTGTGCCAGATGCCGCAGCGTGCGGCTCATGGCCATAAGCTGGGCCGCGCGCGCCTCCAGTTCGGCGATGTGCGTCTGCGCCACCTTCTTGACGTTGGCGCTGGCGCGCCGCTTGTCGCGCCACAGTGCCAACAGCTCGCCGATCTGCTCGATCGAGAATCCCAGATCGCGGGCGCGGCGAATGAAGCGCAGCGTGTGCACGTCGGCGTCGCGATAGACGCGATAGCCGGCTTCTGTGCGTTGCGCGCGCGGCAGCAGACCGACGCTTTCGTAGTAGCGGATCATTTTTGCCGACACGCCCGAGCCGCGCGCCGCCTCACCGATGTTCATGGGCCAGTGCTCCGCACGATGTGCCTGACCGGCGCGTGCGGCGCGCATGCCCACGGGCGGACCGCGGCGCGCTCAGGCAGACGCTGGAATCCGACGAACGTCGCTGCACGGCGTTCGAAACGCATGGCGGCCGGGTGTGCCGCAGGATGAGGGGAACCGCGATGGGACATCGCTGCTATCGTCCCGGCCGCCAGCGGCGCAGCAGCAGGGCGTTGGACACGACGCTGACGCTGCTCGCCGCCATGGCGGCGCCGGCGATCACTGGACTGAGCAGGCCGGCCGCCGCCAGCGGCACGCCCAGCAGGTTGTAGACAAAGGCCCAGAACAGGTTCTGGCGGATCTTGGCCCAGGTTCGGCGCGAGACACCGATGGCGTCAGCCACCAATGCCGGGTCGCCCCGCATCAGCGTGATGCCGGCGGCATGCATGGCAACGTCGGTGCCGGTTGACATGGCGATGCCGACGTCCGCCGCGGCCAGGGCCGGCGCGTCGTTGACGCCGTCGCCGACCATCGCCACCACCTTGCCACCGCTCTTGAGGTGCGCCAGCGCGGCGGCCTTGTCGGCCGGCAGGATCTCGGCCTGCACCTCGTCGATGCCCAGCCTGTCGGCCGCGGCCCGGGCGCTTCCGGCATTGTCGCCGGTCAGCATCACCGTCCGCACGCCCAGCCCCCGCAGGCGTCGGATCGCGTCAGGCGCTG
>JAHCJT010000408.1 GCA_026126245.1 Alphaproteobacteria bacterium
GTGACGGAGTCGTAGCACTTCAGCATTGAGACCTCGGTCGGCGTCTGGCGTGGGATCCAGTACCACTCGTGCTCGGGACGCGACGTGAAGCGCGTGGTCTCGCCGACGCGGTCGTCATAGATGCGGTAGTTGGTGATGTACGGCTGCTTGGCGAAAGAGGGCCAGGCGCAGAGCACGAAGGGGAACTGCTCGACCGTCTCCATCGGCTTGGCGAGATTGATCGACATGAACCGCCGCGACATCTTCGCGTCGGCCTCTGCCTCCGTGTAGTGCTGCGTGCGCCCGAAGTTGCGCAGGTTCCTGGTGAGCAGCTCGCGACAGCGCACGCGGCCCGAATTGTCGTTCAGGTCGTTGTGCACGAGGTTGACGTAGCGGGCGTTGACGCCCGGGTTCTTGGCGTCCTGATCTTCCGTGCGGTCGCCGGTGTAGTCCTTGTCGAAGACGTCGTGGTTGTAGACCAGCGCGTCGGTCGCGCCGGGGAAGAACTCGAGCAGCAGCTTCTCGATCTCGGGGTAGAAGACGCGCTCGACCTCGGCCGAATCGTAGAAGTTCGCGCACTTGGACTCGAGATGGGCCAGCGACAGGCCGAGCCGGTCCATGCATTCGGGGCTGGAAGGCGACAGGCCCGGGTAGTACTCGCCGATGCGGCGCGCGTCACGCAGCACATGCGGGAAATAGAGGTCGCGCCGGCGGTTGTCTTCCTCGTTCTTGCGCAGGCTCTTCGCCACATCGGCGCGCGCGGGGTCGCGCCACAGCGCGTTGGATGGCACGATGGAATAGCTCGGCCGTTCATGGACAGTGTAGGCCAGCGGCAGCGCCACGCCGCCGTCGGGGACTTTGAGGCTGTTCGACTCGCGAATGTACTTCACGCATTCGTCGTAGTCGCGGAAGGCCAGTCCCCATTTCGTCTTGATCGGGCCGGAGGGCGACTTGTCGATCATGTCGATGACGCGCCGGCTCTCGCCGCTGGCAATCTCAGCCAGCGCGTCCTCGATCGCCTGGGCGGTGCCGGCATCGCCGTCCCGGTCGAACGACATGTAGGACAGCCCGCCATGCGCCGCGACGGGCGGCGGCTGCCCCTCCGTGCGCTGCAGCGGCGGCACGTAGGCGGTCGAGGGCATCTGCGTGTCCGCCACAACGTTGGTCTCGGCGATCGCGAGCTGGCTCATGGCCCACCTCCGGTTGGTTCGCCTCAAGGTGGCATACCGCGCCTGTCTGTTCCCATGAGTCTTGGTCATGTGAACATGAGCCGCGCCATCTGCGGCGCCACGTCAAGGCGATCGATCGGTCGACGTGAATGCTTAGGAGCGTCCGACAGACGCGTGCCGGACGCGGCCGCCAATCGCGCCTACGGCTGCAGCCTGTACCCGCCCTTGTCGGTCACCAGGATCGCGGCGTTGGCCGGGTCCTTCTCGATCTTCTGGCGCAGCCGGTAGATGTGCGTCTCCAGCGTGTGCGTGGTGACGCCGGCGTTGTAGCCCCACACCTCGCCCAGCAGCTGGTCGCGGCCCACGGCGCGGGCGCCGGCGCGGTAGAGATATTTCAGGATCGAGGTTTCCTTCTCGGTCAGCCGCACCTTCTTCTTGCCGCCCTTCTCGACCAGCATCTTGGCGGCCGGCTGGAACTCGTAAGGGCCGATCTGCAGCACCGCGTCCTCGCTGCGCTCGTGCTGGCGCAGGTGGGCGCGCAGTCGCGCCAGCAGCACGTTGATGCGGAACGGCTTGGTGACGTAGTCGTTGGCGCCCGAGTCGAGTCCCAGGATGGTGTCGGCGTCGGTGTCGGCGCCGGTCAGCATCAGGATCGGGGCGCGCACGCCCTCGCGGCGCATCAGCTTGCAGATGTCGCGGCCATCGCCGTCGGGCAGCGCCACGTCGAGCAGGATGGCGTCGAACAGCTGCTTCTTGGCCAGCTCCAGCCCCTCGGCGCCGGTGGCCGCCTGGATGGTGGTGAAGCCGTCGTACAGCTCGAGCTGTTCGACCAGCACGGCGCGCAGCGAGGCGTCGTCGTCGATCAGCAGGATTTTCTTGCCCTTGGTCGTCATGTCCTGTCCCGGAGCGGTCGCGGCGGATACGCCGGCGGCGGCGCTGGTGGATGCGGCGGGGTGCGGTTGCATGGCCTTATACCATCGGGTCGGTGCGGGCGGCCATGATGGCCCGCGTATCGTCTCGATGCCCGTCACGCCTCTTCACGGTGTGGTTAGGAGCGACCACCCCCTTGCGGCGGCGCCCGGCCGCCCCCACCAGGGAAAGGGTGCGTCACAGCCCCATCAACCCCCTCAGCTGCGGCCACAACGGCCCGGCGGGGTCAAACAGGCGGTTGACGATGGAGAAATGATCGTCGCTCGGCGTCTCGATGACGGCACGGGGGGTGGCGCCGGCGGCCGCCAGCGCGGTCCCGTAGACACGGGTCTGGCGCACCAGCTCGGGCAGTTCGCCGGCGCCGACCGCCAGCACGGTGGGGGGCGCGCCACGGCGGATGTGGCGGATCGGGCTCAACGCCGCGGCTTCGGCGGGGTCCAGCCGGCAGGCGGCGTTGAGGTAGCAGAGCCGGATCGGCTCCAGGTCGTACAGCCCCGACAGCGGCAGGGCACCGGCCAGGGCGGCCGCCGGCAGGCCGCGCGCCGCCCAGTCGGTGTGCGCCAGACTGGCCGCGATATGGCCGCCGGCCGAATGACCGGCCACCACCAGGCGCCCCGGATCGAGGCCGATCTCGGCGGCGTGCGCATGCAGCCAGTCGACGACGGTGCGTGTCTGCTCGATCAGCGCGGTCATGCTGACGCTCGGGCACAGATCATAGGTGGCGGCGATGTACAGTGCCCCGGCGGCGGTTACCTGCGGCGCCGGAAACGAGTAGCCGTCCTTGTGGTTGCCCTGCCAGTAGCCGCCATGAAAGTAGAGCAGCGCCGGCCGGCCGCCTGCCGGCGCCGTCCCGGCCGGCCGGAACACGTCCAGCCGCTGGCGCGGCGAGGGGCCGTAGGCGCGGTCCAGGTCGGCCGGTACCTGCGCCCGCGCTGCCGCGCTGGCCGCCGCCCAGCGATCGACGAACTGCTGGAAGTGCGGCACGGCGGCACGGTTGTTGTAGGCGGCATCCAGCGCCACCTGGTCGAAGTCGCGGTAGATCAGGGTCATGCCCGGCATTGAGCGGATTTTGCCGGCCCTCTGCAACCGCTGCCCCCAGGAAGCGCGGCGGAAATGGCCCGTCCTTGCGCATCTCCGCCCGTTTCCCCCTC
>JAHCJT010000409.1 GCA_026126245.1 Alphaproteobacteria bacterium
CGGCGTCGTGGCGCTGATCGGCGTCGAGGACGGCAAGGCGTCGGCCGTGGTCGGCGTCACTGAGGACCTTGCCGGACGGTTCAACGCCGTCGAGCTGGTGCGCGCCGCGGTCGCGACCCTGGGCGGCAAGGGCGGCGGTGGCCGACCCGACATGGCGCAAGGCGGCGGGCCCGACGCGGCCCAGGCCGACGCGGCGCTGAAGGCGATCGAACAGGCCATCGCGGCCCGGGGAGTGAACTGATGCGCAGCGTTCGGTTGGTCGGTCCGGCGGCGGCCATGGCCCTTTCCCTGCTGCTGGCGGCGTGCGGCACGCCGCAGTACGACCGCGAGGGCGGCAACGACGATAAGCGCCGCCGCGACGAGGCGCTGTGCCGCGCCCAGGTCAACGAGATGATGGGCCGCGAACGCGCCATTGCGTCGGACCGCGAGGCGACGCTGGGGTCGACCGATCAGCGGCTGGGCCGCACCCAGCTGCCGCAGCAGATGCGCGACCGCGACGACAGCAACCGCAGCAGCCGGCTGATGGAAAGCTGCATGAGCGCCCGCGGCTGGAAGGTCAGCAAGCGCACGCTGTTCTGAGTCGCGCTAGAGCAGATCATCGAGCGCCGCGGCGGTGTCCTTGCCGGGCGCCACCGGCACGATCTCGAAGTCGATCAGGTCGGACCACGACGTCACCCAGCGCTGCAGCAGCGTAACGTCGTCGCAGGCCATGATCTGGAAGCAGCGGCCGAGATCGGCGCTGATCCAGCTGCTCACGAACGTGATGCCGTCCGGCATCATGCGGCCCAGCTCGCGCAGGCGGCGGTAGATCGCCTTGCCGTCCTGGTTGCGGAACCGCTCGATCACCATGAACTGCATCGCTGGCTCCTCCTGTCGAATGGACGCGCGCGATGCGGCGCGCCGCTATACCGCGACCTGGGCCGGGCGGTAGCAGGCGACGGCATTGTGGAACAGCGCCCGCTCGGCGCGCGTCGCATCAAGGCTGCCGGCGATCAGTTCGACGTCGCCGGGATAGAACGGCCGGCTGGCGCGGGTCGAGGGCAGGTCGGAGCCGAACATCAGCGCCGTCTCGTCGGCCTCGGCGATGGCCTGCAGGGTGGCGCGCACCGGCAGCGAGACACGGCCGAAGCCGCTGGCCTTGACCTTGGCGCCGCGCCAGACCAGCTCGAGCAGCGAGGGCAGGGCATTCTCGGTCATGCCGAGATGGTCGATCACGACCCGCGGCAAGGAGAGCAGAATCGGCTTCAGCTCGTAGAGCGCGTAGCCGTCGACGTAGAGCTCGACATGCCAGCCGGCGAGGTCGAAGACGCGGCGCGCCAGATGGGCCATGGCCTGCGGATCGGCCGTCACGCCGCGGAAGAAGTTGAAGCGCACGGCGCGCACGCCGGCGCGGTCGAGATCGCGCACGGTCGCATCGTCGACATCGTCGGGCAGTTGCGTGACGCCGACGTAGCACGGCCCGAAACGCGCCAGCGCCGCCAGCAGGTAGCTCTGGTCATAGCCATGGAACGAGCCCGAGACGATGGCGCCGCCGGCCACGCCCAGCGGTCCGGCCGACGCCCAGTAGTCATCAATGGTGTAGGGCGGCGGCAGGTAGCCGTCGTTCATCACCAGCGGAAAGCGCGGGTCGATGATGTGGAAGTGTGCGTCGAACAGGGCCATGGCGGTGCCGCTGGGCGATCAGGTACGGCTTGGCGCCGGCATTGCCGGCGCGGGGAGGCGGCGATCACCACGCCGGATCGATCGGCGTGACCAGACCGTGCACCGCCTCGACGATCTCGGCGGCATCCAGCGCCAGGTCCTCGCGGAAGCGCTGGGCGATGATCTGCACGCCCAGCGGCAGTCCCTTGGGTGCGTCGGGCACGCTCGTCGTGCCGACCGGCACGGCGGCCGAGGGCAGGCCCAGCATGTTGACCACCGTCATGAGCGCCTGCGCGTCGAGCACGTGGCGGAAGGTGGCGACGTCCTTGTGGTCGAAGCCGACCTCGAACGGCAGGTCGCCGGAGTTGGGCCCGACGACCAGCGGATAGCGCTCCATGAACACGCTCCAGGCGCGGCGGTGGGTCAGCACCTCGGCCAGGCCTTGCATGTAGTCCTTGAGCGAAATGTCGGGCTGGATCTCCATCCACAGCGCGGCGCTCTTGCGCGCGTTGGCGTCGCCCAGCTTGTTGATGGTCTCGACGGTCAGGTGTCGCGTCTCGGTGAACACCAGCTTGCGCCACACCAGGCAGGCGGCCTCGAACGACGGCGGCTCGACCTCCTCGACGGTGTAGCCGTTGTCGGCCAGCGCCTTGCCGGCCTTGCGCACCGCCTCGGCGACGGCCGGGTGGGTGTACTGGCCCTTGGGCTGCACCACCAGCGCGACGCGGATCGGCGCCGCCAGCGGCGCGCCCTCCAGCGGCGCCGGCACCCAGATCGGATCGCGCGCGTCGGCGCCCGACATCGCCGCCAGGCCGACGCGCACGTCGCGCACCTTGCGCGCTAGCGGGCCGTTGACCGCCATCAGCTGGTTGGTCGGCGCGCGCTCGACGGCGGCGGTGGCGTTGAACGCCGGCACGCGACCCATGGTCGGGCGGATGCCGGCGACGCCGCAGGTATAGGCGGGATAGCGGATCGAGCCGCCGTAGTCGTTGCCATGCGCCAGCGGCGCGATGCCCGTGGCCAGCGCCGAGGCGGCGCCGCCCGACGAGCCGCCCGGCGTGCGCAGCTTGCTCCACGGGTTGAGCGTCGGGCCGTGCACGTCGTTGTCGGTGTGCCAGCGCAGCGAGAAGGCCGGCGCATTGGTGCGGCCGACGATGACGGCCCCGGCCTTCTTCCAGTTGGCGACCGGCGGGCTGTCGTCCTTCGCGACCAGATCCTTGAAGGCGACCACGCCGTTGATGGTCGGCAGGCCGGCCTGGTCGATGTTCTCCTTGATCGTCACCGGCACGCCGTGCAGCGGCCCCAGCCGCTCGCCGCGGCGCACCGCCTCGTCGGCCGCCTTGGCGGCGATCAGCGCCTCGTCCGACAGGTCGCGCACGACGGCGTTGACCTTGGCATTGACCGCCTGCATGCGCTCGACCACTGCCAGGGTCGCATCGTAGCTCGACACCTTGCGGCTGCGGATGGCGGCCGCGAGATCGACGGCGTCCCATTGCCAGAGTTGGGTGGCGGACATGCTGCGGTGGCCCCTCGTTGTGCGCTCGGCGCGAAGCTTATCGCGGACCTCCGCCGGGCGCGACCGCCGG
>JAHCJT010000041.1 GCA_026126245.1 Alphaproteobacteria bacterium
TGGTTGAGGACCCCACCGCCGTCCCGCCGCCGCGGCCCGTCGCACCGGCAGGGTCGAAAGGCGAGGACGTAAGCGGCCAGACCGACGGGGGTGCACCGTGAAGGTTAAGTACTTCGCTTGGCTGCGCCAGAAGACCGGTGTCGCCGAGGAGGACGTGGCGCCGCCGGACGACGTGCGCACCGTGCAGAACCTCGTCGACTGGCTGGCGCAGCGCAGCCCCAAACACGCCGCGGCGTTTGGCGAGGCGAAGGTGTTCGGCGCCGCCGTCGACCAGCAGGTGGTGCAACTCGACGCGCCGATCGCCGGCGCCCGCGAGATCGCGTTCTTCCCGCCGTTCACCGGGGGGTAGCATGTCCGAGATGCAGATTCATGCCCACCCCTATCACCCCGAGCGCAGCGAATGATGACAGTCTGGTGAGGTGAGGGAGACCGGATGGCCGTCCGCGTGCAACGCGAGGATTTCGATGCCGGCGCCGAGATCGCGGCGCTGACGGCGGCCACGCCGCGCATCGGCGCGGTCGTCAGTTTCATCGGCCTCGTGCGCGATCTTCACGTGCGTGAGGGCTACCACCGCGACGCCGTGCAGGCCATGACCCTAGAGCACTGGCCCGGAGTTACCGAAAAAGCGCTGGCCGACATCGAGGCCGAAGCGCATCGCCGCTGGACGCTCGATGCCTCTCTGATCATCCACCGCTACGGCCGGTTGGAGCCGGGCGACCGCATTGTGCTGGTGCTCACCGCCTCACCGCACCGCGACGCCGCCTTCGACGCCTGTCGCTTCCTGATCGACTGGCTCAAGACCAAGGCGCCGTTCTGGAAGATGGAAGAAACGCCGACCGGCGACAAATGGGTCGAGGCCCATGCCGACGACGATGTCGCGGCCCGCAAATGGGAGAATGGTTGAATTGCCGCCGGGCATGCGACTGCGACCGCAGGCCTGATCGTCGGCGACGCCCCCAAGCATACGGCCGGCGTGGGCTCCGCCCGCCGCCCGTCGAGGAGGAAACCGATGCCGCTTCTCTATCGCAAGCAGGGCCATACCGGGATCTTGACGTTCAGCCGTCCCGAGGCGCGCAACTGCTGGGGCCAGGACTACAATGACGGCCTGTTGCGCCACCTCGACGCGGCGGCCGACGACGATGACGTGCGCTCGGTCATCCTGACCGGCGACGAGGCCGGCGGCGCGTTTTCCGCCGGCGCCAACCTGCGCGATCCCAACACCCACAACACCCGCTCAGCCGAGGCGTTCATCAAACGGGTGGGCCGCGCGCGCAACTTCCCCTCCAACCTGCTCAGCGACTTCCCCAAGCCGGTGATTGCCGCGGTCAACGGCTATGCCATCGGCATCGGTTGCATCGTGACATTTTGCTGCGATCTGATCGTCGCATCAGAGCGCGCCGAGTGGCGTCTGCCGCAGGTGGCGCTGGGCATCCTGCCGAACTACGGCGGGGCCACGCGCCTGGCGCGCTTCGTGGGCAAAGGCTCGGCGATGCGGGTGGCGATGGGCTTCCCGCTCAAGGCCGACGAGGCCTATCGCATCGGACTTGCCCAATGGCTGGTGCCGCATGCCGAACTGATGGCGCAGGCACAGGCGGTTGCCGACCATATTGCCGGCCTGCCGCCGCTGGCGGTGCGCATGGTCAAGGAATCCATGAATCGCGGACAGGACATCCCCAACATCGCCGACGCCTCGCTGGTCGATGCCTACCGCTTCATGGTGCTGGAGATGACCGAGGACAAGAGCGAGGCACACGACGCCTGGCGGGAACGGCGCAAGGCGCGCTTTCGCGGGCGATAGGCAAGCCCCGCCAGCTGCCCGGCAAGCGACAGTCGGCGCGGAATTCGTCTCCAGCTGAGCGCCCGGCGACTACGCGACCTTGTCGAACGCCAGGTCGGCCAGGTGCGCCGACTCGCCAAAGCCCTCACAATCGTCGCGCGCCACGAGCAAGGCAAAGTCGTCGATCAGCTTCGGCGCCAGCGGCCCCACCTGATAGTGGTGACCGTCAAGTTCGCGCACCGGCGTGATTTCCGACGCCGAGCCGGTCAGAAACACTTCGCTGGCCCGCCGTAGGTCATCGGGCCACACCTCGCGCTCTTCGATGGCGATGCCGCGTGTGCGCGCCAGCCCCATCACGGCGCGACGCGTGATGCCGTCGAGGAAATTCTCGGGCCGTGGCGTCACCAGTTTTCCGTCGATCACCAGAAAAACATTGGCCCCGGTTGCCTCGGCGACCCGCCCCTTCCAGTCGAGCATCAACGCGTCGTCGAAGCCGGCCTTGATGGCGCGGTCCTTTTCCAGCGTGCAGATGATGTACAAGCCACAGGCCTTGCTCTCGCCGGGCGCGCTTTCCGCCGACGGACGGCGGTACTTCGCCATGGTCAGGCGGATGCCGCGCAGTTTGGCCTGGCGCGAGAAGTAGTCGCCCCATGCCCAGGGCGCGATCGCGAGATGCACCGTCGTACCGAGGGCGGACACGCCCAGCACTTCCGAACCGCGCCAGGCGATCGGCCGCACGTAGCCCGATTGCAGGCCGTTGGCGCGCACCACCTCGCGGGTCGCGGCGTCGATTTGCGGGCCAGTCCACGGCAGGTCGAAATCCATCAGCTGCGCCGAGCGGATCAGGCGCGCGCTGTGGGCCGACAACCGGAAGATCCGACCGCCGTAGATGCGCTCACCCTCGAAGACGCCCGAGCCATAGTGCAGGCCGTGGCTGAGCACGTGCGGGCGCACGTCACGCCAGGGCACCAGTGTGCCGTCCAGCCAGATCCACCCATCACGATCGTCCATCGGTTCCAGCGTTGCCATGGATCCCTCTAATTTGGCATTTCGTTGTCTCAGTGGACTCATAAATGCAATAACGGGACGTTATGACAATAATACTGACTATGTCAAGGTACGTTAACCATTCGCGCGCGGCGGATTGCCCGGGGCAACAAAAAAGCGGGGCCCATGCCCCGCTTCCGGATCGCGATGCGCCGCAGCGCGCGCTATTCGGCCGCCTGCTTCTTGGGCTGTACCGCCGCCTCGAAGTCGGCGATCAGCGTGCGGCAGATCTCGCCCGGCGTGAACTTGTAGGGGCCGATCTCGCCGATTGGCGTGACCTCGGCGGCGGTGCCGGTCAGGAACGCCTCGGTCGCCTGGCCCATTTCTTCCGGGAAAATGGCGCGCTCGATCACCTTCAGCTGCCGCGCCTTGGCAAGCCCGATCACGAACTGCCGGGTGATGCCGTCGAGGAAGCAGTCCGGCTTGGGCGTGTGCAGTTCGCCGTTGATGACGAAGAACACGTTGGCGCCGGTCGCCTCGGCCACTTGGCCGCGATAGTCGAGCATCAGCGCGTCGTCGTAGCCGTTCTGCTCCGCCTTGTGCTTGCTGAGCGTGCAGATCATGTAAAGGCCGGCGGCCTTCGATGCCGTCGGCGCCGTCTCCGGCGACGGCCGGCGCCAGTCGGCCAACGCCAGACGGATGCCTTTCATGCGGGCTTCCATCGTGTAGTACGACGGCCATACCCACGTCGCGATCGCGAGGTGAATGGCGTTCTGCTGCGCCGAGACGCCCATCATCTCGCTGCCACGCCACGCCACCGGCCGGACGTAGCCGTCAACGATGTTGTTGGCCTTCACGGTCTGGCGCGTCGCCTCATCAATCTCGGCCACCGAATAGGGCAGCTTGAAACCCAACAACTCGGCCGACTTGGCCAGCCGTTCGGTGTGGGCCGTCAGCTTGAAAACCTCGCCGCCGTAGACGCGCTCACCTTCGAACACGCAACTGGCGTAGTGCAATCCGTGGGTCAGGACGTGCAGCTTGGCATCCCGCCAGGGGATCAGCTTGCCATCGGACCAGATGACGCCATCGCGATCATCGAACGGAAGCATGGACATGGCTCGGCTGCCTCTCCAATGGCAAGTCTGCAACAATATGTCCGAATGGACCGTCGCGGGGGTAACATCGCGCACCGGGCAAGTCAACGCGGGACAGCCCATGGTAAAAATCCCAATTTGGGACTTTTCCTGATCGGGACTGATCGCTACAAGAGGCAGCACGATCAAGACTTCAGGAAACGCCGATGGCCGATGCGCGCCCATTGACCGCCCCTCCGTCCTTCGCGCGCGAGGAGGATCTGCGCCGGAGCATCGAACTGATGTTCTTTGCTTACCGCGATTTCACCGGCGAGGCCGATGCCATGCTGGCCGACGCCGGCTTCGGGCGGGCACATCACCGTGCCATCTACTTTATTGGCCGGCATCCCGGCATCACGGTCGGCGGCCTGCTGCGCATCCTGAAGATCACCAAGCAATCGCTGTCGCGCGTGCTGCGCGAACTGATTGACGCCGGTTACGTGCACCAGGACACCGGCTCGCGCGACCGACGGCAGCGCCTGCTGGCACTGACGCCGCGCGGCGAAGCACTGGAGCGCGAGTTGACGGCGCGCCAGCAGGCGCGCTTCGCCCGTGCCTTCAGCGAGGCCGGTGCGCCGGCCATGGAAGGGTTTCATCGCGTGTTGCTGGGCATGCTCAATCCCGAAGAGCGGCCGGACATCGAGCGGCAGCTGACCCGCACGCGCTGAGCGTGGTGCGTCGCGCAGAGGGCGGCGGTGGATAAGGCGCATATCCTGGTGGTCGACGACGATCAGCGCTTGCGCGAGCTGCTGCGCAGCTTCCTGTCGCGCAATGGCTTTCGTGTGACGGTGGCGGGTGACGCGCCGGAGGCCCGCGAGCGCCTCGGCACCATGGAGTTCGACCTGATGGTTCTGGACGTCATGATGCCGGGTGAGAGCGGCCTGGAGCTGGCTGCCGCCCTGCGCCAGCGGCGCAAACCGATCCCGATCCTGATGCTGACCGCAATGGGCGAGGCCAAGGACCGCATCGCCGGCCTTGAGCGTGGCGCCGACGATTACCTGCCCAAGCCGTTCGAGCCGCGTGAACTGCTGCTGCGGATCGGCAGTATTCTGCGCCGTACCGCGACGCAAACCGCCGCGGTGCCGGCGGCCACACCAGTCGCCGTGGTGCGCATGGGCATGCTGCGTTTCGACACCAAGCGTGGCGAACTGACGGCCGGCGACAAGCGGGTGAAGCTGACCGACGCGGAGCGCGCCTTGCTGAACGTGTTCGCGCTGAATCTCGGCCAGGATATGAGTCGCGATACGCTGGCCCGGCTGGTCGGTGGTGAGGTCAATGCCCGGACCATCGACGTGCAGGTGACGCGCCTTCGGCGCAAGATCGAAGAAGATCCGAAATTCCCGCGCTACCTGCAGACGGTGCGCGGCACTGGCTATCGTCTGGTGGGTGCGTGAGCGTGAACCGTTCCAATGAACCCTCCCTGGCCGACGCGCGCCGCGCCGTCGGCCTCGCCGCCTGGTTCGGCCGCCTGCTGGTGGCCTGGCGCCGGCTGCGGCTGGGGCGACGACTGTTAAGGATGGCGCCGCGCACGCTGTTCGTACGCGCGACTCTGGCGATCGTGGTGCCGACCATCCTGCTGCAGATCATCGCCACCTATGTCTTCTACGAACAGCTCTGGGACAACGTGACCAGCCGCCTGTCGCGGTCGGTGGTCGGCGACATCAAGCTGATCGTGGCCTTGCACGCCGAATTTCCCGGTGAGGCGAATTTCGAGTGGATCGCCCAGCGGGCGCGTACCGATCTGCGCATGAGCGCGACGCTCAAGCCCTATGCCAAGTTGCCTGAGCGCCGGCCGGCGGCGCTGTACAGCATCCTCGAGCGCGAGCTGACAAACGCGCTCGAGAGTGATCTGAAGCTGCCCTACTTTCTCGATACGGCGCCGACCGACCGCCGCGTCCTGATCGCCGTGGAGATCCCGGATGGAGTGATCGAGGTCGTGGCGCCGCTGGGTCGGCTGTACACGACTTCGAGCTGGGCGTTCGTGGCTGCCATGATCAGTTCGGCGTTGGTGCTGTTCGGGCTGGCAACCGCCTTCGTGCGCCACGAGTTGCAGCCGATCCGGCGATTGGCGAAGATCGCCGACTCGCTGGGCAAGGGCCGCGACGTCGAGGATTTCGAGCCTGAAGGATCGCTCGAGGCGCGCCAAGCCGGCCGCGCCTTCCTGACCATGCGTGAACGCGTGCGCCGGCAGATCCAGCAGCGTACCGAGATGCTGGCTGGCGTCAGCCACGATCTGCGCACGCCGTTGACCCGCATGAAGCTAGGCCTAGCGATGCTCGATGACGGAGCGGAGAAGCGCGAACTCGAGGCCGACGTCCATGACATGGAGCGCATGATCGACGGCTATCTCGCGTTCGCGCGCGGCGAAGGCGATGAGGAACCGACGCCGGTCGATCTTGGCGAGCTGCTCGACGAGGTTGCCACCGGCGCGCGGCGCGACGGCGGCGCCGTGGTCGTAGGCTTCACCGGCGACCTTCGGATGTCGCTGCGGCCGATCGCCATGAAGCGCTGCCTGAGCAATCTCGTGGCCAATGCGCTGCGGCACGGCAGCCGGGTTGAGCTACGCGCTCGGCGGCGCAAGACGGCCATCGAGATCACGGTCGACGACGACGGTCCGGGAATTCCCCCTGACCGGCGCGAAGAGGTGTTCCGTCCGTTCTTTCGTCTCGATGCCTCGCGCAATCCGATGACGGGCGGTGTCGGGTTGGGGCTGACGATCGCGCGCGACGTGGTGCGCAGTCACGGCGGCGAATTGCATCTGGAGGAGTCGCCGCTGGGCGGCCTGCGCGCCCGCCTGCGCCTGCCGGTCTGATCGCCCGCCGCGGGGGCGGCGCCTTGAGCCGCTACAGCGGCGCGAGGTACCAGACAGCGCTTCCCGCGGCGATCGCCGCCAGGCTTGTGGCGCCGACGATGACACCGGTGCGCAGCGTACCGGCGACGGCCGCCAGCACGGCCTTGACCAGCGTGTTGACGCCGGCCGTGAGGGCGATACCGGCGACCGCTGTCGCCGGCGAGATACCGTCGTGAGACATGCGCGACAGCGACAGGGTGAGCGCGTCGACATCGGCGAGCCCCGATATCATCGCCACGACTAGGAGCGCCTGTTCGCCCAGCCGGTCGACGACGATCCTGGCCACCAGCATCAGGATCGCGATGAATCCCGCCAGCTTCAGCACTGTCCCCAGCTCGAACGGATTGCGCATCGCAAGTTGCGTCGGCGCGCCCGCCCCGTCCCGCAAGCGGCCGAAGATTACCAGGCATGGCAGGCCAAATATCACGGCGCCCGCCCCTAGCGGCCACAACAGCGGCACGATCAGCGCCGCATTGAGCGCACCGGCAATCGCTATGACGCGCACCAGCATGACGATTCCGGCCAGCAGGATGCCGCCGGCCAGCAGCGGCGCCGCCGCCGGCTGCTGCCGAGCCATGCGCGCGAAGGCGAGCGTCGCGGCGGTCGATGAGGCCAGCCCACCGGCCAGGCCCGCCAGCGCCACGCCGGCCTGG
Source organism: Alphaproteobacteria bacterium (assembly GCA_026126245.1). Taxonomy (GTDB): domain Bacteria; phylum Pseudomonadota; class Alphaproteobacteria; order Reyranellales; family Reyranellaceae; genus Vineibacter. The sequence goes on from JAHCJT010000041.1 coordinate 7,402, forward strand.
TCGCCCATGATGCGCACTGCCGCGTAGCCGGCAAACGAAACGCCGGCGATAATGATGGCCAGAAGCCAGATTTCCGCCGGGTTGAGCGCCCCCCAGGGATCGAGGGGCCGGTCAGGCAGCACCGGCAAGAGCAGGAAACTCATGGCCAACAGCGTCAACGTCGCCCGGATTTCCGGCCAGGTGAGTCGGCGCAGCCAGCGATGCAACGGCTGCTTCAGCGCCAGCAGCAAGGTCATCGCGACGGCAATAGCGACGGCGATGTGCGGCACACCCAGAACGGCATAGGCGCCGACCACGAAGGTCAGCATGGCGGCCACGACGCTGGTGACACTATAGGTGCCGGCGGCGCTGAGCTCGCGCCACTGAAACGCCGCGAATGTTGCGGTGAAGGCCACGAAAATCACCGCCAGGGCGACATGGTTGTCGGCGGTCAGCAGGCCCGCGACGCCACCTAAGAGGCCCGACAGGGCATAGGTGCGCAGACCCGCCGTCCGTTCACCTTCGGCTTCCTCGCGCGAGCGCCAGCCGCGCTCCAGCCCGACCAACAGGCCGATTGCGAGCGCCACGGCCAGACGTTTGAGCACCTCGAGTTCGGGCATCGGCGGGACCAGTGTTCAAGCGCACAACCTTGCCGATTCCACGTCGAACGACAAACCTAAATGGTTGACCGGCTGGCAGTGCGCCGTCAGTAGCTCGTTGGCCGTTGCAGATACCAGCGGCCATCCGACCCTCGGTCCGAGGTCGTGTTGCAAGCGGCTAGAAGCCCCACGGCGACGACCAGGGCGAACGCGCGCGCGACGGCAGGCATTGGGAGGACCTCGCAGCGGGATGAAATGACACTGCCGCAAGTGGGGCTGATCGGGCGTCGCCACAACTCACACGCCCGCGAGCGTGTGGACGGCAGGTTGGCGATATCGGTCGCGGTCTCGCTTAGTATAGCTTGCCGCCATTGGGTACTCTCTGGTCGGGGCCGATTATCACCACCTGGCCGTCGCCATCGGGAAAGCCCAGGACCAGCACCTCCGACATGAACTTGCCGATCTGGCGCGGCGGGAAATTCAAGACTGCGGCCACCTGGCGGCCGACGACGCTGTCAGGCGTGTAGTGTTTGGTGATCTGCGCCGAGCTCTTACGTATGCCGATGGACGGTCCGAAATCGACCCACAGCTGGATCGCCGGCTTGCGCGCGCCATCAAACGGCCGCGCCTCGACCACGGTGCCGACTCGGATGTCGACCTTGTCGAAATCGTCGTACGAAATCGCCGCGCGCAGGCCTTGTGACCCGCTATCGCCCTCGCTCACGTCCAGCCTCCCTCGGCGTGCCCCGTTTTCCTGAGGCGGCCCTGTGTAGCGACTGTCCGCGGTGCTGGAAACCCGGCGCAAGCAAAAGGGCCGCTCCGAAGAGCGGCCCCGTTGGCGCCGGCACGGCCGAGGAAGAGCGAACCGGCCGGCGTCGATCACACAGAAACGCGTGGCGCTCAGTGCTTCTTGGCGACCAGCACCTTCATCTCGTCGAGCGCTTCGGCGATGCGCTTGTTGACGAGGTCGATTGCCTCGGCATTGCCCTTGGCGACGATGTCGGCGAGCTCGCGGATGTTGGCGACCGCGCCTTCGTACGCCTTCTTGGCAACATCGGCCTGCATCGCGGCCTTCTCCTCAAAGCTGGCGACGGTCATCAGCTCACTGGCGGCCTTCGAGAACTCCTCGGTCGCCAGCTTGATCATGTCGGCTTGGCGCTGGGCGGCCGACTTCACCGCCTCGAAGGCGGTCTGATTGGCGGCCGTGAAGGCGGCGACGTTCTTGCGCTGCGCCTCGACGAGCGCCTCGACGCCGAATGCCGGCATCTTGAACTCGCCGAACGCCTTGGTGAAATCGACATCGGCGAAGGGAAATTTGAACGACGGGAACGACGGGGCGGTCATTGGGGTCTCCTTGTAGATCGCTGTGTGGTCACGCTCGACTGCCGGGGGCGATGCGGCCGAGCGCCGCTTGCATCCCGATTGCCCTGCACCTCTTATGGTGCACTGCAACATGACGATAAAATGTATGCTGCGGTGCGGGATGTCAAGGGGCGTGCACCGCACAATTACCCGTGCCAAGGTAGCTTGGCGGGCGGGATTCAGCCATCCGCCGTGGTTTCACCCATGGCCGCCGGCGGCGCCATCGCCGGATCGTCAGGCGATTTTCGTCCTCTGCGGGATTTCCCAATTTGATCAATCGCTTGAGCCCACCTCTCGGCGCGTTTCAGGCGATGGTCCAGGGCCGCCATGGTCTTGGATTGATCGACGGTGTCGTCCTGCAGCCAGACGCGCAGGACCGCCATGTGCATGGCTGCCAGCGCATTTCGCCGCAATGCGCCACGCCAGCCATCGGCCGACACGCCTGCCGCCTCCAGCATGGCCGCCATCGACCGCCTCAATGGCCGCGACATCGCCAATGCGGCGACCGGGTCGCGCGCCAATCCCTCGACCAAGGCGGCGACGGCCTGCTTGTGAGGCCGCAGCAGGTCGTAGCGGCGCATCAGGACGTCGAACAGCCGATCGCGCACGGTTTCGTCCGGGTCAAGCGATGGCGCCGTGCCGGCCAGGACCCGTCGGTCGATGTCGGCCACGAACGCCCCGAGCAGCGCCTGACGCGAGGGGAAATCGGCATAGAGGTCGGCCAACCCGACCCCGGCGGCGTCTGCCACATCGCGCAGGGCAAAGCCCTGCCAGCCCTTCTCGGCCAGCAACTTCAGGAATGCGTCCAGGACCGCCTGCCGTTCCGCCATGACCCGTACCTCTTGCCGTCGTCCTGTAGATGGCGATACCGGGCCGCCCACGCCAGCGTGATGCTCACCCCGCCAGCTCCTTCGACCGGCGGGTGGCGGCGGCGATGGCCGAATCGAACAGCGGCTGTAATCCGGAGTCAGACATCAGCACTTTCAGCGCCTCGGCCGTCGTGCCGCCCGGCGACGTCACGTTGATGCGCAGCTGCGATGCCGACTCGCCGGAACGCCGCAGCAGTTCGCCAGACCCGGCGACGGTGCCGCGTGCCAGCGCCATGGCCATGTCGGCGGGCAATCCGGCCTTCACGCCGGCCGCCGCCATGGCCTCGACCAGCAGGAATACATACGCCGGTCCGCTGCCCGATACCGCCGTAACGGCGTCCATCAGGCCTTCGTCCTCGGTCCACAGCACGTCGCTGACGGCCGACAACAATCCGCTGCAGCGGGTCTTGGCGGCGGCGCTGACCCCCGGCCCGGCGACGCACACGGTGACGCCGCGACGTACCGCCGCTGGCGTGTTGGGCATGGCGCGCACGATGCGCGCCTGCTCGCCCAGGCCGGCACGGAAATAGGCGATGGTCTTGCCGGCGGCGATCGAGAGGAACGTGGCGTCACCGCCGACGAAGCGCCGCAGGCCCGGCAGCACGTCGTTCATGGTCTGCGGCTTGACCGCCAGCACCACGATGTCGGGCGCGAAGCCAGCCGGCACGTCGTCGGTCGCACCGAGCAGCGCGGCGCCGGCGATCGCGGGGCGGCTGGCGGCAACCGGCTCGATGACCGCTAGGTCGGCCGGTTTGAGGCCCTGCTCCAGCCAGCCCTCGAGCATCGCGCCGCCCATCTTGCCGCAGCCCACCAGCAGCAGCTTGCCCTCGCCCGCCATCGCGTCCTCCCGCATTGATCCCGGGCCGGACACTACACCGGCAGCGCGCGCAACCGAAAGCGGCGGTGCCCGGCCGCTTGCGGCGGCACTGCCGCGTCGCGTCTACTGAGATTGGATTGCCCGGAAAGGATCGCTGCCTTGGCCTACAACCATATCATCGTCGAACGTGACGGCGCCGTCGCCACGCTGACGTTCAACCGGCCCGCCGTACTCAACGCCTTCAACAACGCACTGATGCACGAAAGCCTCGACGCCGTGGCGGCGCTGAACGCCGACGAAACCGTGCGCGTCATCGTTGTGCGCGGCGCCGGCCGCGCCTTTTCGGCCGGCTTCGACCTGAAGGCGTCGGCGGAGCGCAAGATGGACGACGTGTCGGACTGGGAGCGCCAGATGAAGCTGCAGTTCGACTTCATCATGCAATTCTGGGACAGCCCCAAGCCGACTGTGGCCTGCGTGCACGGCTTCTGCCTCGCCGGTGCCTTCGAGGCGATGCTGGCCTGCGACGTCACGGTGGCGGCCGAAGGCACGCGTTTCGGCGAGCCCGAAGTGCGCTTCGGCACCGGCATCGTCGCCATGCTGCTGCCGTGGATCACTGGGCCCAAGCAGGCCAAGGAACTGTTGCTGACCGGCGATGACCGGATCGACGCGGCCGACGCGCTGCGGCTAGGCATCGTCAACCACGTCGTGCCGGCCGGTCAGGAAGTCGACAAGGCCATGGCGCTGGCCCGAACCATGGCGCGCGCCTCGGAGCGCTCGGTACGGCTGACCAAGCGCGCCATCAACCAGAGCTATGACACGATGGGCCTGCGTGCGGCGCTTCAGGCCGCGCTCGACATTGACGTGATCCTCAACGCCGGTACGTCACCGGAAAAGGCCGAGTTCGCGCGCATCCGCCAGGAACAGGGCGTGAAGGCCGCGATTGCCTGGCGCGACGCGCGGTTTGCAGGCCGCTGACGCCAAGGGAAAACCGCTTCCTCGGTCCGGAAGATTTGCCGCGCGGCGGCCCTGCCGGACGAAACGAGGGATGCGTCAGCCCCAGCCGACGATCCCCCGCATTTGGTTCATGATGACGCCTTGCGGCGGCCGTGCCGTCGCGATGGGCTTGCTACGCCGCGAGCCCTTCGGCCTGCAAAGTCTTCTGCACCGCGGGTCGGGCCTTCATGCGCTCGAAATGCGCCGCGACGTTGGGCGGCATGGGTATCTTCACCCGGGTCGACCACAGCTCGACGTAGAACAGCGCGCAATCGGCGATCGAGAACGCGCCGTTGACGTAGTCCTTGCCCTTCAGCTTCTCGTCGATGATGGCGAAGCCGCGCTCGAAGATCTCGCGGCCGCGGGCCTTGACGGCGTCATGGTCGGACTCGCTGGGCGCATAGGCGCCCGGGCGGAAGATGCGCGAGAAACCCTGCATGTGCACGGTGGCGACGACGTAGTCGAGCATTTCCAGGGTGCGTGCCATGCCCTCGGGATCGTCGGCCAGCAGCTTCTTTTCGGGGTTGGATTTCGCCAGCCACGTGGCGATCGCCGGGAATTCGGTCAACACCGTGCCGTCGTCCCGCACCAGGGTCGGCACCTTCGACTTGGGATTGAGGTTGGTGAACTCCGGTTCGAAATGCTTGCGGCCCGCCAGATCCACCTTCTGGGCTTCGAACGGCTTGCCGATCTCGTTGAGCAACACGTGGATCCCGATCGAGCAGGCACCAGGCGCGTAAAGTAGCTTCATCGTCTTCTCTCCCTCCGTCCGCATGCCGGCCGCAGCCGGCGTCACGGCGGCGATTCATACTCCCGCTGCAACGCACCGGGAAAGGTGCAGATGCACATAGCCGCGATCACGTTTGCGCGCGGTACCGTACGGCACGCAGCGAGCCTCGCTCAGACTATCACTCGTCCGGTCGGCGCATCAACGCGGCTTCCGGTTCGCCCGATTGCAGGCGCGCGATCATGTGCTCGGCATCAAACTCGATGCCGATCGGATTGCGGGCGAATGCCTCGCCATGCATCCAGGCCTTGGCTTCGTTGGCGTCGACAAAGCGATCGACCTGCAATTCGACGTCGTTGCCGTCCGGATCCTTGTAGTAGAACGACGTTGTCGGTCCGTGGTTGATGGCGCGCCACGGCACGATGCCGGCCTTCTTCAGCCGCTGGTAGGTGCCGAACAGGTCCGCGAGACCGGCGAAGGTGAAGGCAACATGGTAGAAGCCGACCTGCGGGCGGGCGGGCTTCTCCGCGAAATCCTGGCCACCGATCAGTGCGATCCGATGGTGCTCGTCATCGTAGGTGAGGAACACGATCGACTTGTCGCGATGCACGATGTCCGCTTCCAGGACAGTGCGATACCACTCGATCATGGTTTCGAGCTGATTGGTGCGAAACACCACGTGCGCCAACTTGACGGGCTTCGTCATTGTCTTCTCCTCACGGCCCTCGCCCCGCGCTCACGGCGTCGCGATGGCCGATTGCCGTGTGCCATACCGCGGCTCGCCGGCCGATGTGCCGACGCCGCGGTAGAGCACCTGATCCAGAACCGCCGCCAAAGTCTGCGCCGGATCGGCAGCCAGCGCAAAGCCCCGCCACGCCACGTGGCCGTCGGGTCGCACCAGCACGGCGCCGTCGGCGCCCACGCCGTAGAGCTGGCAGAACGCCGCGTCGCGGTCGACCAATTGGCCCCGAGGACCGACCGTGAAGGCAGCCGCATCGATGCCGCGCGACAGGGCCACCTGCCCAAGCGCATCGCACCAGGCCCGCCCGTCAGGCCCGGCAAGCAGGCAAAAGCGATCGCCGACCGCCAGGTCGACCGTTGATACAGGGCGGCCATTGCGCTCAAGCCACAGATGCGGCGCACGATGACCCGGCCGGGCGCAGGGCACGAAGGCGTGGATTGAGAATGGCACCGGCGGTGAACCGTCGTCGACGATGCCGGCCGACCGATAGAAATAGCCGAAAGTCTGTCCGGGATAGTCAAAGTGCTCGCGCTGCTCGGGGATCGCGGCGGCCAGCCGGGCGCGGATGCCGTCGCCGTCGGGTCCCTCGATCCGGGCCAGCAGGTCGCGGTCGTTGGCCAGCATGCCGCCCAGTCCCGACTTGGCCATGCTGGTGGCGTTCTTGACGCTCTGGTCGACATTGGCTTGCGCCGCCGGCCGGCGCTCGTCTTCGTAGCTGTTGAGCAGCCCCGCCGGCGCGACACCGCGCAGCACCAGTGCCAGCTTCCAGGCCAGGTTGTGCACGTCGGCGATGCCGGTGTTCATGCCCTGGCCGCCGGTCGGCGGCAGGGGATGGGCGGCGTCGCCAGCCAGAAAAACGCGACCGACGCGGAACCGTTCAGCCAGACGTGCCTGCATGCGCCACGGCAGTACGCTGCGGATGCGCACCGGCAGGTCGGGCACGCCGACCGCCGCGCGGATCAAGGCGACGCAGCGTGACTCATCGAAATCCGCCGGTTTGGCCAGCTGCGGGTCGTAAGCGAAATTGAAGGTCCAGCGGCGTCGGCCGTCCAGCGCGATGAACAAGCCGCTGGAGTCGGCATTGTAGACCCACCACAGCAGATAGGGACGATGCTCAATCCACCGCCAGAGATCGGCCTCGAAATGCACGCCGATCTGGTGGCCCATGCGGCCCAGTCCACCCATCGGCACATCGAGCATGTGACGTACCGGACTGCGCACGCCATCGGCCGCGATCACGTAGCGCGCCGTCGTCTGGCCTTGGCGTCCGTCGGCATCGCGCCAGTGCACGACAACGGGGTCGCCCGACGGCTCGAGGCCAGTAACCTCGCGACCGAACATCAGGCGCACGGATGAACGGCGCTCGGCGTGGTGGCGCAGGATCGGCTCCAGCTCGTCCTGCGGGCAGGAGCGCTTCACGCTCGGGCTGAAACTGGCTTCCAGCGCATCGAGCGAGGGCTCGCCGCGGTAGCGCAGCGAACCGATCTCGGTGCCGGCCAAGCGCGTGACGAAGGCGACTCCCAAGTGCCGCTCCAGCGGCACGGACGCGGCCGCAATGTCGGCCTCGACGCCCAGCGTTCGGAACATTTCCATGCTGCGCGCGTTGACGACGTGACCGCGCGGGTGCGTCGAGGTACCGGGGTTGCGCTCGAACAGCAGCGCGCGCACGCCCAGCTCGCCCAGCATGACAGCCGCGCTCAGGCCCACGGGCCCGCCCCCGACAATGACAACGTCCGTGTCAGGCGTGGCCACGCGTTTCCTCCCGATTGTTGGCCGGCATGCGCCTGCGTCCGCTTCAGGCCGCCGCGGCGCGATCGAGCACGGCGGCGCCCTCGCGCAGGCGCGGGATCAGCTCGCGTCCGAAGTCGACGGCATCCTCGAAGGGATCGAAGCCGCGGACCAGGAACGAGTGGACACCGATCTTGTAGTACTCCAGCAGCGCACGCGCGACCTGCTCGGGCGTGCCGACAAGGCATGAGGTGTTGCCGACGGCGCCGGTCGCCTCGGCGATCGGCATCCACAGCCGCTCGTCATGCACCTCGCCTTCCGCTGCGAATTCCAGCAACCGTTGCGCCGAATGATCGAGCGGCTTGTTATCTGCATTCAGGCCGGTGGGGTTCTTTTGCCGGCGCACGGCGGCCAGGATGCGCCTTGCCTTGTCCCAGGCCGCACCCTCGGTCGCCGCGAGGATCGGGCGGAACGACATGTTGAAGGTCGGGCTGCGGCCATAGGCAGCGGCCCGGGCACGGAAATCAGCGATGCGGGCACGGGTCGGCGCCAGCGGCTCGCCGAACATGGCAAAGACGTCGCAATGCTGTGCGCCCATCGCCAGGGCGCCTTCCGACGAGCCGCCGAAGAAGATCAGCGGATGCGGCTGTTGCAGCGGCCGGATGTCGGACAGCGCGCCCTTGACCCGATAGAACTCGCCCTCGAAGTCGAAACGGTTGGCCGATGACCATAGTCGCTTCATCACGTCGATGTATTCGCCGGCGCGACGGTAGCGCACGTCCTTGGGCTGAAAATCACCCTCGCTCTCCTGTTCCGCGTCGCTGGCGCCGGAGATGATGTGCAGCGCCAGCCGCCCGCCCGTCAGGTGGTCGAACGTGGCGATCTTGCGGGCCGCCAAGGTCGGCGCCACGAAACCCGGCCGGTGCGCGATCAGAAACCCCAGGCGGGTCGTCTGCACTGCGGCGTATTGCGCCACCAGGAAGCCTTCGGCCGATGATGCCGTATAGCCGACAAGCACCAGATCAAATCCGGCATCCTCATGGGCTCGGGCAAAAGCACGCAGATAGTCGGGTGAGATCGCGCCTTTGATGACGTGCATGGACGCCGCGCTGGCAGGCGGCGTGACGCCGATCATGCCGATAAGGCGCACGGGCATCGTTTCCTCCGTCGTTCGGTATCACGCTAGGACCCCGCCAGCGGACGGTCAACGCGCGACAACACCCCCGCGGCGCATGGCGGCGACGCACGCCGAGCGCAGCGCCGCATTCAGCCTGACAGCGAGGCTCGCCCGCGCCTCCCCTCGCTCGCATGAAGGCGCCGCGCCGCATCATGACGAGGTTTCATGGGCAACCGGCCACCGATGCCTTTACCCTGCCGGAGGCGCTTCCCAAATCGAGCGCAGCTCACGACGGAGGCGACCATGGCCGATTCCGGCGCAACCGCCGACTCGCCCTTCCACGCCGGCGAACGGGAGGTACAGCAGCGCGTGGGTGTACGCGAACGGGCCGAGCAACTGGGGCGACGGGCAATCCGCGACCACATGCCGGAGCAGCATCGCACGTTTTTCGCCCAGCTGCCGATGCTGCTGGTCGGCACAGTCGATAGCGATGATCGGCCCTGGGCGTCAGTCGTGGCCGGGCGACCCGGATTCGTCAGTTCGCCCGACGAACGTCGTTTGCGAATCGCGGCCGCGCCGTTGTTCGCCGATCCGCTGGGCTCGACCCTGACAATCGGCGCCGACATCGGCCTGCTCGGCATCGAACCGCACTCGCGCCGCCGCAACCGCGCCAATGGCAAGGTAACCGCCATCGAAGCGGGCGGGTTCGACGTTACGGTGAGTCAGAGCTTCGGCAACTGCCCGCAGTACATCCAGGCACGGACGTTCGAACTCACACCGCAGATCGATCATCCCGATGCGGCACATCCGCTTGCACAGTTCGATGCCCTCGACCATGCGACGCGCATTCAGCTTGCCGCCGCCGATACGCTGTTTATCGCCTCGGCCTTCCGGGACGCACCCGGCGGCGGCATCGACGTCTCGCACCGCGGCGGCAAGCCGGGATTCGTGCGCATCGACGATGCGCGCACGCTCAGCGTGCCCGACTTCGCCGGCAATTCCTATTTCAACACCTACGGCAACCTGCTGCGCCATCCGCGCGCCGGGCTGTTGTTCATCGACTTCGACGGCGGCGACCTAGTGTACCTCACCGGGACGACCGAGATCATCTGGGACGGCGAGGAAGTCAGCCGATTCGCCGGCGCCCAGCGCCTGCTGCGCTTCACGCTGACCGAAGGCCGGCGCGTGAGCGGCGCATTGCCGTTGCGCTGGTCGTTCGCGTCCTACGCGCCGCAGCTGGCCAAGACGGGATCGTGGCACGCGGCGACGGACAGGCTCGACTGAACTGGCGCCGTGCCGCGGACGGTCAGTTGGTCTGCGGGTAGCTGGCCACCAGCGCCGTGGCGCGTTCGCGATAGAGACGCAAGGACTCGCGCGCCCCGGCGGCGTCGCCGGCCCGGGCCCGCGCGCCGACGCTGGTCATGTGCGCCGCGAGGTCTTCCGCGATACGGGCCACGTCCGGCCGATCAGGCCGACGCGGCCGGCCGGTGCGCGGATCGCGGTTGTCAAAACGGCGCGCGATGAAACGCAAGTCGCGCACCACCGTATCGACAACCAGGTCGATGGCCGGCTGGTCGGCGTGCGTGATGGCATCGTCGAGCACCGCGACATAGGCGGCCAGTTCGCTCATTTCGCTCTGCCGCGTCATCGGTTCGAGGGGCTGGTCGGCATCGCCGACCGCTTCCAGGTAGGCCACGAGATCGCCGCGCTGGCCCGGCGTCAGCCCCAGCGCAAAGACGCGATCGAAATGCGCCACCACGTCGCCGAGGCCGGCATAGCGCCCGTCGTGAAAGTACGGTGCGGTAAACCGCGCGTTCAGCAGCGTCGGCGTCTTGAACAAGCCGTCGGAACCGACATCGTGGCGACGCCGGTCGGCGAACTGCGCGTCCGGCACATGGCACGTGGCGCAGCTACGGCCGCCCATACCTGCCATCGGCTGCTGAAAGAGAATTTCGCCGCGCTTGGCCGCAGGCCCGGCAACGTCGGTCAAGCGCCCGAGACGGTCGAGCTTGGGGTTGGGCAGAAACTCGATCTGCTCCATGTAGGCGACCAGTGCATCGAGGACGACAGGTGCCGGCTCGGAGCCTCCGAACTCCAGCACGATCACGTTGCGGGTGAACTCGCGCAGCGAGGCAATGCGCCCGTCGCGGCCGTAGGGCGCGTTGAAACGCACGCCGCGCAGGCTCGGTATGTCGACGTGGTTGGCGACACCGTCATTCTGTGTCGGGTTGAACATCGATGTCGTCGGATCGAGGCCACCCGGCCGCACCGAATTGCCGGCAATGAAAAAGCGCGGGTTGATGTCGCCCTGGCGGTGGCACGTATCGCACGACAGACCCGCCTCACGCGCCTTGGGGCCAAACAGGCTGGGCGCGCTGAAGGCGGTATTGCCGAGCGCCACCAGCCAGGACTGCCGGCCGCCAGCCGCCTCGGCCTTGAGAATCTGCCGGGGCCTTTCCGGACCGTCGAGGCCGAAATCGCTGCCTTCGGGCAGGCCGGGCACGACACCGCGCACCGGCGGCGCGGCGCTGGCGACGACGAAGGTCACGGCGCCGCCCAGCAGCGACGCCGCGAGCAGCGATGCGATGGCACGAAACGACAACATCATTCTTCCCCTGCTGACGCCCCGGCCGGCGTCCGCCCGCCAGCCGGTGGCCCAGTTCAGAAACTCTTTTCGTAGGTCAGTGACACGCCGATCGTGTTGAGTTTGGTGTGCGCCACACGCTCATACTTGTAGCCAGCCTCGATTCCCAGCCCGTCGAGCCAGCGCACCTCGCGCTTGAGCAATGAGCCGAGATCGTAGCCCACCGAGAACCCCACCAAGGTGTCGGTATAGCTATCAGGCACCGTCCTGTCCCGCACCGGCCGAATGGTGCCGTACAGCGACGCATTCCAGCCTTGACCCAACTCCATGCCCAACCCCGCCGTCAGCCACTTGGTGGTGCCGGAGACGCCGCCGGGATTGCGCAGGTAGGCGAACTCGACCACCGGCGTCATGGTGATGCGGCTGGTCAGGTCGAACTCCCAGCTGAAGCCGGCCACGACGCCGCGTTCGGTCGGCTCGCCGCCAACCCGCGAGCCGCGCCGCCGCTCGAAGCCGAGGTTGTAGGAGAAGCCGGGCAGGCTGGCGACCCTGCCGCCCTCCAGCGTGACCGTCAGGTTGTCAAACAGGGCGCCGGTATTGCCGACGCCGCCGTCGCTGCGGCGCAGGCGGCGTGGCCGGGCGACGTCGGGATCCGTGATTCGCGGCCGCGAGAAGATCGAATTGCTGAGAAACGTCGTGTCTTCCACGAAGGTCTCGAACGCCAGCGTATGGCTGCCGAATGCCGGATCGCGCAGATCCACGGAAACGCCGATGCCGATCTTCTCTTCCAGCTCGTAGTCCTCGGCAAAGTCGGTGCCGTACAGGCCGGGGTTGATGTCCCACCCTTTCCCGAAGTGCGGATGGATCTTGCCGCCGTAGATTTGCACCGGATCCAGATGGATCGTCGCGTAGAGTTCGCTGACGCGCAGTCCCTCGCCGCGAAAGGCGCTGGACTTCGAAATCGTCCGGACCTGATCCATCTTGATCGCGCCGTTCAGCGAAAAGTACTTTCCGACATTGAGGTACCAGTTCAGATCGTCCAGCTCGAAGAACAGGTTGCTGAACGGCCGAACGCCGGCGCTGCGGTTGAGCGTGCGGTCGAATTGCAGGTTCAGCGAATAGCTGCCGCCGAAGACGATGTCGTCGAACGGACTGACGCCGCCCGACGCCGTCTGCGCCGATGCCGCAGCGGCCGTTGCGAGGACAAATGCCACCCCCATCGCGCCGGCCGTGCTTCGCCGGCGCGTCCCATTGAACGCGCGCATGATCAGTCAACCCCCGAGAAAGCGTGCAGGCAGCTACGGCCCGCGGTAAGATTCTCCTGTGATCGGTCGGCCCGGTCCGCTTTACTTGGCCAGGCTCTTGACGTGGTCGGCGGCGGCCATCAGGTCCGAGACGCTACGTGTCGGCCGCGGCGGCGGCTGCAGCGACGGGAACGCCGCCAGCGTGATCTTCATTTCGGTGGCGATACGGCCGGCGTTGGCAGCCAGCAGCGTGCCGTTGGCGGCCAACACCTTGTCGGCGTAGCGGGCAAAACCCATGGCGTCGTGGTACTCGACGGTGTTGGTGATGCGGCCCTTGTCCAGAGACTCGCCTAGGTCGCCGCCGGCCGCCTCCATCATCAGGGCGATGCCGCGGATCATGAACGATGCCGAGCCGGTCAGGCTGTCCGGAATGGTGCGGCGCAGGCCGTCGATCTTGGCCAGCACATTGTCGTAGGCGGCCGTCGTCGCCGGATCGTTGGGCGCGCTTTTGGCACGCGCCTCCAGATCGAGCAGCTCGCGCTCGAACTCCGGATGTTTGCGCGCCTTGAACACGGGCTTGAGATAGTCATAGAGCTCGCGCACCGGGTGCCCGAAATGCGGCAGCGCGTCGCGCTGCATCTTGGCGTCGAGCAGCGCCTTGCCGATCATCAGGTGGCCTTCCATCAGGCCGAGCTTCTCGAACAGGTCGAGATTGTCCTCGACGTCGACCGTGCCGGTCGTGGCATCGGCCAGATGCACGGCAGCGGCATCGAAACCGGCAGCCAGCGCACGCAACGACGTGCTGCGGCCGACCTTGCCGCCAAACCCCTTGCAGATCAGCGCCGGATCGCGCGGGTCGAACGGCAAGGCGCCCGGCGGACTGCCCGCCGCTTGCGACGCCGCCGCCACAAGCCCGCCGGCCAGGCTGGCGGTCAGCGCCCAGACCTGCCAAAAGCTGCGCTCTTTGGTCGCCATGGCCGGCATCTCCTTCTTTTGCGCTTGCACATATTGCGAATCACTCGCAAATGCATCATATCCAGAGAATTGCAGGACATGCAAGTGCAAGTCAGTCGCAATTATCATAGGACGAGCGCAATGCGGAACGTGAGACTTGTACTGCGGACTTTCGGCGCCGTGCTGGTGGCGGCAGGCTGGTTCGCCATGCTGGCCAACGCCATCCCAACAGCCAGGGCTGACGAGGGTCCGTTCGAGGTGCGCATCACCATTCGCGACCACCGGTTCGAACCGGCGACCATCGAGGTGCCGGCAAACCGGCCGCTGAAGCTGATCGTCACCAACGCCGATCCGACACCCGAGGAATTCGAGAGCGTCGGCCTGAAGATCGAGCGCGTGATCCCTGGCGGCAAGACAGCAGAATTCCTGGTCAAGCCACTGCGGCCCAACAGGAACTACAAGTTCTTCGGCGAGTTCCACGCCAAGACGGCCCAAGGCGAGGTCGTGGTCAAGGCGGATGGCGACGGCAAATGAGCCAGGTCGCGCTCCTCGTCTTCCGCGAGATGCTGGAAATCGTCGTGGTGGCGGCCCTGATGCTCGCCGCCACGCGGGGTGTGCCTGGCCGCTTCCTGTGGGCGGCGCTGGGCACCGGCGCCGGCCTGGCCGGTGCAGGCATCATCGCGCTGTTCGCCGAGCGGCTGGCCGATGCCATGGCCGGCTCGGGGCAGGACATTTTCCAGGCCAGCGTGCTGCTGGCCACGGTGGTGCTGGTAGCGTGGACCATCGCCTGGATGCGCACCCACGGCCGGCAGATTGCGGCGCAGGCGCGCGATACGGCCCGCCGCATCGCTGCCGGCACTGCGCCGCGCTACCTGCTGGCGACGGCGATCGCGGTGTCGATCCTGCGCGACGGCACCGAACTGGCGCTGTTCCTGGTCGGCGCCGGCATGGCCGGCCAGATCGGCACGGCGGGCCTGCTGGCCGGTTTTGCCATCGGCATTGCCGGCGGCGTCGCCGTCGGCGTGCTGCTCTATCGCGGCGTGATGGCCGCCTCGCTGGGCCGCGTGTTCAACGCCGTGGCGGCCCTGCTGGCATTCCTCGGCGCCGGCCTGGCGGCTCAGGCCATCGGCACCTTGTGCAACGCCGGGTGGCTGCCCTCGGGGCTCGACCCGGTGTGGGACACCGAAGATATCCTGTCCCAGAACGGCGAGCTTGGCCGCTTCCTGCACACCCTGCTGGGCTACATGTCACAGCCTTCAATGACCCAGCTGGTGGCCTACGCGGCCACCCTGGCGCTGGTGTTGTGGCTGGGGTTCCGTCGGCCGCCCGCGGTCGCCGCCCGGCGGTAGCCGTCGCGGCAGGATCGGCGGCGCAGGCCCTGTCTGTTACCGATCGCGACCTGGACTGGCGGCAGCACCACACCGGTTGATGGTGCGCCATCTGAAGACCTCGTATCCTTGACGCCGACCGGCGGCGGCGCCGCCGTCGCTGACCGCGGCGAGGCGATCATGGCGATGGCAGGCAATTCCGATGTCGGTGCGCCGCCAGCAGGCGCGCCGGCAGCCCCCGGCTTCCGCGATCCGACCGCGCTGACCAAGAGCCTGAAGGTCCTGCTTTACGTCTCGATTGCCGTCGACGTGATCTCGCTGCTGTCGGGCGGGTTTGAATTCCAGCTATTGCGCGACATCCGCGACGGCGGGATTGCGCCGGCGTCGATCGACGCGGCAGCCGATGCCAACGACACCCGCCAGCAAGTCATCGGCATCGTCATGTTCCTGCTCTATCTCGTCACCGGCATCTGCTTTCTGGTCTGGATTCATCGCGCCAACAGCAACGCCCGGGCGCTCGGCGCGCAGGACATGAAATTCACGCCGGGCTGGGCCGTCGGCTGGTATTTCATCCCGGTCGCCAACCTGTGGAAGCCCTATCAGGCCATGAAGGAGATCTGGCAGGCGAGCGCCAACCCGGCCGGCTGGCAGAGCGAGACACGCGGCGCCATCCTGCCGATATGGTGGTTCCTGTTCCTGGCGACCAATGTCCTGAGCAACGTGTCGCTTCGCCTGCAATGGCGGGCGAAAATGATCGAGGATTTTCTGCTGAGCTCCGTCGCGTCGATGATTGGCGACGTGGCCAGCATCGCGCTGGGTTTCGCGGCGCTGACGCTCGTTGCCGGGATCTTCCGCCTGCAGATGACGCAGGCGCATCGTGGCACCTGACCGCTGGCGCCTCGACCGACGCGGCAGGGGAGCCATGCGCCGGCCGAGGGGCACCGGCGAAGAACGCGCGTAGGATGGCGGCCGCGGCAACGACCCGACGGAGCGAAACGCCCATGGCCAGCGATCCGAGCCTGATCATCCGCGGCGGCACCATTGTCGATGGCAGCGGCAGTCCGCCATACGAGGGCGACATCGCAATAGCCGGCGACAGGATCGTCGCCGTCGGGCCAGCGCTTGCGGCGCGCGGCGCCGAGGAGGTCGATGCGCGCGGCAAGGTGGTGGCGCCGGGCTTTGTCGACATCCATACGCACTACGATGGCCAGGTCACCTGGTCGGAGCGGGTGACGCCCTCCTCGCTGCACGGCGTTACCACGGTGGTGATGGGCAATTGCGGCGTCGGTTTCGCGCCCTGCCGACGCGACGACCACGAGCTGCTGATCCGCCTGATGGAGGGCGTCGAGGACATCCCCGAACCTGTGCTGACCGCCGGCCTGCCGTGGAACTGGGAGAGCTTCGCCGACTATCTCGCGTCGCTCGAATCGCGGTCCTACGACATCGACATCGCGACCCAGCTGCCGCACGCGGCGTTGCGTGTGTTCGTCATGGGCGAGCGCGGCGCCAATCGCGAGCCGGCCACCGCCGCCGATCGCGCCGCTATGCGCGGGCTGGCGACCCAGGCGATGCGCGATGGCGCGCTCGGCTTCGCCACCTCGCGTACCATCAACCATCGCGCCAGCGACGGGCGACACATCCCGACTCTGACCGCCGAAGAAGATGAACTGACCGACATCGCGCTTGGCCTCAAGGATGCCGGCCGCGGTGTTCTGCAGGTGGTCAGCGACCTGCGCGACCTCGACGGCGAGTTCGCCATGCTGCGCCGGCTGGTCGAGCGATCGGGCCGGCCGTTGTCGCTGTCGCTGGCGCAGAGCGACCGCGCCCCGCAACGCTGGCGTCAGACGCTTGATCTGATCGAGCGCGCGACGCAAGACGGGTTGCCGATCAAGGCGCAGGTCTGCGGCCGGCCGGTCGGCCTGCTGCTGGGCTTCGAGCTGTCGCGCAACCCGTTCCTCACCCATCCGACCTACCGGAAGCTGGCGCACCTGCCGCTGGCGCAACGTGTCGTCGAGCTGCGCCGGCCGGAGGTGCGCGCCGCCATCCTGGCGGAACAGCCGGCCAACAGCCGCGATCTGTTGATGCGCATCGGCAACTACGACAAGATTTTCCTGCTGGGTGACCCGCCGGACTACGAGCCGCCGCCGGAGAGCAGCCTGGCCGGCATCGCCCGCCGCACCGGACGGCGCGCGGAAGAGATCGCCTACGATGCGCTGCTGGAGCGCAACGGCACGGGCATGCTCTACGTGCCGTTCCTCAACTACACCGCCGGCAACCTCGAGGCGGCGCGCGCCATGCTGACACACCGCGACACGATCCCGGGTCT
>JAHCJT010000410.1 GCA_026126245.1 Alphaproteobacteria bacterium
ATATTTCCTTCCCAAAACTCAATCCTGTCGGAACTGTCGGCGGCGACCAACCACCCGTCCCAGCCATTGATCATCAAAAGTGACGTCAACCCGACCAGTATTCCGGTTTCCCGAGCTTGCTCTTGGGAAATTCTAGTTTGGTCTCGTTCCCCGTAGGGATGAGGATCAAAATAGTGTCCCGGTGCCTCGGATAGGGACCTGGTTTCGCCCAAACCAACGCGCGCGGCAACGAAGAGGGCGTATGCGCTCGGAAAATCGTTGTTCCAGTAGTCGATCCAGAGCACGCGATGTACGTCAGGTGAATACCATCGGTTCAGCGCTTCCACGAAGTGAGGTAGGCGACTAACATGTGGTGTCGGCCTTCCCCCGATTCGAATTTGTCGGGAAGCGATCGTAGGCTCCAGCACGAGAGCAGTGCGATCCAAGTGAGGGTTGGACGTAGTGCTAAAACCGCCCTTCCCGAACAAGTCCGCCGTCTCTCCTAGAGTTAGACAACGCATCGGTGACGCCTCGCCATTCTAGTGTTCCATCCATACCAGGTGATGCTCAAGAGCTGGCAAGGATGTGAACCTAGCCTGATGCGTACGTCTTGCGAACCGCCGACAGTACGATCCTGACGCGCGCCGCCATACAGCCATTCGTCCATCCTTCCCTGCATGCGATCTAGTAGGCAGGAGAGGAATAAAACATCACGCCCAAGAACGCCCCAAGAGGCGTGCCGAACCGGACTATTGCCGCAAGAGGATTGGCCGGAGGCGGATTTGGGTGCGCCTGTTGTTCCGTAATCGGAATGCCATTTTGGCTATAACGGTTCCACTGACCAGACCCGCCAGTTTGTACCTTCCAGTATCCTTGGGAGCCAGGCGGCCCGCCCTGTCCTTGGGAGGGAACCCATCTGCAAATGGTTTTCGGACCGCTTTGCTGCTTTGGGCCGTAGAATGTGCCAGGCTTCTGCCCAGTCCCTGCAGGAACCCAGGGCCCCCCAGGAATTCCTGGGGGCGGCTCAGATGGTATCTGTAGACCAGACGGGTCAACCAGATTGACTGGGTTGTCTTGCACATAAAGATAGAGATTTGCCGCCGGATCGCTGCCTTCGCCGATCGGGTCGCGCGACAGCCAGCGGCCGACGGCCGGGTCGTAGGCGCGGTACTGCGTCAGGTACAGCCCGCTGTCGGCATGCCAGAACATGCCGGCATAGCCGAAGTCGGTCAGCGGCGCCGTGCCCTGCAGCGCGCTGCCGTAAGGGTCGTAGGCATAGGCCGGCGCGCTGCCGGTGCTGGCGAAGACGCGGCGCACCGAGCCGATCTGGTCGGCGCCATAGTGGTAGAGCTGCGCCGGCGCGCCCGGCACCACCTCGCCCTCGCCGTAGTAGGCGCGCGTCACGGCGTTGCCGGCGTTGCGCGCCTGGTAGATGCCGGCGTCGCACCACACGTACGACGTCGTCACCGTGCCGCCGCCGCCCGCCGGCGTGCTGGCGATCGCCGTGCGCCGGCTCAGACCGTCATAGGCAAAGCTGACCTGCTTGCCGGGCTGTCCCGGCCAGGTGATGCCGACCAGCCGGTTCTCGGCGTCCCAGGCGTAGACCCGCTGGCCGTCCGACAGCAGGTTGCCGTTGGCGTCGTAGGTCGCGACCGGCTGGCCCGCCAGCGCCGCGAGAGAACATTCCCCTCATGCAAAGTGGCATCTCGTGAAAAGTTTCCTCGCTTCGCTCGGAATGACGGGATATGCCGCGCTGTAGGGCTTTACTCGATCGTAGGGACGGACTTCCCATGACCGACCTCTGGCAACTCTCGGCCGACGCGCTGCGCGGCGCCATCGCGCGCAAGGCGGTTTCGCCCGTCGAGGCGACGCGCGCGGCGCTCGACCGCGCCGAGCGCCTGCAACCGAAGCTCAACGCCTTCATCACCCTCTGCCGCGACCAGGCGCTGGCGGCGGCGGCACGGGCGGAAGACGCCGTCATGCAGGGCGCGGCGCTGGGCCTGCTGCACGGCGTGCCCTACGGCGTGAAGGACCTCGTCAACACCGCCGGCGTGCGCACCACCTTCGGCTCGCTGCTCTACAAGGACAACGTGCCGGCCGAGGACGCCGTCGCGGCAGCGCGCATGAAGTCGGCCGGCGGCATCCTGATCGGTAAGACGACGACGCCGGAATTCGGCCACAAGGCGCTGACCGACGCGCCGCTGTTCGGCCGCTCATGTAACGCCTGGGACCCGACGCGCAGCTGCGGCGGCTCCAGCGGCGGGGCGGCGGCGGCGGTCGCGGCCGGCATCGGCCCGGTCGGCATCGCCACCGACGGCGGCGGCTCGACCCGCATCCCGGCCGCCTGCAACGGCCTGGTCGGCATCAAGCCGACGCTCGGCACCATCCCGCACAGCCAGGCGCCCGACGCCTTCGGCAACTATACCTACGTGACGCCGATGTCGCGCACCGTGATGGACACGGCGCTGCAGATGCAGGCCATGGCCGGACCGCACCCCAGCGATCCGTGGTCGATCGGCGTGGCGGTGCCGGATTTTGTCGCCGCCGCGCGGCCCGAGGGCGACCTCAAGGGCAAGCGCATCCTGTGGTCGCTGACCCTGGGCAACACGGTGGTGGCGCGCGACGTGCGGAGCGCCTTCGAGGCGGCGCTGCGGCGGCTGGCGGCGCTGGGCGCCGAGCTCGTGGAGCTGCGCGAGGAGCTGCCGGCCATGGAGCCGATCTGGCGGGTCATCAACCACGCCACGTGGCGCGCCCGCTTTGCCGACATGATCGCGCGCAGCGGCAACCAGATGACGCCGTCGCTGGTGCGCCAGGTGCAGATGGCGGCCGACTGGAGCGCCGCCGACTACCAGAAGGCGATGTTCACGCGTGCCGAGCTGTTCCGCCGCATGCAGGGCTGGTTCGAGACCTGCGACTGGCTTCTGACGCCGACTCTCAGCCGCACGGCGCTGCCGATCGAGCAGGACCTGTTCGAGCCGATCGAGATCGACGGCCAGGTGGTCGGCGAGCTGCGCGCCAACTTCTTCCCCTACACCATGCCGTTCAACATCACCGGCCATCCGGCGATGACCCTGTGCTGCGGCTTCGCCTCGGACGGGCTACCGGTCGGGCTGCACATCGTCGGCCGCTTCCGCGATGATGCCTCGGTGCTGCGGCTGGGCGCGCTCTACGAGGCCAGCGAAAGCTGGATGCAGCGCTGGCCGGCGCTGTGAGGCCGCCGGCCGGCCAGATTCTCGATAAAAACGGC
>JAHCJT010000411.1 GCA_026126245.1 Alphaproteobacteria bacterium
TGATGTAGCGGTGGCTGAGGGTGGCCGACGCCACGATGGCGCCGTCGGCGATGCGCACACCGTGGTGCAGCTCGTACTTCTCCTTCAGCCCGCGCAGGATCGAGATCGTGTCCTCGACCGACGGCTCGGTGATGAACACCGGCTGGAAGCGTCGCGCCAGGGCGGCGTCCTTCTCGACGTGCTTGCGGTATTCGTCGAGCGTCGTGGCGCCAATGCAGTGCAGTTCGCCGCGCGCCAGCGCCGGCTTGAGCATGTTGGAGGCGTCCATCGCGCCGTCGGCCTTGCCGGCGCCGACCAGGGTGTGCATCTCGTCGATGAAGACGATGATGTCGCCCTCGGCGGCGGCGATCTCCGACAGCACCGCCTTCAGCCGCTCCTCGAACTCGCCGCGATACTTGGCGCCGGCCACCATGGCGCCGAGGTCGAGCGCCATCAGGCGCTTGCCCTTCAGCGACTCCGGCACGTCGTCGTTGACGATGCGCAGCGCCAGACCCTCGGCGATGGCCGTCTTGCCGACGCCGGGCTCGCCGATCAGCACCGGGTTGTTCTTGGTCCGCCGGCTGAGCACCTGCATGGTGCGGCGGATTTCCTCGTCGCGGCCGATCACCGGATCGAGCTTGCCGTCGCGTGCCGCCTGCGTCAGGTCGCGGGCGTACTTCTTGAGCGCGTCATAGGCGCCCTCGGCACCGGCGTTGTCGGCGGTGCGGCCCTTGCGCAACTGGCCGATCGACTCGTTGAGCGCCGTCGGCGTCACGCCGGCGCGCTTGAGGATGGATGCCGCCTCGCTGCCGGCGGCCATGGTCAGGGCCTGCAGCAGCCGCTCGGCCGTCACGAAGCTGTCGCCGGCCTTCTTGGCAAGCGTCTCGGCCTGTTCGAAGACGCGGGCGGTCTCCGGCGCCAGATAGATCTGGCCGGCACCGGCGCCCTCGACCTTGGGCAGCTTGGCAAGCGCCGCTTCGGTCTCGCGCAACGCCAGGCGCGCATCACCGCCCGACGAGGAAATCAGGTTGGCCGCTAGGCCTTCCTCGTCGTCGAGCAGGACTTTGAGAATGTGTTCGGGAACGAAACGCTGATGACCCGATCGCAGCGCCAGCATCTGGGCGCTTTGCAGGAATCCGCGAACGCGATCGGTGTATTTCTCCTGATCCATCTGACACCCTTTCTCCAGTGCCCCCGGCCAGCGGCGGGCGATCGGGTGGACCCCAAAACAGGCATCCATGTTCCCATATGGGGGCGACTCGATGCGGGGCAAGACCCCACCATCGACGCGGGATGGCGCTGCCGGCATGGCCGCGCTACGTCGCGTGCATGTGCCGCCGCGGCCGATGCGGTCGGCAATGCCGGCTGGCCGCGGTCTTGCCGTCGCACTCTCCAGACGCAGAAAGGGCGGCCTTTCGGCCGCCCCGTCGCTGACGCCGATTGGCGCGATGTTCACTCGCCGTTGCTGGTACCGCCGCCGCCCGA
Source organism: Alphaproteobacteria bacterium (assembly GCA_026126245.1). GTDB lineage: Bacteria > Pseudomonadota > Alphaproteobacteria > Reyranellales > Reyranellaceae > Vineibacter. The sequence continues at coordinate 1,465 of JAHCJT010000411.1, forward strand.
GCCGCCGGCCAGGTCAGGCTGATCCTGCTGCGCCGGATCGACGCCGCCCTGGCCGCGCGCACCGCCGCGGAATCGGCGGAAGTGCGGATGGCGGGGCCGGAACTGCCGGCCCTCGCGCGGACTGCGATTGTCGGGCGCGGCGCCGTCAGCACCGTCGACAGGCGGCGCCTCCTGGCCCTCGACGGAAGCATCGGCCGGGCGCGGCGCCGCATCCGCCGCGGGAGCCTGACCGTCGCCAGCCTGTCCGCGATCGGCACGTTCCTGTCGATCCTGGTAGCGCTGTTCGGAGCGGGTCACGAAGTCGCGCCGGCCGCGCTGGGCGAAGGCGCCATCATCGTCACGCCGCTCGCGGCGCGGCTCGAAGCCGCGCCCGTCGTCACGGCCGCGATAGCGGTCGTCGCCGTTGTAACTGCCGTCGCGCGGCGCCTGATAGTCCTCGCCGGGCGGAAACGCGGCGTTGGCTTGGTTGGCAAAATCGACCGACGGCTGCGGCACTTCGGCAGGATCGATGCCCGACGCACCTGCAACACCGGCCTCGCCACCGGCGCCATCGCCGCCGCCGGCCGAGGCTTCGTCACCACCGTCCGCCTCGTCCCACGGCTGCGGAAAGCGTGGCTGAACGAAGCCGCCTTGCGCCTGGATGATGCGAAAGTAGTGCTCGGCGTGCTGATAGTACGCTTCGGCCAGCACCCGGTCGCCAGAGGTCATGGCTTCGCGGGCCAGCGCCTGGTATTTCTCGAAAATCTGGTGGGCCGTTCCCCTGACCCGCACATCCGGGCCGTTGCTGTCGTAGCTTTGATTTCGATTGGGGAACTTACTGGGTTTCCCGTTGCGGCCGCGTTGCCGCCGCTGATGGTTCGGTCGCATTCAATCTGCCGATCGTCGGCCGTGACAGGCGTTTGCAATCCGACATCTGCCTCCGCCCGCGTCAATCGCGGGCCCCGTCACGGACATCAGGGAGGGGCTCAATTCGCCGGCCTTTGCCGCCAGCCTTCACCCTTGTCGGATGCGCGCAACCTATAGCGTTCCCCGGGGCTTGCCAATCAAATTCTCCCGGAGAACGCACGGCCGCGATATCGGGCGGCCGTCGCCTACCTGAGTTGCGTCAAAGAACTCACAATGTCCGGTATGGGGCGGCTATCCGGTGCTCGGCCGGTGCGCCAGAACGACCCGGGGAATGCCGCCCAGATCGTTGTGCACCGTCAGCGATCGGAAGCCGGCGGCACGCACCAGGCGGGCCACGGCCTGGGCCTGTCCCTTGCCGACCTCCAGCGCCACGACGCCGCCCGGCCGTACCAGGTAGCCCAGCTGGCCAGCCAGCCGACGGTAGCACTCCAGCCCGTCGGGACCGCCGTCGAGGGCCAGCCACGGCTCGTGCTCCGACACTTCCGGATCAAGGGTTTCGATGTCGTCGCTGGGCACGTAAGGCGGGTTGGACACCACGACGTCGAACTCTTCCTCCAGCCCCTCGCCCCAGTCGCCGGTGCGCCATTGCGTGCGCGGGGCAAGACCCAGCGCCTGCGCATTCTGCCGCGCCACCGCCAGAGCCCGCTCGCTGCGGTCGACCCCGACGCCGCTGGCATTCGGCAGCTCGTGCAGCAGCGACAGCAGCAGGCAACCTGAACCAACGCCCAGATCGAGGATGCGCAGCCGCGCCTGCCGGTCGGGCAGTGCCGCCAGCACCGCCTCGACCAGCGTCTCGCTGTCCGGCCGCGGCGTAAGCACGTCGGGCGTGATCTTGAACC
>JAHCJT010000412.1 GCA_026126245.1 Alphaproteobacteria bacterium
CAGCCCGATGCCGTCGACCTGCTTGATCTCGTTGGGGTTGACCAGGTCGCCCGACGCCACCAGCTCGGCCAGCACCATGGCGACGTTCTGCAGCGTCTCGGTCTCCTCCTCGTCGTACTGCCGGCTGCGGCGATTCTGGATCGCCAGCACGCCCAGCACCCGATCGCCGCGCAGGATCGGCACGCCGGCCATCGAGTGGTAGATTTCCTCGCCGGTTTCGGGCCGGTAAGCAAAGTTGGGATGGCTCTGCGCGTCGGCCAGCGTCAGCGCCCGGGCGTGCGCCGCGATGTCGCCGACAATGCCCTCGCCGACCCGCAGGCGGGTGCGGTGCACGGCGTCGGGATTGAGACCCTGGGTGGCATACAGCTCCAGCACCTCGCCGGCGCGCAGCACGTAGATCGAGCAGACCTCGGCCACCATCTCGGCGGCCACCAGGCGCACGATCTGGTCGAGCCGTTCCTGCGCCGAACCGGCACGCGCCATCACATCCCGGAGCCGCCTGAGTACCAATCGCGGACCGGTCAATGGAGTCCTTGGCTCCATGGTCAGACCGCTCCGCGTCTGGCTCGCGCTCGCAAGGGAATGGTCGTGGGCGCTTTGCCTACGCGCCACCAGCGCGACCCATCGTTGCGGGCAACGCGCATGAAGAACGCCGCAACGCCACGCGCGACGCCATCGGCGCCCCCGCTCCGGGCCACCGACCGCGGTGCCCAGCCGCTGTCGCGCATCACGTACATGGACGCCTTATCGCCGCTTTCCCCGACGCCGTCCAGCCTGACAATCGGGACGCCACAGCGGCTTGCCGTCAGCCCTCCGGCAGGCTTCCGGCGGCGCAAAACCGCGCCGCCGCCAGCGCCGCGCCGGCCGCCGGACGGAGCCGCCGGCGGGCGCCTCAGGCGGCGTCGAGGCCGTAGGCAGTATGCAGGGCGCGGACCGCCAGCTCGGTATATTCGGCCTCGATCAGCACGCTGATCTTGATCTCCGAGGTCGAGATCACCTCGATGTTGATGCCGCGCCGGGCCAGCGTCTCGAACATCGTCAGCGCCACGCCGGCGTGACTGCGCATGCCGACGCCGATGACCGAAATCTTGGCGACGTTGGTGTCCGTCTTGATTTCCTTGTAGTCGATCTCGCGCTTGGCCTTCTCCAATTCGGCGACGGCGCGCGGCAGGTCGGCCTTGGGCAGCGTGAAGGTGATGTCGGTCGCCTTGCCGTCGAGCGAGACGTTCTGCACGATCATGTCGACGTTGATGTTGGCGGCGGCCAGCGGGCCGAACAGGGCGGCGGCGATGCCCGGCCGGTCGGCGACGCCGGCCACGGTGATCTTCACGTCGTCCTTGGCGTAGGCGATGCCGCTGACGACCGACTGCTCCAGTCCCTTGGCCATGATCTCTTCCTCATCGACGACGAGCGTGCCCGGCAGGTCGCTGCCCAGCGCCTCGGAGAAAGTCGACAGCACTTGCAGGCGCACGCCGTGATTCATCGCCAGTTCCACCGAGCGCGTCTGCAGCACCTTGGAGCCGAGCGAGGCCATCTCCAGCATCTCCTCGTAGGTCACCATCGGCAGCTTGCGCGCCTTGTCGGTGATCCGCGGGTCGGTGGTGTAGACGCCATCGACGTCGGTGTAGATATCGCAGCGGTCGGCGCCCAGCGCGGCGGCCAGCGCCACGGCCGAGGTATCCGAGCCGCCGCGACCCAGCGTCGTGACGCGGCCCTCGCCGCTGACGCCCTGGAAGCCGGGCACCACGGCCACGACGCCGTCGTTCATCGCCGCCAGCAGCGCCTCGGTGCCGATCGTCTCGACGCGCGCCCGGCCATAGGCGTCGTTGGTCCGCACCGGCAGCTGCCACGACGTGAACGAGCGCGCCTTGACGCCGACCTGCTGCAGCGCCAGCGCCAGCAGGCCGATGGTCACCTGCTCGCCGGTCGAGACCACGACGTCGTACTCGCGCGGATCGTACAGCGGCGCGATCTTCTCGACATAGCCCACGAGCTGGTTGGTGACGCCGGCCATGGCCGACACCACGACCGCCACCCGGTGGCCGGCCTCGACCTCGCGCTTCACCTTGACGGCCACGTTGGCGATGCGGTCGGTGTCGCCGACCGACGTGCCGCCGAACTTCAGGACAAGCAGGCCCATGCCAGCCTCAACTCCCACCCTCTGCCCGCGCCACCGCCGTCGCGGCGCGATCCGCCCCGCAGCCCCGGTCCTGGCGATCGAACGGAATAACCACGTTCCGCGATGGTTCGTCGCAGAACTTACCGCCCCCCAAAGAGGGGCGTATATCTAGCGACGGGTCCGAGCGCCGGCAAGCGGCGCCGCGACCGTCCCGCTGCAGGAGACCGTGCGATGAGCGCCAGCACCGTCGATCCGGCCGAGGTCGAGCGTTTCGCCAAGATCGCCGAGGAATGGTGGGACGCCGACGGCAAGTTCGCGCCGCTGCACCGCCTCAATCCCAGCCGCATCGGCTTCATCCGCGACCGCGTGGCCGGCCATTTCGGCCGCGACCCGCTGCGGCCGATGCCGCTGGCCGACCTGCGCCTGGTGGACATCGGCTGCGGCGGCGGCCTGATCAGCGAGCCGATGTGCCGTCTGGGCGCCCGCGTCACCGGCATCGACGCCGCCGACCGCAACGTCGCCGTGGCCCGCCTGCACGCCGAGCGCATGGGGCTGGCGATCGACTATCGCTGGGCGACCGCCGAGGCGTTGCGCAGCGGCGGCGAGAGCTTCGATGTGGTTCTGGCGCTGGAAGTGGTCGAACACGTTGCCGACCCGCCGCTCTTCCTGCGCTGCTGCGCCGAACTGGTCCGGCCGGGCGGCCTGCTGGTCGTCAGCACGCTCAACCGCACCGCCAAGGCTTTCGCCATGGCCGTGATCGGCGCCGAGTATGTGCTGGGCTGGCTGCCGCGCGGCACGCACGACTGGCGCAAGTTCCTCAAGCCGTCGCAGGTGGCGCGGCCGCTGCGCGATGCCGGCCTGTCGATCGAGGAAATGGCCGGCCTCGTCTACAGCCCGCTGACCGGCCGCTGGCGCATCGAAACCCAGGACCTCGACGTCAACTACCTGATGGTGGCGGCGAAGGCTGCGTAAGCCCCGCGCCCGCAGGAATGGCGCGGGCGCGATGCCTCAGTTCCCCTTGGGCAGCCAGGGCAGTTTGCCGAATTCGATGCCCTCGTCGACCAGGGCGGCGGCTTCCTCGTCG
>JAHCJT010000413.1 GCA_026126245.1 Alphaproteobacteria bacterium
TCACTGGTCGGGACCGAAGGGCTTCCAGGACCAGGTGGTCGACTCGCTGTTCCGCGCCTATTTCGAGGAGGGTCGCGACATCGGCGACCTCGACACGCTCGCCGCCTGCGCCGCGCGCGCCGGCATGGACGAGGCCGAGGTGCGGGCTTTCCTCGAGGGTGACGACATCCGCGGCGACGTCGTGCAGGCCGATCTGTATGCCCGACGGCTGGGCATCAGCGGCGTGCCCTGCTTCATCGTCAATCGCAAGTACGCGATCTCCGGCGCCCAGCCGCCGGGCGCCTTCATCGAGGTCTTCAACCTCGTGGCGCGCGAGGAGCAGCAGACGGCCGCCCACAGCGAGGCCGAGCCGGTCGCCTAGCCGCCGCCGGCGCGCATTGCCTTGCGCGCCGCCTGCCCTTTATATAAGGGAATGCTGAAATACGGTTCATCCACCGGAGGGCAAGCCATGTCGTTGCGCATCGCGGCGAGCGCCACCGCCATCGTCCTGGGCGCCACGCTGGCATCCGGCGCCGCCATGGCGCAGGACGCCGAGGCCGGCGAGAAGGTGTTCCGCCGCCAGTGCTTCATCTGCCATACGATCGACAAGGGCGGTCCGACCAAGCAGGGCCCGAACCTGTTCGGCGTCATCGGCCGCAAGACCGGCTCGGTCGAAGGCTTCCGCTACAGCGAGGCCAACAAGAAGGCGGAAATCACCTGGACGCCGGAGACGCTCGACCCCTATCTCGCCAATCCGCGCAAGGTGATCCCCGGCACCATCATGGCTTTCGCCGGCCTGCCGAAGGCCGAGGACCGCAAGAACCTGATCGCCTTCCTTCAGACGATGAAGTAGCGCCGCGCGCCCGTCGCCGGCGCGTCAGTCGTAGGTATGCAGCCCGTCCCAGTCGCGGCCCTTGGCGCGGTGGCGGGCGTAGACGGTGCGCACCCAGTCGGCGCCTTTGTGCGCCTGCCAGCGCTGCAGCCAGCCTCGGAAGCCCGGTGCCATGGGCTGCGGCCGCGCCATGGTCGAGTCCAGCGGATCGACCACTGTGGCCAGGAACGAAGCGGCGGCGAGATCGGCGACGCTGAACGCCTCGCCCACAAGATAACCCGTCGCGCCTGACTGCGCCGCCACGAAGTCCAGCGCCTCCAGGGTGGCACGGTCACCGTCGGCTATCGCCTCCGGGCCGGAGATGCCGTTGCCCTTGCGCACCAGCCCCAGCGCGAAGGGCAGCAGCGCGCGATACACCAGGCGTGCCGGCGCCGATTGGCCTTCGGCGAAGATGTCGCGGAAATAGCCGAGGTCGGTCATCGCGGCCGCCAGCACGCTGCGGCGGATGCGCGGCCCCCAGTCCTCGTCGAAGCGTCGCTGCACCTCCAGCGCCGCGGCGCGCTGCGCGGTGTCGGCCGGCATCAGGGCCGGCGCCGGCCAGCGCCGTTCCAGTTCATCGAGGATGCGGGCCGAGCCGTGGGTCCAGCTCTGTCCGATGCGCAGGATCGGCGTTGCGGTCTGGCCCGTGAGTTTGCCGACGGTGCCGCGGTGCGGCCCCGGCATCAGGCTGCGGCGCAGGTGCGGCACCCGTTTGACGTCGAGCGCCCAGCGCACCTTTTCATTGTACGGCGAATAGCGGAACTGGACCAACTCGACATCCATCGTGGCCTCCCCTTCCGGCCATTTGTATGATCATCATCATATGGTATGTTAATCAACATATTTCGCGACAGTGATCTCAGAATGCCCCTGAGCGCCGAGCATAAGGCCCGCACCCGCCGCGCCATCGTCGAGGCCGCCGCCCGCCTGTTCCGCCGCCACGGCTACGAGGCCACCGGCATCGACGACATCATGGCCGCCGCCGGCCTGACGCGCGGCGGCTTCTACGCCCATTTCCCGTCCAAGGACGCGCTGTTCGCCGAAGTCGTGCGCGACACACACGGCTTCATCCGCCAGATGCGGGCCCGCAAGGCCGCTGACCGGCGCGGCCTGGGCCGCGAAGGCCTGAAGGTGATCGCCGACTACCTGCACCCCCGGCATCTGCCCGAGGTGGGCCCCGGCTGCACGCTGGCCGCCCTGCCGGGCGATGTGGCGCGCGGCGGGGTGGCGGCGCAGCTTGCCTATGCCAATGCCTTCTATGCCCTGGCCGGCGAGATCGGCCGCGGCCTGCCGCGGGCACGGACGCTGGACCGCCGCGCCACGGCGGCAGCGATCCTGTGCGTGGGGGCCGTGGCGCTGGCGCGCGCCGGCACCGGCGCGCCGGGATTCGCGCGCCACGTGCTGGGCGCCGCCGAAGGCGAGGTCCGGCGCCTGCTCAGGCCCAAGCCGGCCATCCGGCGCAAGCCGCGCCGCCGGCGGCGCGTCACGCCGCCAGTTGGGCCAGCTCGCCGACGATCGTCTTGACGCCGGCCAGCCGCTTGCGGTCGTCCTCCCAGGCACGGAACAGGACCAGCTTCTGGTCGGGCCGTACCTTGACCACCGGCGAGCGCTGCTGGATGTAGCGGATCAGCTTGTCGGGGTTGGCGAACTTGTTGTCGCGCAGGCCGAAGACGATGCCCTTGGGCCCGGCATCGATGCGCTCCACCCCGGCGGCACGGCACAGCAGCTTCAGCTCGACGGTGCGCAGCAGGTTCTCGACCTCGGCCGGCACCGGCCCGAAGCGGTCGACCAGCTCGGCGGCCAGCGAGTCGATCTCGGCACTGTCGCGGATATTGCCGATGCGCCGGTACAAAGCCAGCCGCACGCCGAGATCGGCAACGTAGGCCTCCGGGATCAGCACCGGCAGGCCGAGATTGATCTGGGGTGACCAGTCGGCGGCCTGCCGCGCCGCCTCGCGAGCCTGGCCACGGGCCGCCTCGACCGCCTCCTCCAGCAGCTGCTGGTAGAGCTCGATGCCGACCTCGCGGATGTGGCCGGATTGCTCCTCGCCCAGCAGGTTGCCGGCGCCGCGGATGTCGAGGTCGTGGCTGGCGAGCTGGAAGCCGGCGCCCAGCGTGTCCAGCGTCTGCATGACTTCCAGCCGCTTGGCCGCCGCCTCGTTCAGGGCCCGGCCCGGCGGCACCGTCAGGTAGCAATAGGCGCGCGTCTTGGAGCGCCCGACCCGGCCGCGCAGCTGGTAGAGCTGCGCCAGGCCGAACATGTCGGCGCGATGCACGATCAGCGTGTTGGCGTTGCGGATGTCGAGGCCGCTCTCGACGATATTGGTCGACAGCAGCACGTC
>JAHCJT010000414.1 GCA_026126245.1 Alphaproteobacteria bacterium
AGTCACGCGATGGGAGCGCAACCGATGGTCCATGGTTTGCATTGCAGCGTGCGCCACGAGAGGAGGCGATCGATGACGCCGGAGCAGAAGGCGCTGGTGCGCAGCAGTTTTGCGCAGGTCGTGCCGATCAAGGAGGCGGCTGCCGAACTTTTCTACAACCGCCTGTTCGAGATGGACCCCGCCCTGCGCCCGCTGTTCAAGGGCGACATGAAGGAACAGGGCGCCAAGCTGATGGCCATGATCGCCACCGCCGTCGGCGGCCTGGACCGCCTGGAGGCGATCGTGCCGGCCGTGCAGGATCTGGGGAAGCGCCACGCCGGCTACGGCGTCAAGGCCGCCGACTATGACACCGTGGGCGGCGCTCTGTTGTGGACCCTGGAAAAGGGCCTCGGCCCGGCCTTCACCGGCGAGGTGCGCGCCGCCTGGACCGCCTGCTACGGCCTGCTGGCCGACACCATGAAACAGGCCGCCGCCGCCCTGCCGGCGGCGGCTGCCGACTGAACGGGCGTCTCGTGGACGCGGCTGGCCTTCAATTGGCCAGCGGCGCGATCCAGGCGTTGTAGCCGTAGACCCAGTCGGGGTTGGTGGCGCCCTTGCCCCAGCGGTTCTCGCGCGAGGTGAGCTGGATGCGCGCTGTGCGGTCCTGGCGCGTCGCCACATAGCGCGCCAGGGCCGGCGCGACGCCGTCGCGGTCGACGCCATCGAGGCAGCGCGACAGGATGGCCGCGTCCTCGATCGCCATGGCCGCGCCCTGCGCCATGTACGGCGTCATGGGATGGCAGGCGTCGCCCAGCAGCACCACGTTGCCGTCGCCCCACTGCGGCAGCGGATCGCGGTCGAGCAGCACGCGCTTGTGCACCGACGGGCAGGCCGCCAGCACGCCGCGCACCTTGGGGTGGAACCCCTCGAAGGCGGCGCGCAGGACCTCGACGTCGCCTTCCATCGACCAGGACTCGGCGCTGAACTGCGGCTCGGGCTGGCTGGTGACGAAGTAGACTTCGCTGCGGTCGGGCTTCACCGGGTACATCACGATGTGGCGGTCCTCGCCCCACCACTTCTCGCAGTCGTCCAGTGCGACGCCGTTCAGAAGCCGCGCCGGAAAGACCGTGCGATAGGCGATGCGGCCGGCGAAGCGCGGCTCGGACTCGCCGAACAGATGGCGGCGCACCACCGAGTTGACGCCGTCGGCGCCGATCACCGCGTCGGCCTCGGCGCGCTGGCCGTCGGCGAAATCCAGGCGCACGCGGCCGCCGCTCGCCGGCTCGAGCCCGACCAGGCGGTGGTCGAGCCTGAGAACGGTTTCCGGCACGAGGCTGGCCAGCGCCGCGTGCAAATCGCCGCGATGCGCCAGCAGATAGGGCGCGCCGTATTTCGCTTCGGCCGACGCCCCGAACAGCATGTCGAACAGCACCTCGCCGGTGCGCCAGTCGCGGTTGTTCCACGAGCGCGGATAGAAGGTCTCGGCGCGCAGCCGCCCCTCGAGCCCCAGACCGCGAAGCACATGCATGGCGTTGCAGCCGATCTGGATGCCGGCGCCCAGCCGCGTGAACTGCTTCGCCTGTTCGTAGACCGTGACGTCGTGGCCGACCTTGCGCAGCGACGCGGCGGCGCTCAGCCCGCCCATGCCGGCGCCGATGATGGCGATATCGAGGGGACGGTTCATGGCAGGCATGTGGTACGCGGTCCCCTATCTCGGCGTCCCGACCAAGGCCCGAAGGGCCACCCCTCGGCATCGCGCGGGGCAGACGTGGAGGGACCTTCTTTCACCCACGTCGATGTCGGTTGTCGAGGCACCGTTCCTCGATTGCGCCGCACGGCGCGCTTCCCGGCTCGGGTCGACGGTAGATGGGCCATTCGCGCTCGCCGACCTACAGCCGCGCCCGCACCTGCCGGGCGCCGGCGACCATCGCGGACATCTTGCCGAAGGCAACATCGCGCGGCAGGTATTTCAGGCCGCAGTCGGGCGCCACGATCAGGCGCTCGGCCGGCAACACCTTGAGCGCCGTCTCGATGCGGCTGGCGATCGTGTCGGGCGTCTCGACCGCCATGTCGCTGAGGTCGAGCACGCCGACCATCACCGACTTGCCGGGCAGGTCGCGCAGCACCGCGAGGTCGAGCTTGGGCTCGGCCGCCTCGATCGAGATCTGGGCGGCATTGCACCGCGCCAGCTCGGGCAGGAAGGCGTAGCCCGTCGGCTTCTTCTTCACGACGTAGCTGTAGCCCATGCAGAGATGGATCGCGGTCGGACCGGCGACGCCATGCAGTGCCCGGTCGATCGCCTCCAGCGCAAAATCGCGCGCCCGGTCGGCGTTGGGCGACAGGTAGGGCTCGTCGATCTGCAGCACGTCGATGCCGGCCGCTTTCAGGTCCTTCAGCTCGGCGTTGACGGCGTCGGCATAGGCCATCGCCATGGACCGGTCGTCGGGATAGTGCTGGTTCAGCGCCAGCATGGTCATGGTGAACGGGCCCGGCACCGTGATCTTGGTGGCGCGATCGGTGTTGGCGCGCAGGAAGCGGGCCGCCTCGAGCTCGACCGGCCGGGCGCGGCGGATCGGCCCGACGACGCGCGGCACCAGGGTCATGGTGCCCAGCCGGCTCTTCACCTCGCCGGGATGGTCGAGGTCGATGCCTTCGAGCGACGTGGCGAAGTGGTTGAAGTAGCTCTCGCGCCGCACCTCGCCGTCGGTGAGGATGTCGAGCCCGGCGCGTTCCATGTCGCGGATCGCCAGGCGCGCGGCGTCATCCTGGGCCTCCGCCAGGTACGGTTCGGCGACCCGCCACACCTCGCGCATGCGCACCCGCGGCGGGCCGGCACCCAGCAGGACCTTCTTGTCGACCAGCCAGTCCGGCTGCGGATAGCTGCCTACCAGCGTGGTCGGCAGAAGCGGCAAGGCCATTTCCCCCCCTATCGTCCCATCAGATGGTCGCCAAGCAGGGCGACCAGGATGAGCACCGGCGCCACGATCAGACCGCCGACCGGCACCCGCCAGCGATCCCGGAAGCGGCCGTACCGGGACCACCACCAGATCAGCGCCACGGCCATGGTGGCGTTGATGACCAGGGCAACCAGGGCAAAATCGCTCATCACTGCCTGCCGACCGGGGACGGGCGGGGCGATGCTAGCACTTTGACACCGGCCTGCACCCTCCTTAGGCTTGGCCACGGTTCTAGGCACAGGAG
>JAHCJT010000415.1 GCA_026126245.1 Alphaproteobacteria bacterium
GCGGTTGCCGCCGTGGCGCAACGCGCGCTGGATGCCGAGCTGTGTTTGGCGCGTCCATGGCCGGCCGAGGGTCTGCATGCCTGCGGTCTGATCGTCGTCAATCCGCCCTGGACGTTCGACGCGGCGATGGCGGCGGCGCTGCCGTGGCTGGCGCGCACGTTGGGGCACGGGGCTGGTGCCCGTGGCGCGGTGCGCTGGCTGGCCGGCGACCCCTGAAAAGTTGCCTGCTGGCTGACGCAATCTGACCCGGCCGGCGGCGATCCCCGGTCCGACATGCGACGTCGCCGCAGCTGCGGGCGCCCGCCGGGTTGCAACGGGAGCGGGCGCGCGACGCTCTTCGCGGCGTGTTCGGCGGCCTGATCTGCATGGCCCGACGGTCTGCCGTGCCGTGCGGCCGGATGAGGCGGTACGCCGTGAGCGCTGCCGCCGGATGCACGGCGTCTCTCACGTCATGATCACTTTCTTCCCGCGCGCTCGTGATGGGCGCGCGGCATCTCCCGACCCTGGCGCCGCGTAAGTGCGGGCAGGGGTGGCGCGAGAGCCACCGCCGCGGACAGCAACACACGGGAGACCTAGCCATGTCGTTCATCATCCGTCCGTCCGGAACGGACAATCGCGGCGAGCCTGATCCGGGCCGGCGCACCCTGCTGCGGGCATCGGGCACCGCCGTGCTCTCGGCCACGGCGGTCGCGCTGCTGGCCGGCTGCGAACGCATGGCCTCGCAGGCGCAGGCCCAGAGCACCGCATCGTCCGGCGACGTGCAGATTCTCAACGTTGCGCTCGGCCTGGAGCATGAGGCGATCAGCGCCTATTCGATCGCGGCCGGCAGCGGACTGGTCACCAAGGCGGTGCTGCCGGTGGCGGTGCAGTTCCAGAGCCACCACAAGGAACATCGCGACGCGCTGGCCGCCACCATCCGCAAGCTGGGCGGCACGCCGGTGGCGGCCAAGCCCGATGCCGAGGTGGCCAAGGCGCTGAACGCCGCGTCGCTCAAGAACCAGACCGACGTGCTGCGCCTGGCGCAGCGCCTCGAGCGCGGCGCCGCCAACGCCTATCTCGGCGTCATCCCATCGTTCGGCGACAAGGCGCTGGCGCAGATCTCGGGGCGGCTGGCGGCCGACGAGACCGCGCACTGGGCGGTGCTGAGCCAGGCGCTCGGCGATCCGCTGCCGGCCAAGGCGTTGAGCTTCGGCGCCTGATGCCACTTGCCGCCCGCGCGCCGGGAGGCGCGCGGGCGGCGACGTCGCCATGCGCCGGATGGCGCCAGGCAACCGCACGCGGCGCCCGCCGCCAGCGAGGGCAAGACCATGGATACTTTGCTCGCCTGCGCCGTGATTGCGGCCGGCGTCTGCATCGGACCGCAGGTGGCGGCAGCCGACAGCGACCGCGGCAAGGAGCTGTGGGAGGCAAAGTGCATCGGTTGTCATTCGCTCGATGCCAACCGCGTCGGCCCGCTGCATCGCGGCGTGTTCGGCCGCAAGGCCGGCACGGCGCCGGGCTATGCCTACTCGATGGCCGTCCGCAATGCGGGCTTCGTCTGGGACGAAGCACGGCTCGAGCAGTGGCTGGCGGGCCCGGCCAGGTTCCTGCCCGGCAGCCGCATGGGCTTCTCGGTCGCCGACCCGTCGGATCGGGCCGACATCATCGCGTATCTGAGAAGCCTGTCGCGACCTTGAGTCGATGGCGTAGAGGGTTTGCCGTCCGTCCTCGTTCTCTTCGCGGGACGGACGGCCGCGCCGGACGACGGGCGATCCTCCCCCAGGACGGTCCGCAGCCCGTCGTCCGGCGCAACGCGTGTGGACAACCCGCTGGCAACGCCCGACCGACGCCTCGCATGAGGCCGCCGGTCAGCCGGTCGGCCGTGTCAGGGCAGTGACGATTACGGCCGCGGCCATCAGGAACAGCACCACCAGCAGCGGCAGGCAGGCCAGCCAGCGCGTCGCGGCCGGCAATGTTTCCCAGTGGCGAAAGGCCAGCACGAATGCCCAGATGCTGGCCATGACACCGAGCAGCCAGGACGCGAGCGCCAAGAGGGCGCCGGCGCTCTCCGCGCTGCCGCCGATCAGCGCCGCCGGAACCGCGGCAATGAAAAAGGCGATCGACCAGACGGCGACGTTGCGCGTCCGGCGCGCCCGCTGGGCAATTGCGACCCGCCAGGCTGCATCGTCAACCACTGAACTTGCCGGCGGCGCGCAACTCCGCGAGGCCGGCATCAAGGGCGCCGCGCAGGCGGCCGAACAGGTCGTCGATCTCGGCCGGCTGGATGATCAGCGGCGGGCAGACGGCGATGCGGTCGGCCATGTTGCGCACCAGCAGCCCGGCCTCCTGGGCATGGCGCGACACGATGTTGCCGGCACTGCCCAGCGGGTCGAACGTCGCCTTGGTCTTCTTGTCGGCCACCAGTTCGGCGGCGCCGACCATGCCGACGCCCATCGTCTCGCCGACCAGGGGATGCTCGCCCAGTGCCTTGAGGTGGCGCTGGAACGGCTCGGACATGCGCCGCGCGTGGCCGAACAGGTCGATCTCGTCGTAGATCTTCTGCGCCTCCAGCGCCACGGCGGCAGCCACGGGGTGGCCGGAATAGGTGTAGCCGTGGCCGAACACGCCGATCTTGTCGCTCTCGCTGCGCAGCGCCTGGTACACGCGTTCGTTGACCATCACTGCCGAGATCGGCAGGAACGAGGCCGACAGCGCCTTGGCGCAGCTCAGGATGTCGGGCTCCAGTCCCAGCGTCTGGCAGCCCCAGACGTTGCCGGTCCGGCCGAAGCCGCAGATCACCTCGTCGGCGACGAACAGCACGTCGTACTTCTTCAGCACCGCCTGGATCTTGGCGTAGTAGGTGCGCGGCGGCACGATGACGCCACCGGCGCCCATCACCGGCTCGCAGATCATGGCCGCGACGGTGTCGGGACCCTCCTTGAGGATCAGCTGCTCGAGTTCCTGGGCGCAGCGCGTCGCGAACTGCTCCTCGGTCTCTCCGTCCTGCGCGAAGCGGTAGTGGTGCGGACAGCTGGTGTGCAGGATGTTGGGGATTGGCAGGTCGAACGAGCGGTGGTTGTTGGGCAGTCCGGTCAGGCTGGCGGCGGCCACCGTGACGCCGTGATAGCCCTTGATGCGGCTGATGATCTTCTTCTTGGCCGGCCGGCCAAGCGCGTTGTTC
>JAHCJT010000416.1 GCA_026126245.1 Alphaproteobacteria bacterium
ACCCCGCGCCGCGGCGCACGGGTGGGCGCTTGGCCCGGCGCCGGCGCCGGCGCCGACTCGCCGGACTCCGGACCGCGGTTCCGGCCGTCGCGCTGGATCCCGGGCGCCATCGTCGTCGTGCTGCTTGCGCTGGGTGGCAGCTACTGGGCCGGCTTCCTGCCCGGCGCAGGCGTCATGGACTCGAGTGCGCCGACGAGGACGGCCGATCGCGGCCCCACGGCCACCGGCACGTCCGCGCCGCCGCCGTCTGTTACGTCGCCCCCGTCGGTCAGTTCGCCCCCGTCGGTCACGTCACCGCCGTCGGTCACGTCACCGCCGTCGGCCGGATCGGCGCCGGCCGGCGAGCCGAAATCCGCCACCGCGTCAACGCCAACGACATCGACGCCATCGCCGGCGCCGACCACGTCGCCCACAACGACGCCGTCCGCCGCACCGGGGCGTGAGCCGGCGGCTGCACCGCCGACGACAGGTGCGCCGGTGACGGCCGCGCCGGCGTCGCCGCCGGCACCGGGGACGCCAGCCGTCGTGGCGCCCAGCTTCGACATTGCCCGTGTCAGCCCCGATGGCCGGGCGGTGATCGCCGGCCGGGCGGCGCCGGGCAGTCGCGTGGCGCTGATGGACGGCGAGCAGGAGCTGATGAGCGTCGAGGCCGACGGTCGCGGCGAATGGGTGGCGGTGATCGATCATCCGCCGCTGGCGCCCGGCGCCCATGACCTGCGGCTGGTGCAGCGCCGGGATGGCCGCGAGATCGCCCGCTCCGAGCGGACGGTCACGGTGGTCGTCCCGGGCGTGCCAATGGCTGCTGCGCCGACCCAGCCGGGCACGACGCCGCCGGCCGCGGCACCGTCGGCCACGCCGTCCGCGACGGCACCGTCGTCGACCACCGGCGCCGCGCCGGGCGCGACCACGATTGTCACGCCGTCGTCGCCGCTGGTGGTGTCGACCCCCGGCAGCGGTGGTCCGAGCAAGGTGCTGCAGGCACCGGGCGGACCAGACACCCTGGCGCGCTCGGGTACGCTGGTGCTGGGCGCGGTCGACTACGACGAGCAGGGGCATCTGAGCGTGAGCGGCCAGGCACCGCCGGGCACCGCTCTGCGGGTCTATGTCGACAACCAGCCGGTGGGCGAGGCCAAGGCCGGTGCCGACGGCAGCTGGATCGTGCAGCCGACGGCACCGATCGCGCTGGGCAAGCGCACGGTGCGGGTCGACCAGCTGACTCCGTCCGGGTCGGTGACCTCGCGCCTGGAAGTGCCGTTCGAGCGCCTCACTTTGGCGCGGCCGGGGGTTGTCACCATCGTGCGCGGTGACAATCTGTGGAATATCGCCCGCAACCGCTACGGCGACGGGACGCGCTACACGGTCATCTACGAAGCCAACAAGGGCCAGATCCGCGACCCCAACCTGATCTATCCCGGGCAGGTATTCGTCGTTCCAAAAACACCGTGAAAAAGCTAAGTTAGAGCTTGATCTTAATGTGAGTTATGAGGACAAGGATGGGGGATGCTGGCTGACTTCCTGATTCCCGTCCACCGCGAAGGTTGGCGTTTCATCGGCATCTTTGCCGGCGCGACCCTGGTGGCGGCCCTGTTCGTGGCGCCGCTGTTCTGGCCGCTGCTGCTGCTCAGCCTGTGGTCGGTCTATTTCTTTCGCGACCCGCCGCGCCTGACGCCGCAGCGCGAAGGCCTGTTCGTCGCGCCGGCCGATGGCCTGGTGCGCAGCGTGGCGCCGGCCGTGCCGCCGCCGGAGCTGGGTCTCGGCCCGGCGCCGATGACGCGGATCAGCATTTTCCTCAGCGTGTTCGACGTGCACATCAACCGCATTCCGGCCGATGCCGAAGTCGAGATCGTCGGCTACCACCCCGGCAAGTTTCTCAGTGCGGCCAACGAGAAGGCGAGTGATGAAAACGAGCGCATGGCCGTCGGGCTGCGCCTGCCCGATGGCAGGCGCGCGGCGCTGGTCCAGATTGCCGGCCTCGTGGCGCGCCGCATCGTCTGCGAGCTCAAGCCCGGACAGCGGGTGCGGGCCGGCGAGCGCTACGGACTGATCCGCTTCGGCAGCCGCACCGATGTCTACCTGCCGGCGGGCGTGCAGCCGCTGGTCCATCCCGGCCAGCGGATGGTCGGCGGCGAGACTGTGGTGGCGGACATGTCGGTGTCGGATCGACGGCCGCGGCCGGCGGTCGAACTTTGAGCGGACGCGACGCGAGCCGACCGGAAGGATTGGCCATGAGCGAAACACCCACACCCCTCTCATCGTCGCCGCGCGGCAAGCTGCGCGGTCCGACGATCAACCGCCTGTTGCCCAACGCGCTGACCACCATTGCGTTGTGCTCGGGCCTGACCGCGATCCGCTTCGGACTTGCCGGCGACTATCGCTCGGCCGTTCTGGCGGTGATCGTGGCGGCGATCTTCGATGCGCTGGATGGACGCGTCGCGCGCCGCCTCAACGTCACGAGCCGCTTCGGCGCCGAGCTCGATTCGCTGTCGGACTTCTGCGCCTTCGGCGTCGCGCCAGCGCTGTTGATGTACATGTTCTGCATGTCGTCGGCAGGCGGCCTGGGCTGGGTCGTCACCCTGATGTTTCCGATCTGCAGCGCCATGCGCCTGGCGCGCTTCAATGTCGCGCTGACCGAGGACGAGACGCCGCCGGCCTGGGCGAGTGCCTTCTTCACGGGGGTGCCGGCACCGGCCGGAGCACTGCTGGTGCTGCTGCCGTTGATGCTCCACCTCAGTCCCGACATCGACTGGAAGTGGCTGGCGCATCCCGCGGTCGGCGCCGCGTTCCTGGTCGGAGTCGGCGCGCTCATGGTCAGCCGCATACCGACCTTTTCGTTCAAGCGCACGCGCATTGCGCCGCATCTGGTGCTGCCGATCTTCCTGACCATCGGCCTGCTGGTCGGCCTGCTGGCCTCGTCGCCCTGGCTGACGTTGCCCGGCGTCATGCTGCTCTACCTCGGCAGTCTGCCGGCCAGCTGGCGCGCCTATCAGCGGCTCAAGGCGGCGCATGCGACGACGTCCTCATCCAGCGGGCCGGCGACCGAGCCGCCCGACCCGAGGCGGCACACCGGCCCGGGTGTCGTCGAGTTGCGCTCGATTGCAGGCGGCGAGGGCGGCGAGCGGCCGCGCCCGTGAGGTGCCGACAGCC
>JAHCJT010000417.1 GCA_026126245.1 Alphaproteobacteria bacterium
ATTTGGCAACCTGCGGGAAGCGATTGGACGATTGCAGGTCGGTGGCATGCATCATGATGATCGGCGTGCCGTCGTAGCCCGACTCCTTGAGCAGCTGCCGGGCCTTGGCGAGGTCAGGCTTGATCAGCAGGTCGCCGTACGTCTTGCCGTTGGGCGTGCCGCAGATCAGCGGCGCATTGCACAGGCTGTAGATCGACTTGTCGCCGACCTGCGCCTCCATGTACTCCTCCTGCGCCGTGGCATAGAGCACCGCCAGGCGCGCTTTCACGTTGTTGAACGGCGGGTGCAGGTGATTCATGCGGGCGATGGCCTGGCTGCCCAGCGCGTTCCAGCCGTAGAGCTGGATGTTCTTGTCTTCCTTCAGCACGGGAAAGAGATCGGGTGGCGGCGCCTCGATCATGTCGACCTCGCCGGCGATCAGTGCGTTCACGGCGGTCAGCGGATCGGGGATCGCCACCCATTCGACGCGGTCGACCTTCGCGACCTTGCCGCCGGCGAGGCCGAAGGCCGGTTCGGAGCGCGGCTTGTATTTGGGGTTCCTGACGTAGACGACCTTGTCGCCCGGCTTCCATTCGTCCTGCTTGAAAATGAACGGGCCGGAGCCGACGAATTCCTTGATCTGTTGGTTCGACGGCGTTTCGGCGATGCGCTTGGGCATCATGAACGGCACCGTCGAGCTGGGTTTGCCCAGCGACTCGAGCACGAGGCCATAGGGCTCGTTGAGCACAAGCTCGAAGGTTCGCGCGTCGACCGCCTTGGCCTCCTTGACGAATTTCCAGAGCTGCTGGCCCATGCCGTCGCGCTCGGCCCAGCGCTTCAGCGACGGGATGATGTCCTCGCTGGTCACCTTCTGGCCGTCGTGCCACTCCAGGCCCTCGCGCAGCGTGAAGGTCCAGACCAGTTTGTCGGCGCTGACTTTCCACGTGTCGACCATCTGCGGCCGGATGTGCAGTTCGCCGTCCTGCGCGAACAGCGTGTCGTAGATCAGGTAACCGTGGTTGCGCGTGATGTAGGCCGTGGTCCAGATCGGATCGAGCACCTTCAGGTCGGAGTGCGCCACCACGCGCAATGTCGTTTGCGCCTGCGCCGTCGACATCAGCAGGCCGGCGCCCAGCATGGCGGCCGCCACGACGGCCCTGTTCCTGATCATGAACATTCGAACACCCCCAAATATCGGCCGCTCCGCGGCCGTCGCCCTGTCAACGTTAGCAGTCGTGCAAGTGGCGCGCCAAGCGCCGCGCCACAGCGCAAAGCCGGCCTGTCCCTGCCGGCCTGCCACCGCTAGGATGCTTCAGGGACGGGAGACCGCGCATGAGCCAAACAGTAACCCCGGTGTTCGTGTCTCACGGCGCGCCGACCCTGATCCTCGAAGATCTGCCGGCGACCCAATTCCTGCGCCGGCTCGGCGGCGAAATGGCGCGTCCGGCCGCGATCATCGCCGTCTCGGCGCACTGGCTGACTGACGAGGTGGCGGTGTCCGGTGCCGCGCATCCCGAGACCATCCACGATTTCTACGGCTTTCCGGCGCCGCTGTATGCGCTGCAGTATCCCGCGCCCGGCGCGCCGCAGCTGGCGTCGCGGATTGCCGCGGCGCTGCGCGGCGCCGGTTTCGACGCACAGGTCGATCCGTCCCAGGGACTCGATCACGGCGCCTGGGTGCCGGCGATGCTGGGCTGGCCGAAGGCCGACATCCCGATCCTGCAGCTGAGCGTGCAGCCGCATCTCGATGCCGCGCATCATGTCGCGGTCGGGCGCGCCCTGGCGCCTCTGGCCGCCGAGGGCGTGCTGGTGATGGCCAGCGGCAGCGCCACGCACAACCTCCGGGCGCTGCAGCGCGGCCAGCACGACACCATCGCCGATTGGGCGCGCGCCTTCGACGACTGGTTGACGGCGCGCATCGAGGCGGGTGACGTCGAGGCGCTGGTCGACTGGAAGCGCCAGGCACCGATGGCGCGCATGGCGCATCCCACCGACGAACACTTTCTGCCGCTGTTCGTGGCGCTGGGCGCGGCGGGCGACGGCGCGAAGGGCCGGGCGCTGCACCGCAGCTTCACCCATGGCGCTCTGGCGATGAGCGCCTTCGCGTTCGGGACAGCCTAGGCGCGCCCGCCGGTGGACGGCGGGTGCCCTGTCGTGGCAGCTACGACCGACCCGCCGGCGGATCGCAGGGCACGGTGCCCATGTCGGCCGGTACCGACACTTCCAGCAGCTCGAAGGCGTCCGAGGTGCGGATCTCGTTGTGGCGCAAGCCGCCGGGGATGTAGAGCGAGTCGCCGGCCTCGACGCGGATCGTCCTGCCGTCCTCGAATTCGAGGTCGACCCAGCCGCTCAGCATGTACACCAGCTGCGAGTCGCAGACATGGTAGTGCCAGCCCGTCGGCTTGGACATGCCGGCCGTGGCCGACGTCACTTGGGCGCGGATTTCTCCCTGGCTGGCCGCCGTGACGCCCAGCTCGCGGTACTTGAAGAATGCGCGCCGGCCTTCGACGTATTTCGCCTCCGATTTCTTGGCCAGGGCATAGGTCTTGGCCGGTTGGGCCGCCGACGGGCTTTCCTTGCGCTGCGCTGCGGCTGTCATGGTGCGCTTCCTCCCTTTGGGTGACGGGCGGAACTATGCGCCCGCCCGGCTGCCGATGGCAATCGGCGCCGCCCTTGCCGCTGTCGCCACGCTTGCAAGCGAGGATACTTGCGCCGCAGTGTGTCGGCTGCCCGAAACGGAGGACGAGATGCAGGCCGGGGTCTATCGCTATCCGCACATGGACGAGGTGGTATTCGGCCGGCCTTGCGCCGATGTGGTGGCCGAGGAGGCGACGCGGCTGGGAGCAACGCGCGCCTTCATCCTTGCCAGCGGAACGCTCAATCGGACCACCGATGTCGTGCGGACCATCGTCGCCCGGCTGGGCAATCGCCACGCCGGCACCTGGGATCGCATCGCCGCGCACACGCCGCGCACGGATTGCGTCGCGGCCGCCGGTGCCGCGCGCGCCGCCGGCGCCGACCTGATCGTTACGGTGGGCGGCGGCTCGGTGACCGACGCCGGCAAGATGGTGCAGCTCTGCCTCGCCAACGACGTGACGGCGCCGGAGCAGCTCGACGAC
>JAHCJT010000418.1 GCA_026126245.1 Alphaproteobacteria bacterium
AGGCGATGCGCGAGCTGAACCGCTGACGATTTCCTTCTCCCGCTAGCGGGAGAAGCAGCGACCGCGGTTCACGCGATCAACGGGGCTGGTTGGCGAGCACTTCGCGGCCGCGCGCATCGAGGCTGGCGCCGCAGTTCGGGCAGTCGTAGCCGCCCAGCAGACCCTGCCGGACGCTGGTCGGCTTGCGCAGGAGTGGCAGTTCGGTTTGGCAGCGCGAGCAGTGGACCGGCTGTCCGAGGGGATACCCCAGTTTCTGCGCCAGCCAGATCAGCACCGGCGGCAGCACGATCGCCACGACGACCGCGACGACCAGCTGAAGCAAGCTGGATCGGCCGCTTAACCCGGCCGGAAAGAGGGCCGCAACCAAAGTGATGGCCGCAAGCAGGGCGTACCAGAACACGTAGTGTTTGCGCATTGTCTCTTCCGTCTAAGGAGTGATCAATCACTACATTGCGCCAACACCGTCCTGCTGTCAAGCGGCCCACCTTCGGGATGAGCTTGGGCGGCTCTTCAGGTCCCGACGCGCAACGGCGACGTTAGCCCCCGCAGGCAGGCAATCACCGACAGTGCGGTGATCTTGCCGGTGCGCGGGTTCTCCGCGCTCGGCACGTTCTCGATGTGCAACGTGAAACGCGCGCTGTCGGCCTCGACCTCGATGGTATGCGTATTTCGGTCGAGCGCCGGGTCAGCCCAGATTTCCAGTCGCGTGCGCTGCGGGCCGATGCCTGCCAACCCCAGCGCTGCCGCGACGTTGACGTTGGCGGGGAAGCCCTTGGCCCCGTCGGCGGCGTTGCCCTCGAAGACCTTGCGCGGCGCGTTCAGCCCGGCGAGCGAGATGCCGCGTTCCACCAGATAGGGCGCGCCCTCCAGGCCGTTGGGCGGCTTGCGCGTGATCATGGTGACGCGCTCGATATGGCCCTCGGCGGCGGCTCGCACCGCATCGAGGCCCAGCAGGCCGCCGGTCGGCACGATGATACGGCCACCGCTCGCCTTGGCGCGGTCGACGAGATCTAAGTGCCGCAGCAACGCCCCGGCGTTCACCGTCATCAGCGTCTTGCCGGCCTCGACCACGCTGGTCGCCAGCGCGGCAAAGGCCGACGACGGCGCGCAATCGAGCACAAGATCGGCAGCGTCGGCCAACACGGCGCTGTCGAGAACTGCCGGCCGGCACGCCAGCGTCGCGGCTTGCGTCGCCGTCTTGGCCGGGTCGCGCCCGGCAACCGCGACCAGCGCCAGCCCGTCGATGCCGGTATCGAGTGCTCGTGCCACCTTCAGGCCGATCGTACCCAGCCCGGCGATGGCAACGCGCATCGCCGGGCGCGCCGCGCCTGTCATGTCCGGCTCAGGCGCTGGCGCTGGGCCGCGCCTTCATGCGCGCGTGCCAAGCGACGATGTTCTTCAAGTCCGGATTGATCGGCTGTCCGATGCCGGCGAAGAAGTCGACGAACACGAACAGCAGCACATCGGCCAGGGTCAGGCGGTTGCCGGCGATGAACTGTTTGCCCTCCATCAGCTTGTCCAGCCAGGCGAGCTTGTCCTGCGCTGCCGCCTTCAGCCCGGCCGCCCCCTCGGGAATGCAGCGCATGCGGTTCTGAAACATCTTCAGGCCCTCGGCAAATCGGAAGCCATTGGCCATCGGCTCGCAGATGTTGAGATCGACGCGACGGGTCCACATGTGCGTCTCGGCCCGCTGCTGCGGCGTGTCACCGATCAGCGACGGACTGCTCTTGTTCACGTCGTCGAGATATTCGCAGATCGCCGTGATCTCGGTGATGAATGTGCCGTCGTCCAGCTCCAGCGCCGGCGACTGGCCGGCCGGGTTCTTGGCCAAGTAGGGTTCGCGGCGGTTCTCGCCACCGCGGATGTCGACCTCGACGGTCGGCAACTCGATGCCTTTCTCCTTCATGAACATGCGGACGACCTTGGGATTGGGTCCCACCGACGTGTACAGGCGCATGGCGTTTCCTTGCGGTTGCGGCTTTGGTGACCGCGCCCGCTTAGCATATTCCCGAGGCAGGAAGCCAATCACGCCTGCGCCGGGACACCACCGCCCGGCACCAGCCGTCGCCCGGACTACCGCACGGCGGCACCGGTCAGGCGGCGGCGCAGCGCCGACACCGGCACACGCCCGTCGCCGGTGGGCTGGTACACGGCGCTGAAGCTGTGCACGGCGCGACGCCACGCCTGCAACGGCTCGCCGCGTGCCAGCTCGAACGCGTCGAAGCCGCAGCGCCGCATGTGATGCAGCTGGTCGGGCAGCACCTGGCCGGTGGCGCGCAGTTCGCCGGCGAAGCCGTAGCGTTCGCGCAGCAGCCGGGCCTGCGAGTAGGCGCGGCCGTCGCTGAACTTGGGGAAGTCCAGCGCGATCAGCGCCAGGCGGTGCAGGTCGGGCACCAATGGCTCGACCGGATCGGTGTTGTTCAACAGCACGCCCAGCGGCGCGGCACGCGCCAGCAACATCACACGATCGGCGCCGAAGCGTCCGGCGCCGACGATCACGGCGCCTTCGACCGGCAGCGGCGCGTCATCCGCCAAACGCTGCCACAGGTCGTCGCGCAGCGCGCCATCCTTAAGCAGGGGCATAGAGACGCTCCTTGAACGGGGCGGTCCCGACCCGCCGATAGGTGTCGAGAAACCGTTCGCCGTCGTGACGCACCGCCAGGTAGGTGCCGACCAGTGACTCGACAGCCTCGACCACCTGGTCGGCGGGCACGGCCGGCCCGACGATCGTGCCCAGCGAGATATCGTCGCCGGCATGGCCGCCCAGGGTGAGTTGGTAGAACTCGCTGCCATTCTTGTCGACGCCGAGGATGCCGATGTGGCCGACATGGTGATGGCCGCAGGCGTTGATGCAGCCGGAGATCTTGATCTTCAGCTCACCGATTTCGTGCTGGCGGCCCAGATCGGCGAAGCGTTGCGAGATGCGTTGCGCCACCGGAATGGCGCGTGCGTTGGCCAGCGCGCAGTAGTCCAGGCCAGGGCAGGCGATGATGTCACCGACCAGGCCCAGGTTCGGAGTCGCAAAGCCGATGCGCTGCAGACCGCGCCACACCTCGGGCAGGTCCGCG
>JAHCJT010000419.1 GCA_026126245.1 Alphaproteobacteria bacterium
CGGCGTCCTTGGCCGACGGCACGGCGCCCGAGCCGGGCCGGAAATCCAGCGCCACCGGCGCGATGCCCAGCATGCGCAGCCACATGTCGTGGTTGAAGTAGTGCGGCCGCGGCAGGATGACCTCGTCGCCGGCCTTGGCCAGCGCCATCATCGCCAGACAAAAGGCCTGGTTGCAGCCCGACGTGATGCCGACCTCGCCGGCCGCAATCGGCGCGCCGTAGAACGCCGCCAGGTGCGCGGCGTAGGTCTCGCGCAGCTCGGGGATGCCGAGGATGGCGGTGTAGCCGTGCTTGGTCGGATCGCGCAGCACCTCGGCGAGATGCGCGCGCAGCTCTTCCGGCGGCGGGTGGCCCGGCACGGCCTGGGCGAGGTCGATCAGCGGCTTGTCGGCGGGAAAGCGGCGGCCCAGCACCCAGCCGCGGGTCTCGGCGATGGGCGACGGCGCGACAGCCGCCAGCAGCGGATTGGCGATCGGCGAGATGTTCATGGCGGCCTGTGATAGCCGATCCGCCGCGCGCCGCCTAGACTGCACACGCGCCCGTGCGAGCTTCACCGTCGTCCTGAGCGCCGCGAAGGACCCTGCGGTGGCTGGTCAATGAAATGGCGGCGCCGGCGATCTTTCGTCATCATCACGACCTGAAATCAAAACCGCAGGGTCCTTCGCGGCGCTCAGGACGACGATTGAGTCGCTGTACGATCGCCCTGCCGTCAGGAGATTGCCGATGACACTTGAAGGCCAGGTCGCCGTCATCACCGGGGCGGCGTCGGGGATCGGCCGGGCGGCGGTCGAGCGGCTGGCGCGGGCGGGCGCGCGCATCGTGGCGGTCGACCGGGATGCGGCCGGCCTGGATGGGCTGGCGGCGGCGGTGGGACCGGCGGTCTGCCGCACGGTCGCCGGCGAGGTGCTGGACGAGGCGCTGGCGCGCGCGACAATCGACGCGGCCGACCGGGACTACGGCCGGCTCGACATCCTGGTCACCGCCGCCGGCATCTCGCTGGGCAACGCGGCGCTGGAGACCTCGCTGGAGCACTGGAACACGGTGATGGGCGTCAACGTCACGGGCACGTTCCTGTGGATCCGCGAATGCCTGCGGCCGATGACGGCGCGCAAGCGCGGCGCCATCGTCACTATCGCCTCGCAGCTTGCGATCGCCGGCGGGCGCGGCAACGTCTCGTACGTGACCTCCAAGGGCGCCGTCGTGGCCCTGACCAAGGCGGTGGCGCTGGACTATGCCGAGCAGGGCATCCGCTGCAACGCCGTGCTGCCCGGCGCCACCGACACGCCGATGCTGCGCCGCTCCTTCGGCCGCCAGCCCGAGCCCGAGGCGGCCCGCGAACGCTCGCGCCGGCGCCACGCCATGGGCCGCTTCGGCAAGCCGGAGGAAATCGCCGCCGCCATCGCCTATCTCGCCAGCGACGATGCCGACTTCGTCACCGGCGTCGCCCTGCCGGTCGATGGCGGCTGGCTGGCGGCGTGAGGCGCATGGACGGTGAGCCTCGCGCAGCACTTTTCCTCACCCTGAGGAGGCCGCGTCCTTCGGCTCACCCTGCTCCTCATCCTGAGGAGGCCGCGAAGCGGCCGTCTCGAAGGAGAGGGGCAGGGCTCGCTCGGAATAAGGGCGGGCGTCTCTCTCGAAGGGTGCGCAACAGGCACGACCGTTCGACTCGGTTTCGAACTGGCCGTTCGATGGCCCACCCTTCGAGACGCCGGCCTGACGGCCGGCTCCTCAGGGTGAGGAACACGTCGGATTCGCGTCAATGTTCGTGCCTGAGAACGTGCCGCTCCACCCCGCTTCGAGGCGATACGCATGCCCCTGCCCAGCCACGGCCGCTACGACTACCGGCCGATCCATGACCGGCCGCTCTACGACTGGCCCGGTGGCCATCGCCTGGCGGTCTACCTGGCGCTCAACCTCGAGCACTTCGCCTTCGGCGAGGGGCTGGGCGCCGAGCTGGCACCCGGTGGTCCGCCGCCGGACGTGCTGAACTACGCCTGGCGCGACTGGGGCAACCGGGTCGGCGCCTGGCGCCTGCTCGACCTGTTCGAGGCCCTGGGCCTGCCCGCCGCGGCGCTCATCAACAGCGCGATCTACGACTATTGCCCGCAGCTGGTGGCGGCGCATCGCGGCCGCGGCGACGAGATCGTCGGCCATGGCCGGTCCAACAGCGAACGCCAGGGCGTGCTCGACGAGGCCACCGAACGCGCCCTGATCGCCGAGGCGACGGCCAGGCTGGCGCGCGAGGAAGGCAAGCCGCCGGCCGGCTGGCTGGGGCCGTGGATCTCGCAAAGCCGCGTCACGCCCGACCTGCTGGCCGAGGCTGGCTACAGTTATCTGCTGGACTGGTGCATGGACGACCAGCCGGTGCGCTTCCGCACCCGCGGCGGCGGCTCGATCCTCGCGGTGCCCTACCCGCAGGAGATCAACGACATCCCGATGATCGTCGGCCGCAAGATCGAGGGCGCCGCCTTCGCCGACATGATCGTCGATCACTTCGACGAGATGCTGCAGCAGTCGAGCAGCCAGCCGCTGGTCATGGGCATCGCGCTACATCCCTACATCGTCGGCCAGCCGCACCGGCTGAAGCACCTGCGCCGGGCGCTGACCCATATCGTGCAGTACCGCGACGCGCTGTGGCTCACCACGCCCGGCGCCATCGCCGCCCACTGCCTCGCCCTGCCGCCCGGCACCCTGCCGTGATCGTCCGGGTGACGGCACCTGACGTGCGCCGACCCTCCGCCGGCGGCCAGCGCGATCGCCTATGAACCTCGCCCCAACGGGGAGAGGTCGGCGCGCCAGCGCCGGGTGAGGGGGTCGCGCAACAGACCGGGCGCTTCTGAACAAGCCTCACGTGCGGCCGCGGCGGCCCCTCACCCGCCGACCGCTGCGCGGTCGTCGACCTCTCCCCGCTGGGGCGAGGTCATGACGTGCGTCCTGGCGACCGAATGCGATCGCCGCGCCCCTCCGGGGGAAAGGACATGACTGACATCGGCGATCACCTCGGCGGGACAGCCGGCGCAGTACCTAGCCCTCCAGGACGTAGGCGACGTTGGACTGGCGGCAGACATC